>NZ_CP045118.1:4207494-4508029 GCF_009189165.1 Pseudomonas sp. SCB32
GCGGGCGCCGCCGTTCTGCTTGCCGACCACGTCGGCCAGTTCGTCCTTGGTGAACTGCTCGATGCTGCGACCGTTACCTTCGGCCTTGAACTTGGCAACCATCTTGCCCAGGTCGACGGAAGCGGCGCCCAGCTTGAGCTCGCTCATCGCCTTGAGGATCGGGAAGGTGTCGTGTACCGACAGGCCGCCTTCGGCCAGGCGGTGACGGGCGAAACGGTGCGCTTTGAGAATCGCGATCACCGAACGGTTGATCAGGCCACGGCCGTAGATCGAGGTCACCACGTTGTTGTTACGGTAGAGTTGGCCGATCAGCGGAATCATGGCTTCCGCGAGGGCTTCACGATCGATCCACTCACCGAGACACTGGTCGGGCTTCTGGGTCACGGGCAATACCTTCCACATGTAGGAGAAGAAAAAAGGGGCTACATTATGACGGCGTGAACAATCGCCGGCAATCCGCAGCGGTCGTATGACTGACATCCGTCAATCGGGATAGTTACAATCCGACCGGTCAAATCCCTCGACCGGAGCCACGAACGCCCGTGTCCGTACTGCGCATTCCTTCATTGCCGACCAGTGCCGGCAAGCAATCCTGGGGCAACCTGCCGGGCGCCGCCCTGAGCCTTGCCATTGCCGAAGCCTCGGCGTCCGCCAATCGTTTCACCCTGTTGCTGACCGCCGACAGCCAGAGTGCCGAGCGCCTGGAGCAGGAGCTGAGCTTCTTTGCGCCGGACCTGCCGGTGCTGCAACTGCCGGACTGGGAAACCCTGCCCTACGACGTCTTTTCGCCGCACCAGGACATCATTTCCCAGCGCGTTGCCACGCTTTATCAGCTGCCCGAGCTGCGCCGCGGCGTGCTGGTGGTTCCGATCACCACAACCCTGCACCGCCTGGCGCCGGCCAAGTTCCTGCTCGGCAGCAGCCTGGTGCTGGACGTCGGCCAGAAGCTCGACGTCGAGCAGATGCGCAGCCGCTTCGAGGCCGCCGGCTACCGCTGCGTCGATACGGTTTATGAGCACGGCGAGTTTGCCGTGCGCGGCGCGCTGATCGACCTGTTCCCGATGGGCAGCGAGCTGCCCTACCGCATCGACCTGTTCGATGACGAAATCGAGACGCTGCGCACCTTCGACCCGGAAACCCAGCGCTCCATCGACAAGGTGGAGAGCATCCGCCTGCTGCCGGCCCGCGAGTTCCCGCTGCGCAAAGAGTCGGTGACCGGCTTCCGTGGCCGCTTCCGTGAACGCTTCGACGTCGACTACCGCCGCTGCCCGATCTACCAGGACCTGGCCAGCGGCCTGACACCCGCCGGTATCGAGTACTACATCCCGCTGTTCTTCGAAGAGGGCGAGACGTCAACGCTGTTCGACTACCTGCCGCAGGACACCCAGGTGTTCTCCCTGCCGGGCATCGAGACCGCCGCCGAGCAGTTCTGGACCGACGTTCGCAGCCGCTACGAAGACCGCCGCTATGACCCGGAACGCCCACTGCTGCCGCCAGCCGAGGTGTTCCTGCCGGTGGAAGACTGCTTCGCCCGCCTGAAGAACTGGCCGCGCGTCGTCGTCAGCCCTGAGCCGATCGAGACCGGCGTCGGCCGCGAGCGTTTCGCCGCCGAGTCGCTGCCGGAACTGGCCATCGAGGCCAAGGCCACCGAGCCGCTGGCGCGCCTGCGCCAGTTCATCGAACAGTTCGACGGGCGCATCCTGTTCACCGCCGAATCCGCCGGCCGCCGCGAAGTGCTGCTGGAGCTGCTGGCGCGACTGAAGCTGCGCCCGGTGGAAGTCGACGGCTGGCCGGGCTTCCTGGCGCACAAGGATCGCTTGGCGATCACCATCGCGCCGATGGACGAAGGCCTACTGCTGGATGCCGTCAAGGGGCAGCCGGGCATCGCCCTGGTGGCCGAGAGCCCGCTGTTCGGCCAGCGCGTCATGCAGCGCCGCCGCCGCGAGAAGACCCGCGATGGCGGCGAGAACGTCATCAAGAACCTCACCGAGCTGCGCGAAGGTGCGCCGGTGGTGCACATCGACCACGGCGTCGGCCGCTACATGGGCCTGATTACCCTGGAGATCGACGACCAGAACGCCGAATTCCTCGCCCTGCAATACGCCGACGAAGCCAAGCTCTACGTGCCGGTGGCCAACCTGCACCTGATCGCCCGCTACACCGGCAGCGACGACGCCCTGGCGCCGCTGCACAAGCTGGGCTCGGAAACCTGGCAGAAGGCCAAGCGCAAGGCTGCCGAGCAGGTCCGCGACGTCGCCGCCGAGCTGCTCGACATCTACGCCCGCCGTGCCGCCCGCAAGGGTTACGCCTTCAAGGACCCGCAGGCCGACTACGCCACCTTCTCCGCCGGCTTCCCCTTCGAGGAAACCCCGGACCAGCAGACCGCCATCGAATCAGTGGTGGCCGACATGCTCGCCGAAAAACCGATGGACCGCCTGGTCTGCGGCGACGTGGGCTTCGGCAAGACCGAAGTGGCCATGCGCGCCGCCTTCGTCGCCGTGCATAGCGGCCGGCAGGTCGCCGTGCTGGTGCCCACTACCCTACTCGCCCAGCAGCACTACAACAGCTTCCGCGATCGCTTCGCCGACTGGCCGGTGACGGTCGAGGTGATGAGCCGCTTCAAATCGGCCAAGGAAGTCGAAGGCGCCGTCGGTCAACTGGCCGAAGGCAAGGTGGACATCGTCATCGGCACCCACAAGCTGCTGCAGGACGACGTCAAGTTCAAGAACCTCGGCCTGGTCATCATCGACGAGGAACACCGCTTCGGCGTGCGCCAGAAGGAGCAGCTCAAGGCCCTGCGCAGCGAGGTGGACATCCTCACCCTCACCGCCACGCCGATCCCGCGCACCCTGAACATGGCCGTGGCCGGCATGCGCGACCTCTCGATCATCGCCACGCCGCCGGCACGCCGCCTCTCGGTGCGCACCTTCGTCATGGAGGAGCAGAAGTCGGTGATCAAGGAAGCCCTGCTGCGCGAACTGCTGCGCGGCGGCCAGGTGTACTTCCTGCACAACGAGGTGAAGACCATCGAGAAGTGCGCCCGCGACCTGGCGGAGCTGGTTCCGGAAGCGCGCATCGGCGTCGGCCATGGGCAGATGAACGAGCGCGATCTGGAACGGGTGATGAGCGACTTCTACCACAAGCGCTTCAACGTGCTGGTGGCCTCGACCATCATCGAGACCGGCATCGACGTGCCGAGCGCCAACACCATCCTCATCGAGCGCGCCGACAAATTCGGCCTGGCCCAGCTGCACCAGTTGCGCGGGCGCGTCGGCCGCAGCCACCACCAGGCCTACGCCTACCTGCTCACTCCACCGCGCAAGCAGATGACCCCGGACGCCGAGAAGCGCCTGGAAGCCATCGCCAACGCCCAGGACCTGGGCGCCGGCTTCGTGCTGGCCACCCATGACCTGGAAATCCGCGGCGCCGGCGAACTGCTCGGCGAAGGCCAGAGCGGGCAGATCCAGGCGGTGGGCTTCACCCTCTACATGGAAATGCTCGAACGCGCGGTGAAGGCCATCCGCAAGGGCGAGCAGCCGAACCTGGAGCAGCCGCTGGGCGGCGGCCCGGACATCAACCTGCGGGTGCCGGCGCTGATCCCCGAGGACTACCTGCCGGACGTCCACGGGCGCCTGATCCTCTACAAACGCATCGCCAACGCCCTCGACGAAGACGGCCTGCGCGAACTGCAGGTGGAAATGATCGATCGCTTCGGCCTGCTGCCTGAGCCAGCGAAGAATCTGATGCGTCTGACTCTTCTCAAACTGCAGGCGGAAAAGCTCGGAATCGTGAAGGTAGATGCCGGCCCCCAGGGAGGCCGGGTAGAATTCGCCGCCGATACCTGCGTCGACCCGCTGGTGCTGATCAAGATGATCCAGAGCCAGCCCAATCGGTACAAATTCGAAGGGGCCACCCTCTTCAAGTTCCAGGTGCCCATGGAGCGCCCGGAAGAACGATTCAACACGCTGGAGGCGCTGCTCGAGCGCCTCACGCCACAGACTCACTAAGGACCCCGTGCAATGCGCCTGTTCCAACCCCTGCTGCTGTCCCTGGCACTGCTGTCGCCGGCGGCCTTCGCCGAGCCCTACCAGGTAGAGCTGATCCTCTTCCAGCAGTCCGGCGACGCCGTGTTCGCCAGCCGTCCCGCGCCCGACGACTGGGCCAAAGGTGCGCAGCCGCCAGGCCCTGACAGCGCACGCCCCACCGCGCTCGACGCCCAGGTCGCCAAGCTCAAGCAGAACGAAGGCTTCCAGGTACTGATGCACAAGGCCTGGCGCCAGGAGATCGATGCCAACCCCGTGAAGATTTCCCTGAGCGAAGGCCAGAAGCGCGACGGCCACTTCCCGGTGGAAGGCACCGTCACCCTCAGCCAACAGCGCTTCGTGAATACCCAGACCGACTTCTGGATCAACCAGTTCAGCGCCGACGGCCTGCTTTCCGCCAGCCAGCACATGGTCCAGGAAGCCAGCCTGAAGAACAGCGTGCTGACCTACCTCGACCATCCGAGCCTGGGCATGCTGATCAAGGTCAGCCCGCTCAACGCCCGCCCAGCCTCTCCGACCCCGCCCGGCATGGAAGACGAAGCGCCCACCGGCCCGGACGCACCGCAGCAACCGGCGCCGGCCGCCCCGGCCGACGGCGGCTTCGACGCCCCGCCGCCGGCACAGCCGGCCCAGTAACCAGGCCCCGATCAAGGCCGCGCCATGGTCCCGTTCGCCGAGCACTTGCAACGCATTCCCTGGCGCCGCCTCTTCCCAGCAGTCACCCTGGTCCGGGGCGAGACCTACGCCCGGGAAGGCCGGGCCAGTGTCCTGCGCCTCGCCGAGCGCTCGCTGGAGGGCCTGTGCCGGGGCTCGGACAACAGCCGCTATCGCCAGCGGATAAACTTCTCCAGAAGCGGCGACACCCTCGACTGCCAGTGCGACTGCCCGGTCGGATTCGACTGCAAGCATTGCGTGGCCGTCCTGCTGCATCTGCTGGACGAACAGGCCGCCAGCCTCAGCGCCGCGCCGAAGCCCACCCCAGCCCCCAATCCTGCCCCCTCCAACAGGCTGTCTCCCGGCCTGCAGGACTGGCTGAACAACGCGCCTGTTGCGCTCAGGGCGGAGCCCGAAAGCAGGAAGCCCCACGAAGCACCCCTGCTTTACCAGCTGAGCCGAAACGGCCGGATCTTCATCCACTTCGCCCAGCGCGGCGAGAACGGCCAGCTCCAGGGCTACCCGCGCATCGCCTCCATCGCGCTCGCCCTGGGCAAGGGCGTGACCGAGCCAGACCAGCGTATCCTGCTACGCGCACTCGGCACCGAGGGCGTGCAACCCCATGCCAATGAAGTAAACCTGCAGGGCCGCGACGGCGCCGAATTGCTGGAGCTGATCCTGCGGAACGGGCAAGTGTTTCTGGAGCTCGGCAATCCCTCCAGCCAGCTGGACCTCGGGACGGAGCTGCACGCCCGGCTCGCCTGGCGGCAGCATGACGATGGGAGCTTCATGGTCAGCTGGGAGACCGACGCAACCCCAAATCCGCAACTGCTGACCGAGCTGACCCCACCGTGGTACGTCGACCGCCAGGGTTTGTGTGTCGGCCCCCTGCGCCACGATCTGCCGGATGCACTGGCCAGCTACCTGTCGAGCAGCCCGCCAGTACCGCCGCAGGAGGCCGCACTCTTCGGCCTGCAACTCAGAGCCCTTGCCCCGCAGGCACCGTTGCCAATGCCCAGCGAAGAGCGGCAATTGGACGTCCAGCCGATACCCCACCTGCTGCTGAGCACACTGCGCAACGACATCCATGGTGCAGAGGACATGCACCAGGCTTGCCTGACCTTCGCCTATGGCAAGGAGCACGCCCATGGCCCAGCGCGCAGTGGCCAACCGATTCGCTACCTGGAGGATGGCGCGTTCATCGCCATCGAGCGCAAACCCGATGCCGAGCAGGCCCTGCGCAAGACGCTGCAGAAACTGGGCCTGAAGAAGCTCGACAAACGCTCCACACCTCGCGAACTGGAAGGGCGCCACGAATGCTATCGGCCGCCCGACGATACCCAGTGGGCACCCATCGCCCAGCAGGTACCGAGCCTTCGCGCCCAGGGCTGGGTGATAGAGATCGACGACGACTTCCCCTTCGACTTCAGCGAAGTCGAAGACTGGTACGCCCATATCGACGAGGAGCCCGGCCATGCCTGGTTCGACCTGGAACTGGGGATCGTCGTCGATGGCCAGCAGGTCAGCCTGTTGCAGCCTCTGCTGGAGCTGATCCGGAAAGGTCCGCCAGCGCTGCAAAAGGGTGCCAGCGACGGGGAAATGCCCATCCGCCTCGACGCCCGGCGCCAGTCGGATGGCAAGCCACTGAGCGTGAGCCTGCCCGTGGCGCGGGTGCGGGCCATGCTCCAGTTGCTGGAAGGACTGCTGCTGGGCAGCCTGCAACATGATGCCGCCCGCCTGCGCATCTCCAGCGCTGACGCCAACCTGCTGAACCGGCTCGACGAGCACCCGCTTCACTGGCAAGGCGCCGAACAATTGCTGCGCCGCGCCAGACGCCTGCGTGATTTCCAGCAACAGCCCTGCGCGTCGCCGGACGGCCTGCAGGCGGAGCTGCGACCCTATCAGCTGCAGGGCCTCGCCTGGATGCAGGCGCTGCGCGAGCTGGAACTCGGCGCAATCCTCGGCGACGATATGGGGCTGGGCAAAACCCTGCAGGTGCTGGCCCACATCCTCACGGAAAAGCGCGCCGGGCGTCTGGACCGCCCCGCCCTGGTCCTGATGCCCACCAGCCTGGTGGCCAACTGGCAGGACGAGATCGCACGCTTCGCCCCGGAGCTGCGCGTACTCACCCTGCACGGCAGCGAGCGCTACCGGCACTTCGACGACCTGTCACAGTACGACCTGCTGCTCAGCACCTATGCCCTGCTCGCCCGGGACATCGAGGCCCTGTCACGGCAACCGCTGCACATGGCGGTGTTCGACGAAGCGCAATACCTGAAGAACGCCAGCAGCAAGTCAGCTCAGGCCGCAACCCGCCTCGATGCCCGGCAGCGTCTGTGCCTCACCGGTACGCCGCTGGAAAACCACCTGGGCGAACTGTGGTCGCTGTTCAACCTGGTGATGCCGGGATGGCTGGGCGACGCGCGTCACTTTGCGCGACTGTATCGCCACCCCATCGAAAAGGCCGGCGACAGCCAGCGGCTGGCGCACTTGAACGCACGCATCAAGCCCTTCCTGTTGCGCCGTCGCAAGGACCAGGTCGCCACGGAGTTACCGCCCAAGAGCGAAATCACCCACCGGGTGGAGCTCGACGAGCGCCAGCGGGATCTCTACGAGACCGTGCGCCTGGCCATGGACCGCAAAGTCCGCGAGGAAATACGCCAGAAGGGACTCGCCAGCAGCCAGATCGTCGTGCTCGACGCCCTGCTCAAGCTACGCCAGGTCTGCTGTGACCCCCGACTGCTGCAGGCGGATCTGCCAGCGGCACATTCGGGCAAGCTGAACGCCCTGCTGGAGATGCTCGACGAACTGCTCGCAGAAGGACGTCGCGTCCTGCTCTTCTCGCAGTTCACCTCAATGCTCGAATTGATCCAGGCTCAGCTACGGGAAAGGGGCATCCCCTATGCGCTCCTCACCGGAGAAACCCGCGACCGGCGCCAGCCGGTGGAAGACTTCCAGCAGGGACACGTCCCGCTGTTCCTCGTCAGCCTGAAGGCCGGAGGCACCGGCCTGAACCTCACCGCCGCCGACACCGTGATCCACTACGATCCCTGGTGGAACCCGGCGGTAGAGCAGCAGGCCACCGACCGCGCCTACCGCATCGGCCAGGACAAGCCGGTGTTCGTCTACAAGCTGATCGCCCGCGGCACCCTGGAAGAAAAGATCCAGCAGCTGCAGGCACGCAAGGCCGCATTGGCCGCTGGAGTGCTGGAAGACGGCAAGAACACCGGCCTGCAATTGCGGGAGAGCGACATCGACGCGCTCTTCGCGCCCCTGCCAAAACCGTAGGGCGTACACCGTTCGCGGGATAAACGGCTTTTGATCTCGTAGGGGCGGATTCATCCGCGATCCGCATGGCACGGCGCTGGATTGGAAATCGCGGACAGCGTCCCCTTCTACATTGCTTTTTTGGATGAGCCCCCTTCGGGCCAGCGCAAGCGCTGTTCGCGATAGAGCCGTGTCCCGCGTTCGCGGGGATGACGTGTCGAGGTGACGATGCATAACAGCGTCACTCCCGCGAACGCGGGAGCCCAAAGACAGTTGCTCCTAAGGGAATTGCTGGGGGCACAGGAGCGGACCTTCTCCGCGATAGCCGAACGCTCCGGCGCGTCGTCAGCTCACCAACACGCGCCCCAGCACCTCGCGCACCTTGCCGATACCTTCGTGCAGGGCCTGCTCGATCTCGGCCATGGTGATGATCCCACTGGACTTGCCGGCCGCCGGGTTCACCACCAGCGACAGACAGGCATAGGGCAGTTCCAGCTCACGGGCCAGCGCGGCTTCGGGCATGCCGGTCATACCGACGATGTCGCACCCGTCGCGCTCCAGCTTGGCGATCTCCGCTACGGTCTCCAGGCGCGGCCCCTGGGTCGCGGCGTAGACGCCATGGCTGCTGTGCGGATAGCCCAGCGCCTGCAACGCGGCGATCAACTTCTTGCGCAACGCTTCGTCATAGGGGTGACTGAAGTCGATGTGGGTGACGTGATCGATGTCTCCGGCGAAGTAGGTGTGTTCACGCCCCCAGGTGTAATCGACGATCTGGTGCGGCACGCACAGGTGACCACTGCCCATGGCCGCATGGATACCACCCACGGCGTTTACCGCCAGCACCGCCTCGGCGCCCGCCTGCTGAAGCGCCCAGAGGTTGGCGCGGTAGTTCACCTGGTGTGGCGGAAAGCGGTGCGGATGACCATGGCGCGCCAGGAACAGCACCTCGCGGCCGGCGAACTCGCCGCGCTGAATGGCTGCCGAGGGCACGCCATAGGGCGTGTCCAGCGCGACGGAGTCCTTCAGGGTCAGGCCTTCCAGCTGGGTCAGGCCGGTGCCGCCGATGATGGCGTAAACAGTCATGGTTCTATCCTCAAGTATCCCTGCGATCTCGCGAGCTAGAGCAGAACAAGGCGGAAGACCGGACCGGACCTCTCGTCAATGAGCAGTCCGATCCGCTCTTCCAACGCCGTTATGCCGACGCGCAGCAGATCGCAATCAATCGATCAGTTGTGCGGCGCGCAGCTCGCTGATGCCCTGCTGCCAGCGCGGCAGCTGCTTGTATTCGGTGCCCGGCCAGGCAGTGGCGCGCATGCGTTGCAGGCGCTGCGGCGCAGTGACCGTGAGGCGCTGCAATGCGCTCAGCGCCAGCTCGGCGGAGGCGCGATCATTGCACACCAGGCCCATGTCGCAGCCGGCAGTCAGTGCAGCCTCGATGCGGTTGGCGGCATCGCCCACCACGTGGGCGCCGGCCATGGACAGGTCGTCGCTGAAGATCACCCCGTCGAAGCCCAGCTCGCCGCGCAGGATGTCCTGCAGCCAGCGGCGCGAGAAACCGGCGGGATTCGGATCGACCTGCGGGTAGATCACGTGGGCCGGCATCAGCGCATCCAGCTCACCGGACAGACGCTGGAACGGAATCAGGTCGCAGGCGCGGATCTGCTCCAGGCTGCGTTCGTCCTCGGGGATCGCCACATGGGAATCCGCCTCCGCCCAGCCGTGACCGGGGAAGTGTTTGCCGGTAGCCGCCATGCCGGCGTCATGCATACCGCGAATGAACGCACCGGCCAGCGCGACCGCGCGCTCCGGATTGCCCTCGAAGGCGCGGCTGCCGACCACGGCGCTGCGCTGGTGATCCAGGTCCAGTACCGGGGCGAAGCTGAGGTCCAGTCCCACGGCCAGTACCTCGGTCGCCATCAGCCAGCCGCACTGCTCGGCCAGGCGCTCGGCATTGTCGTTATCCGCGATGGCGCGCATCGCCGGCAGGCGCAGGAAGCCCTGGCGCAGGCGCTGCACGCGACCGCCTTCCTGGTCTACGGCCAGGAGCAGGTCCGGGCGCACCGCGCGGATGGCAGCGCAGAGCTCACGCACCTGGCGCGGCGACTCGATGTTGCGGGCAAAGATGATCAGGCCGCCCACTTCCGGGTGGCGCAGTATCTGGCGGTCCTCGGCGGTCAGCCAGGTGCCGCCGATGTCGAGCATCAGGGAGCCTTGCATGTGCATTCCTTAATTCACTTCTCTTGAGTAGAGCGGGCCACCTGCCACTGCGGGCAGGCGGCCTCTTCGATACGGACCTGGCAATGGAGGGGAACCCGGGGAAAGAGTTCCAGCAGATCGTCATTGCGCAGGCGGATACAGCCATGGGACAGCGGCGAGCCCATGGGCTCGCTATCAGGCGTGCCGTGCAGGTAGATGTAACGGCGGAAGGTGTCGACCTCGCCCATCCGGTTGCGCCCCGGCTCGCAGCCGCTGAGCCAGAGGATGCGCGTGAGAATCCAGTCACGGCCGGGAAACGCCTCGTGCAGTGCCGGGGTCCAGACTTCGCCGGTCCAGCGGCGCCCCTTGAGCACTGCCCCCTTGGGCAAACCGTCGCCGATGCGCGCGCGAATCTGATGCAGACCGCGCGGCGTGCAGCCGGAGCCACTGAGTTCACCGGCGCCATTGGCCGCCGTGGAGACCGGCAGGCGCACACTCAGTTGCTCCCCGGCAAAGCCGTAGAGCAACTGGTCGGACAGGGAAATATGGAGGAGATCGAGATCAGCCATGGCCGGCTACTTTAGCCGATCAGGACAGCACCGCCCAGCGCGAAGCCGGGCGTCATTCAGACCTTGGCCGGCGCGGCGCTCGACTTGCTGCGCGGCTTGAGCTGGGCTCCGGCCAGGGAAGGATCGCTGACACCACTGTCGGCACGCATGCCGGCGGCGAGGAACGGCACCATCAGGCGCATCACCTGCTCGATGGAGGTGTTCACGCCGAAGTCGTTCTCAGCCATGGCGCGCAGCGCCTTGATGCCGGACATGCTGAACACAGCAGTACCCAGCATGAAGTGCACGCGCCAGAACAGCTCCAAGGGCGGCAGACGCGGTGCGGCTTCATGTACCAGCAGCATGTAGCGGCGGAACACTTTGCCGTAGACCTCTTCGAGGTACTTGCGCAGGTGGCCCTGGCTCTGGCTGAACGCCAGACCCAACAGGCGCATGAAGATGGACAGGTCATTGCCACTGCGCGGCTTTACCGCCATGGCCTGGACGACCAGCAATTCCAGCAGCTCTTCCAAGGTGGCGCGCGCCGCGTCAGGCTTGGCCTGGCGGCGATCCAGCTCCTTCTCGAGACTGGCGCAGAACGGGCCGAGGAAGCGCGAGAAAACCGCCTGGATCAGCGCCTTCTTCGAACCGAAGTGATAGTTCACCGCCGCGAGGTTCACCCCCGCCTTGCTGGTGATCAGACGCAAGGAAGTCTCAGCGAAGCCTTTCTCCGCGAACAGCTGTTCCGCAGCATCCAGGATGCGTTCGACGGTTTCCGACTGGGCCATGGCTACTCCGCCTGACAAACACTTGTTTGAAACATACGTTTCAGGGTCTCACATTGTCAAGCAAAGCGCGATCGATTGTTAACAGAAACATGGGCAATGCGACGAGGTGAGTTCAATTTCAGCAAGACGCTTGCCAGCCCGCACAGGTTACATCCACGGGCGCCGCACTGACAGTCGCAAGAAATTAGGCATTGCCACGACGCCGCCACTGTATATAATTCCAGTCACTGTATAAAAAGCCAGAGTATGGACATGCTGAAGCTGACGCCGCGCCAAGCCGAGATCCTCGCCTTCATCAAACGCTGCCTGGAAGACAACGGCTATCCGCCCACTCGCGCGGAGATCGCCCAGGAACTCGGCTTCAAGTCGCCCAACGCCGCCGAGGAGCACCTTAAAGCCCTCGCCCGCAAAGGCGCCATCGAGATGACCCCGGGCGCTTCGCGTGGCATCCGCATCCCCGGCTTCGAACCCAAGACCGCCGCCAACGATGACGAGCTGCCGATCATCGGCCGTGTTGCCGCTGGCGCACCGATCCTTGCTGAGCAGAACGTCGACGACACCTGCCGCATCAATCCCACCTTCTTCAACCCGCCGGCCGACTACCTGCTGCGGGTGCGCGGGCAGAGCATGAAGGACGTCGGCATCATGGACGGCGACCTGCTCGCCGTGCACGTCACCCGCGAAGCGCGCAACGGTCAGATCGTGGTCGCCCGACTGGGAGAAGAGGTGACGGTGAAGCGTTTCAAGCGCGAAGGCAGCAAGGTCTGGCTGCTCGCCGAAAACCCCGAGTTCGCCCCCATCGAGGTCGACCTCAAGGAACAGGAACTGGTCATCGAAGGCTTGAGCGTCGGCGTGATCCGTCGCTGAACAGGAGACACCCATGCAGTACCCGCAGCCGCTGAACCTGCCGCAACTCCCGCTGTTCCAGGAAGCACTCTGGGCGAGCGGTACTGCTCCTTCGCTCCCGGAGCTGCTGGAAGACACACTCGCCGACGATGAAAGCGCCTTCAGCGAAATCGCCCTGCGCGGCCTTCACGGTCAATGCCTGACCCTTTTGGCCCCCATGCTCCGCGAGCTGAGCGAAGAAAGCGATTCCCGGTGGCTTACACTGATCGCCCCGCCCTCCAGCCTGACCCCGGACTGGTTGCGCAAGGCAAGACTGAACCGCGAGGGCATCCTGCTGTTGCCGGCGCGCGACCAGGCCGCCGCCCAGGCCCTGGCCTGCGAGGCACTGCGCCTGGGCAACAGTCATACGGTGGTGAGCTGGCTGAACCTCAGCGCGAAGGCGCGTACGCAGCTATCCCGCGCCGCCGTTGCCGGCCGGGCGCAGAGCCTGAACATTCGTCTGGGTTGAAACAGAAGCTTCGCCGCGAATGCGGCGAAGTGGAAGAACTCAGTGCAGGACGCGCGGACCTTCGTCATCCATGCCCATGTCGCCGCCTTCGGCGAGACGACCAGCCATCTGCACACCGACATTGAACATCGCCTTGGCGATCTCGATGTGCTGGCCTTGCAGGAAGCCCTTGGCATTGGCGGAGAATTCCAGGGTCACCAGCGACTCCTCATCATCCGCGCGACGCAGCACGATACGCCCGTCAGGCAGCTCTACGATTTCCAGAAATGAGGTTGGCATAGCGAAGGTTCTCCACAGCAGAACCGGTAGTGTAACAGTCACATCCGCTACACCCTAGCGCAACATTCCACCATTCGACTGGATGGTCGCGGCTCTGCGTATCAGCGCACCAATCAGAGCTCGGTCAGCGATGCGCGGAAGCGCAGCACCAGCTCCTTCAGGGATTTGCGCCAGGACTCGAGTTCTTCGTTGCCCAACTCGGCCGGCGCTTCGTCGTCGACGTTGATCGCCTGGATCAGCGGCTGGGTGGGATCGGCCTTGGCCTTCTTCGGCTCGCTCGGCGGCTGGAACAGCGCGGCGTAGGCAGCCAGCAGGCGACCCAGCCAAGCCTCCGGCGATTGCGCCAGTTCGACCATTTCCGCCAGCTCCGGGCTCGGCGCGGCGGCCAGCACCTCGGCATTCAGCAGCATGTCGACGCGCGGGGCGCCAGCCTGCGGCAGGCGGTAGTAGCCGGCGATCTCATGGGCCACGCCCAGCACCGCGCCATAGAGATGGAACAGCGCCGCTTCGCGCTCGGCCTGGATGCGCGCCTGGACGTTCATCGCGCGTGCCGACTCGGCAGTACGCCAGGCATCCAGAGCGAGACCGGCGAAGAACAGCTTCTGGTTGGTACGGGTATAGAGTTCGTGCGCCATGGCCAGGCCCTCTCGCAATCCACGTCGGCAGTATAAGCACGCCCCGCTATAGCGGGGCGTGCCTTCCATCAGCGCTTGTCTTCGACTTTCCACTTACCGCCGTCGAAGAACGCGCGCCAGCCGGTGGGCTTGCCTTCGACCTCGGACTGCACGTACTGCTCCTTGGTCTTGCGGCTGAAGCGGATCACCGCCGGGCGGCCATCCGGGTCCTTCGCCGGAGCGGCGAGCAGGAAGTGATACTTCGGATCCAGCTCGTCCTTGTGCGGCAGCAGCTCGGCAACCAGCGGAGCGCGAGTCTCGCGGTTCTTCGGGAACTGGCTGGCGGCCAGGAACAGGCCGGAAGCGCCGTCACGCAGTACGTAGATGTCGTCCACCTTCTCGCACTTGAGTTCCGGCATGCGGATGGCGTCCATCTTCGGCGGCGCGGGCTCGCCGTTCTTCAGCAGCTTGCGGGTGTTCTTGCAGGTCGCGTTGGTGCAGCCGAAGAACTTGCCGAAACGGCCGGTCTTCAGTTGCATCTCGCTACCGCACTTGTCGCATTCCAGGCTCGGGCCTTCGTAGCCTTTGATGCGGTACTGGCCCTCCTCGATCTCGTAGCCAGCGCAATCCGGGTTGTTGCCACAGATGTGCAGCTTGCGCTTCTCGTCGACCAGGTAGGCGTCCATCGCGGTGCTGCAGATCGGGCAGCGGTGCTTGCCACGCAGTACGCGGGATTCGGATTCGCCTTCGTCGTCCGCGGCGATTTCATCGCCCGGAATCAGATTGATCGTGGCCTTGCAGCGCTCTTTCGGCGGCAGGCTGTAGCCCGAGCAGCCGAGGAACACGCCGGTGGAGGCGGTACGGATCATCATCGGCCGGCCACATTCGCGGCAGGGGATGTCGGTCAGGGTCGGCTGGTTGGCGCGCATGCCGTCGTTGGCGGCTTCGGCCAGGTCGAGCTTCTTGCGGAAGTCGCCGTAGAACTCGTCCAGCAGGTGTTTCCAGTCGCGCTCGCCCTGGGCCACGTCATCGAGGTGCTCTTCCATGCCGGCGGTGAAGCCGTAGTCCATCAGGTTGGAGAAGCTCTCGTTGAGGCGCTCGGTTACGATGTCGCCCATCTTTTCCGCGTAGAAACGGCGGTTGTGGGTGGTGACGTAGCCGCGCTCCTGGATGGTGGAGATGATCGCCGCGTAGGTGGACGGACGGCCGATGCCACGCTTTTCCAGTTCCTTGACCAGGCTGGCTTCGGAGAAGCGCGCCGGCGGCTTGGTGAAGTGCTGGCTCGGGTCGAGCTTGAGCAGCTTCATGGCGTCGCCCTGGTTCATTTCCGGCAGGACATCATCCTCGCCCGGCTTGCTCTGCTGCGGCAGCACCTTGGTGTAGCCGTCGAACTTGAGGATGCGGCCCTTGGCGCGCAGCTCGAAGTCACCGGCGGCGACGCTGACGGTGGTGGACAGGTACTCGGCCGGTGGCATCTGGCAGGCCACGAACTGGCGCCAGATCAGGTCGTACAGGCGCTCGGCATCACGCTCCATGCCCGAAAGCTGGGTCGGACGCAGGTTGACGTCGGAAGGACGAATCGCTTCGTGTGCTTCCTGGGCGCCTTCCTTGCTGGAGTAGAAGTTCGGCTTGGCCGGCAGGTATTTCTTGCCGAACTCGCTGTCGATGAAGCCGCGCACCATGTCGATGGCATCGGCCGACAGGTTGGTCGAGTCGGTACGCATATAGGTGATGTAGCCCGCCTCGTAGAGACGCTGGGCCATCATCATGGTCTTCTTCACCCCGAAGCCCAGGCGGTTGCTCGCGGCCTGCTGCAGGGTGGAGGTGATGAACGGCGCCGAAGGCTTGCTGGAAGTCGGCTTGTCTTCGCGCTTGGCGATGCTGTAGCTGGAGGCCTTGAGCTTCTCCAGGGCAGCGGTGGCCTGGGCTTCGTTCAGCGGCTTGAAGGCTTCGCCCTTCTCGCGCACTACTTCGAAGCGGACCTTGTCGTTCTTCGGCGTGCCGAGGTCGGCATGCACTTCCCAGTACTCTTCCGGTACGAAGGCGCGGATCTCGCGCTCACGCTCGACCACCAGCTTCACCGCCACCGACTGCACGCGGCCGGCGGACAGGCCGCGGGCGATCTTGGCCCACAGCAGCGGCGAGACCATGTAGCCCACCACGCGATCGAGGAAGCGGCGCGCCTGCTGGGCATTCACGCGGTTGATATCCAGCTCGCCGGGCCGGGAGAAGGCCTCCTGGATGGCCTTCTTGGTGATTTCGTTGAAGACCACGCGCTTGTAGCGCGAGTCATCGCCGCCGATGGCCTCGCGCAGGTGCCAGGCAATGGCCTCCCCTTCGCGGTCCAAGTCGGTTGCGAGATAGATGGTGTCGGCATCCTTGGCCAGGCGGCGCAGCTCGTCGATCACCTTTTCCTTGCCGGGCAGGATCTCGTACTTGGCCTTCCAACCGTGCTCCGGGTCGACGCCCATGCGAGTGAAGAGCTGGCGCTTGGCCTTCTCTTTCGGCGACAGGGCCGGCGCCTCGGCAGCCGTCTTGCGTCCTTTGGCCGCAGGCTCCTTCGAAGCGGAAGAGCCGCTGGTGGGCAGGTCGCGGATGTGGCCGATGCTCGACTTCACCACGTACTGGTTGCCCAGGTACTTGTTGATGGTCTTGGCCTTGGCCGGTGATTCCACGATGACCAGCGATTTACCCATGGATCGGAATATTCCTGCGTCGAAAAGATGAATTAATAAGGAGGGAGGCGCTTGGAGCGGCACCGCTATATATAGTGGCGGTCACGCCAAGGTCAAGCTTGGGTTTCGCCGGACGGGCCAGCCTGAAGACCCAGCGGATCGTTTTCCGCACTGACCAGGGCGAAGCGCGGAACCCGCTCGCCGTTCACTTCCACCGCCTCGGTGAACATGCTCAGCGGACGCACCCAGAGGCCGAATTCACCGTACAGCGCCTGGTAGATCACCAGCGTCTCTTCGGTCTCGGAATGCCGTGCCACACCGAGCACACGGTACTGCTGCCCCTTGTAGTGTCGATACAGTCCGGTCTGCAGTTGCATGGGTCGTCCTCTTGCGGCTGGCAGAAAAAAGGCCGCGATTGTCCATGTTGCCCTCGTCCTCGGCAATCCCCACCGAGCGGAGCCGAAAAAACAAAAGCCGGGGCACAAGGCCCCGGCTCGTCCATCTTCGACAGCTTAGACGGGATCGTCAGATGCGCTCGAAGACGGTGGTGATGCCCTGGCCGAGGCCCACGCACATGGTGGACACGCCCAGGGTACCGCCATTCTGCTTCATCACGTTCAGCAGGGTGCCGGAGATACGCGCACCGGAGCAGCCGAACGGGTGACCCAGGGCGATGGCGCCGCCGTGCAGGTTGACCTTCTCTTCCATCTTGTCGAGGAGCTTGAGGTCCTTCAGCACCGGCAGGGCCTGTGCGGCGAAGGCTTCGTTGAGCTCGACGAAGTCGATGTCGTTGATGGTCAGGCCGGCGCGCTTGAGCGCCTTGTTGGTCGACGGAACCGGGCCGTAGCCCATGATCGCCGGATCAACGCCCGCCACTGCCATGGCGCGAACCACGGCCATCGGCTGCACGCCCAGGTCCTGGGCGCGCTGGGCGCTCATGACGATCATGCAGGAAGCGCCGTCGGTGATCTGCGAGGAGGTACCCGCAGTCACGGTGCCGCCCTTCGGGTTGAACGCCGGCTTCAGGGCCGCCAGGCTTTCCAGGGTGGTTTCCGGACGGATGGTTTCGTCGAAGTCGAAGACCTTCAGGAAGCCGTTCTCATCGTAGCCTTCCATCGGGATGATTTCGTCTTTGAACTTGCCTTCCTGGGTCGCTTTCCAGGCCAGCTGGTGCGAACGCACGCCGAACTTGTCCTGCGCCTCGCGGGTGATGCCGTGCATCTTGCCCAGCATTTCGGCGGTCAGGCCCATCATGCCCGATGCCTTGGCGGCGTACAGGGACATGTGCGGGTTCGGATCGACGCCGTGCATCATGCCGACGTGACCCATGTGCTCCACACCGCCGATGACGAAGACGTCACCGTTGCCGGTCTGGATCGCCTGCACGGCAGTGTGCAGGGCGCTCATGGACGAACCACACAGGCGGCTGACGGTCTGGCCCGCGCTGGTGTGCGGGATCTGGGTCATCAGCGACGCCATGCGCGCGATGTTCCAGCCCTGCTCCAGGGTCTGGTTCACGCAGCCCCAGATCACGTCCTCGACTTCCGCCGGGTCGATCTTCGGGTTGCGCTCCAGGAGCTTGCTGATCAGGTGCGCAGACATGTTCTCCGCGCGGGTGTTGCGGTGCATGCCACCCTTCGAACGGCCCATCGGGGTGCGGCCGAAGTCGACAATGACGGCGTCTCTCGGATTCAGGCTCATAAATTCACTCTCGCTCTATTCGTTGCGCACTCAACCGAAGAACTTCTGGCCGTTCTTGGCCATTTCACGCAGCTTCGCGGTTGGGTGGTACAGCGCACCCAGGTCGGCGTACTTGTCGGCCAGGGCGACGAATTCGGCCACACCGATGGAGTCGATGTAACGCAGGGCACCGCCACGGAAGGGAGGGAAGCCAATGCCGTAGATCAGGCCCATGTCGGCCTCGGCAGCGGATTCGACGATGCCGTCTTCCAGGCAGCGCACGGTTTCCAGGCACAGCGGGATCATCATGTAGTTGATGATGTCCTCGTCGGTCAGCTCACGTTGCTCGACAACGATGGACTTCAGCAGCTCATAAGCCTGCGGATCGGAGACTTTCTTCGGCTTGCCGCGCTTGTCGGTCTCGTAGGCGTAGAAGCCCTTGCCGTTCTTCTGGCCCAGACGATTGGCGTCGTACATCACGTCGACGGCAGTCTTGCCTTCCACGGCCATGCGGTCCGGGAAGCCTTCAGCCATCACGTCACGGCCATGGTGGCCGGTGTCGATGCCGACCACGTCGGACAGATAGGCCGGGCCCATGGGCCAGCCGAACTTCTCCATGATCTTGTCGATGCGCACGAAGTCCACACCGAAGCCCAGCAGCTTGGAGAAGCCACCGAAGTACGGGAACAGCACGCGGTTGACCAGGAAGCCGGGGCAGTCATTCACCACGATGGGGTTCTTGCCCATCTTCTTGGCGTAGGCCACTGTGGTGGCGACGGCGACGTCGCTGGACTTCTCGCCACGAATGACTTCGACCAGCGGCATCATGTGCACCGGGTTGAAGAAGTGCATGCCGACGAAGTTTTCAGGACGCTTGAGCGCCTCGGCCAGCAGGTTGATGGAGATGGTGGAGGTGTTCGACGCGAGCACCGCATCTTCCTTCACCACGCCTTCAACTTCAGCCAGAACGATCTGCTTGACCTTCGGATTCTCGACCACGGCTTCGACGACGATGTCGACATTGCCGAAGTCGCCGTAGGACATGGTCGGGCGAATGGCGTTCAGGGCCTCGGCCATCTTGGCCGGGGTCATGCGGCCTTTCTCGACGCGCTTGCCGAGCAGCTTGGAGGCCTCGTTCAGACCCATCTGGATACCCTCTTCGCGGATATCCTTCATCAGGATCGGAGTGCCCTTGGAAGCGGACTGGTAGGCGATGCCGCCGCCCATGATGCCGGCGCCCAGTACGGCGGCCAGTTTCACGTCCTTGGCGATCTCGTCGTACTGCTTGGCCTTCTTCTTCAGGTCCTGGTCGTTCAGGAACAGGCCGATCAGGCTCTGCGCAACCGAGGTCTTGGCCAGCTTCACGAAGCCCTGGGCTTCGATTTCCAGCGCCTTGTCACGGCCGAAGTTGGCGGCTTTCTGGATCGACTTGATGGCTTCGACCGGAGCTGGGTAGTTCGGGCCGGCCTGGCCAGCAACGAAGCCCTTGGCGGTTTCGAAGGCCATCATCTGCTCGATGGCGTTCAGCTTGAGCTTTTCCAGCTTCGGCTGACGACGGGCCTTGTGGTCCAGCTCACCGGCGATGGCGCGCTTGACCAGGTCCAGGGCTGCGGCTTGCAGCTGTTCCGGAGCCACGACGGCATCGACGGCGCCGACTTTCAGCGCGTCTTCAGCACGGTTTTCCTTGCCCGAGGCGATCCACTCGACCGCGTTGTCGCAGCCGATGATGCGCGGCAGGCGAACGGTGCCGCCGAAGCCCGGGTAGATGCCCAGCTTCACTTCCGGCAGGCCGACCTTGGCGGTGGCGCTCATGACACGGAAGTCGGCAGCCAGGCACATTTCCAGACCACCGCCCAGGGCGATGCCGTTGATCGCGGCTACGGTCGGAACGTTCAGGTCTTCGAAGTCGCTGAAGATCTTGTTGGCTTCGAGGTTGCCCGCCAGCAGCTCTTCGTCGGGCAGCTTGAAGTTGTCGACGAACTCGGTGATGTCGGCGCCGACGATGAACACGCCCTTGCCGCTGGTCACGATCACGCCCTTGACGGACGCATCGGCCTTGATGGTATCGACTGCTTGGCGCAGTTCATTCAGGGTGAGTCGGTTGAACTTGTTGACGGACTCGCCCTTGAGGTCGAAATTCAGTTCGACGATGCCGCTCTCAAGAGCCTTAACCGTGATGGCTTTACCTTGGTAAATCATCAACTGATCTCCACGCTAGGGAAGCTTGAAATCACACGTCGGACGCCGTGTATCGAGACTGCCCGGCAGTCGCCGAGGATAGTCCCAAAGCTGGCGGCACACCCGCCGACGCGATAGCCGGGGCGTTCTGACCGAATCATCGCACATGGCAAACGCTCGATTCATACGCCCGTTTGATTTGGGTGCGCCCACCTTCTAGGAAAAGCCGGTGCTTGTCAATCGGCGAGACGCAACAGTCGCAAAGCGGCCGGAACGTCTGGGCCGGAGCATTCAGCAAGCTCACCCTCTTCTATTCACCATACCTATCGTGACAATTTGCACCTGGCACAGGAGTGCCGGAAAACTCGGTATACAACTGTTCAAACTCGGGACTGCACGTTAGAGTCCGACGGCAATGGCGATCTGCCTGCTGCCATCGAACGAAAGGACTTCGCTCGCCGGCCAGCCGGACCGCCTGGAACCTGTGGAACACAACAACAAGAAGCCCATGGCTCCAAGGAGATGGAACGATGACAAGCCGCTCGCTTGTACGCCTGCTGTCTGCGCTCGCGCTCACCACCCTTCCCCTCTTCGCCGCGGCCGATGCCGCCAGCGACCTGCTCAGCCTCCACCAGATGCGCCTGGCCGCCCAGCGCAGCCTCGGCGATTTCTTCATGTTCAACGCGATGGAAGGCGACCAGAAGTACGCCAAGCTGGTCGAGGCCTCGTCGCAGAATGCCGGTGAGGCGCTCGGCAAGCTGGGGGAAATGCCCGGCAACGAATCCACGAAACTGAAAACCCAACTTCAGGACCAATGGAAAGGCTATGCGGCCCAACTGCAGACGCTGACCGGTGCGCTGGACAAGAGCGGCTACACCGATCTGCAGCCAGTGGCCGACCTCGCCACGCAGAACCGCAAGCTGCTGGAGACCGCCGACCAGCTCTACACGAAGATTCAGGATGAAAGTGGCAGCAAGGTCCCACCGCTGACCCAGCAGACCCGCGAGCAAAGCCTGTTGATGCAGGACATCGCGGTGGACTATGCCTCGCGAAACGCTTCGGTGGGCGCGAGCTTCTTCGGTGGTGGCGAGGAGCGCCCGCTGGATGATCTGGCCAACCGTTTCGCGATCAACCTGGTGAAGCTGCAACAGGCGCCGCAGACCACGCCGGAGATAGGTCAGGCGCTGCGCGGGGTGGCGATCAAATGGCACTACATCGAGAAGTCACTGCAGAACTACAACAAGAACAGCGTGCCATTCCTGATCAACAAGTACTCCGACCGCATCATCGAGGACCTGGAGGCCGTCTCCAGCCTCTACGCCGCACAGCAGAGCTGATAGTTTCAGGCATGCTGCTTGAGGGCTTCAGGCGTGCTGCTTAAGGAAAGTGGCGACCCGCTCCAGGTCGCTGCTGTCGCCCCGCTCGCCCCAGTACAGGGCGAGGAACTGAGGCGTCGCCTCGACCATGTAGACGTCCTTCGGCAGGCTGGCCAGGGCCTCGGCCAGCTCGCCCTCGGCGCTCGCCTCGCGCCAGCGATCCAGCCAGACACCCGGCGTGCTTTGCCAATAGCACCAGACATCCCGGTTCCTGCCTCGGGCGCGGTGATACTGCGCGCACTGGCGCGGCGGCTGTCGCTCCATCCAGTGCGGCCAGTCCTGACGCGCGATCTGCATGGCCAGGCCCAGGCGCCGCGCCTTCAGGCGCATATCCATCTGCCCGCGTTGGCCCCGCGAGGGAATCAGCCAGGTCAACGGGCTGAGCACCAACGCAATGAGCAGGATCACCATCCAAACGGTCATATCGGGTATACCGGTCAAACATGGCCAGTCGGGCCATACTGATACTAACAAGTCCCCCGGAGGAGACGCTCATGCTCTACCAACACATTCTGGTCGCCGTCGACCTTACCGAAGAGTGCGACCCCGTGATGAAGCGAGCAGTCGCCCTGGCCGGCAGCACAGAGGCCAGGCTCTCGGTGGTGCATGTCGTGGAGCCCATGGCGATGGCCTTCGGTGGCGACGTACCAATGGACCTGTCGATGCTGCAACAGCAGCAATTTGACCAGGCCAAGGAACGCCTGCACCAGTTCACCCTCACCTACTCGGAAATCACCAGCTCCCAGTGCCACCTGGTCTACGGCCAACCACGCCAGGAAATCCACCGTCTTGCCGATGAGCAGGACTGCGACCTGATCATCGTCGGCAGCCACGGCCGCCACGGCCTGGCCCTGCTGCTGGGCTCCACCGCCAACGATGTGCTGCACGGCGCGCCCTGCGACGTCCTTGCCGTGCGCCTGCAGAAAACCAGCTGAGCCAGACAGCGGGCCCTTCGGGGCCCGCCTCGTTTCAGGCCCCGAGCATGTCCCCACTCATCAGCAGCGGCCGCACCTTCTGCAATTGCGCCTCCAGCGAATAGCTCATGCTCGACGCCATGGAGAAGAAACTGAGGAAAGCCTTCAGGTTCGAGTCGCCCTCGCAGGTCTCGTGAATTCGCTGCCAGAAGGCCTGGTTCACCAGCTGCAACTGCTGGAACTGCTTCACCAGCCCCTTCAGCTCCCAATCCGCATGTCGCCCTTCGCGGAAATTGAAGTACTGGCGCATCAGGTACAGCGACACCGCGCGCAGGATGAACTCCTGGTTGCTGGCGAACGGCAGGTGCTGTTGCGCCATGGGCTTGAGCCGGCCCAGCAGCGGGCAGGCGCTGGTGGCCATGATCACGCCGAGCAGCGCACGCAGGCCCTCTTCCAGCCCCGCATGCTTGATGTATTCGCGCTCCGGCGTGCGGACCTGCACCGAGACCTTCTTGAAGGCCGGCAGGCCACGAAAATCCTCGATCACCCGGTGCAGGTCCACCGCTGCCGGGCAGTGGCTGAACTGCCCCGGGTTCAGCGGGCAGTTGCTGCAGCGGTTGTTCTCCAGGCGCGTCCAGCGCGGCGTCTGGGCGGCTAACTGCGGGTCGTACTGGCGCTCCAACTCGATGCGATAACTGAACTCGTGCTCATCATCCAGGGTGATGCGGTATTCGATTGCCATTCGGCCATCCCTAACAGTCTTTGATCAGCGGCACGCACAGGCACATCGCCGGACCGAACGGATCACTCTTCCAGTTCGGCCCAGCGCTCGATCAACCGGTCCAGCTCTTCCTGCAGGGAACTCAGGCGCGCCAGGGCAGCCTGGGCTTCGCTCTGCGGACGCAGGTAGAAGTCCGGCGACGCAGTTTCTTCCTGCAGCGCGGCCATCTCACCTTCCAGGGCTTCGATCTGCCCAGGGATGGCTTCCAGTTCACGCTGCAGCTTGTAGCTCAGCTTCTTCTTCGGCGCAGCGGCTTCCGCCGGCGCGCTGGGTGCCGCTGCCGGCTGCGCAGGGGCAGGTTCGGCGGCGGGCTTGTCACCCTTCTCCTCACCTACGCCCAGCAGCTTGGGCGAGCCGCCCTGGCGCAACCAGTCCTGGTAACCGCCGACGAATTCGCGCACGCGCCCTTCGCCTTCGAACACCAGGGTGCTGGTCACCACGTTATCGAGGAAGGCCCGGTCGTGGCTGACCATCAGCACGGTGCCGTCGAAGGTCAGCAGCACTTCTTCCAGCAGTTCCAGGGTTTCCACGTCCAGGTCGTTGGTCGGTTCGTCCAGCACCAGCAGGTTGGCCGGCTTGCTGAACAACTTCGCCAGCAACAGGCGTGCCCGCTCGCCACCGGAGAGCGCTTTCACCGGAGTACGGGCGCGCTGCGGGGAGAACAGGAAGTCGCCCAGATAGCTGAGGACGTGGCGATTCTGCCCATTGATAGTGATGAATTCGCGACCTTCGGAAATGTTGTCGATGACGGTCTTTTCCGGCTCCAACTGGTGACGCAGCTGGTCGAAATAAGCCACTTCCAGTCGGGTGCCTTCCTTGACGCTGCCGGAAGTCGGCTGCAGGTCGCCCAGCAGCAGCTTGAGCAGCGTGGTCTTGCCGGTGCCGTTGGCGCCGAGCAGACCGATACGGTCACCGCGCTGCAGCACCAGGGAGAAATCACGGATCAGCGCGGGGCCGCCCGGATGGGCGAAGCCGGCTTTCTCAACGACGATCACCTGCTTGCCGGACTTCTCTGCCGTTTCCATCTGGAAGCTGGCCTTGCCCTGGCGCTCGCGGCGTTCGGCGCGCTCATTACGCATGGCCTTCAATGCACGCACGCGGCCTTCGTTACGGGTACGGCGGGCCTTAATGCCCTGGCGAATCCACACTTCCTCCTGCGCCAGGCGCTTGTCGAACAGCGCGTTGGCTGCCTCCTCGGCCGCCAGCTCCTGCTCTTTATGCACTAGGAAGCTGGCGTAGTCGCCGTTCCAGTCGATCAGGTGGCCGCGGTCCAGTTCGAGGATTCGGGTGGCCACGGCCTGCAGGAAGGAGCGGTCGTGGGTGATGAACAGCACGGCGCCGGGGAAGTCCGCCAGGGCGTTTTCCAGCCAGGCGATGGCGCCGATGTCCAGGTGGTTGGTCGGCTCGTCCAGCAGCAGCAGGTCGGGCTCGGCTACCAGCGCCTGGGCCAGCAGCACACGGCGGCGCCAGCCACCGGAGAGCTCGGCGAGGGTCTTGTCGGCCGGCAGTTGCAGGCGGCTCAGGGTGGTATCCACCAGTTGCCCCAGGCGCCAGCCGTCGCGGGCTTCGAGGTCCTGCTGGACGCGCGCCAGCTTGTTCAGGTCCTCTTCGCTTTCGATATGCATGCTCAGGTGGTGGTAGCGCGCCAGCAGCTCGCCGACCTCGGCCAGGCCTTCGGCGACCACGTCATAGACGGTACGGTCGTCGGCGCGCGGCAGCTCCTGCGGCAGCTCGCCGATTTTCAGCGCAGGGGCGCGCCAGATGTCGCCGTCGTCGGCTTTCTGTTCGCCCTTGACCAGCTTGAGCATGCTCGACTTGCCAGTACCGTTGCGGCCGATGACGCAGACCCGCTCGCCCCGGGCGATCTGCCAGGACACCTTGTCCAAAAGCGGCGTAGTGCCAAAGGCAAGGGACACATCGGTGAACTTAAGCAGGGTCATGGGGCATCTCCACAAGCAGGGCGCGCAGTTTACGGGAAAGCGCGGAAAAGTCAGAGGGTTGCCGCATTCGTCGATTGTCCCGCAGCGGCTATGGACGGCGCTTTCACCACCCCGGCGCAACAGCTAAGCTACCGACAGCGGCGCGAGCCATCGCCCGCCCTCCGATCATCATCACGGAAGTGCCATGCGCGGTCGTCTTTTCACACTGTTGTCCTGCTTCATCCTCAGCCTGTCCGCCCAGACGGCCAACGCAGCGGCCCTGCCCCAACAGCGCCAGATGTACGACGAGGCGCAAAAAGCCCTTGCGCGCAACGACAGCGGCCCCTATTTCCGCTACCAGTCGGCGCTCTCCGATTATCCGCTGGAACCCTACCTGGCCTACGACGAGCTGACCAACCGTCTGAAGAGCGCCAGCAACAGCGAGATCGAACGCTTCATCAGCGAGCACGGCGACCTGCCGCAGATCAACTGGCTGAAGCTGCGCTGGATGCGCCAACTGGCTGATCGTGGCGACTGGCCCACCTTCGTCACCTATTACGACCCGAAAATGAACTTCACCGAGCTGGATTGCCTCTATGGCCAGTACCAGCTCGGCCATGGCGACAAGGCCGCAGGCTATGTCACGACCGAGAAGCTCTGGCTAGTGGGCAAGCCGCAGCCGGATGCCTGTGACACCACCTTCGCCATGTGGCAGGCCGACGGCCAGCTCACCGAAGAAAAAGTCTGGAAGCGCCTGAAGCTGGCCGCCGAGGCCCGCAACTATGGCCTGGCTACCGTCCTGTCGAAACGCCTGCCGACCCTCGGCAGCCAGGGCGCGCTGATGGTCAACGTGGCGCAGAACCCCGCACAGGTCAGCCAGACCACTCGCTTCACTGCCCGCGACCATGCCACTGCCGACGTGGTCGGCCTGGGTCTGCGCCGCCTGGCCAAGCAGGACCCGGAAAAGGCCATCGGCCTGCTCGACTACTACAGCTCGGTGCTGCCCTTCTCCAGCGACGAGAAAGTCTCCATCGCCCGCGAGATCGGCCTGAGCCTGGCACGCAGCTACGATCCGCGCGCCCTGCCGCTGATGGAGAAGTACGACCCTCAGCTGCGCGACAACACCGTTACCGAATGGCGCCTGCGTCTGCTGCTGCGCCTGGGCCGCTGGCAGGACGCCTACGACCTGACCCGTGCGCTGCCGCCGGATCTGGCCGAGACCAACCGCTGGAAATACTGGAAAGCGCGTGCACTGCAACTGGCGCAACCGCAGAACCAGCAGGCCATCAGCCTGTATAAGCCGGTGGCCGATGAGCGCGACTTCTACGGCTTCCTCGCCGCCGACCGGATCAACGCGCCCTATCAGCTGAAAAACCGCCCGGTCTCGCCCGATGCCGCCACCATGCTGCGCGTGCGCAATGCGCCATGCACCCGTCGCGCCCTGGAGTTCTACGCCCGTGGCGAGATCATCAACGCCCGCCGCGAGTGGTACCATGCGGCCCGCCACCTGAGCCACGACGAGCTGCTGGCCCAGGCGAAGATCGCCTACGACATGCAGTGGTACTTCCCGGCGATCCGCGCGATCAGTCAGGCCAAGTACTGGGACGACCTGGACATCCGCTTCCCCATGGCGCACCGCAACACCCTGGTACGCGAATCACGTAATCGTGGCCTGCATTCGAGCTGGGTGTTTGCCATCACCCGCCAGGAGAGCGCCTTCATGTCCGATGCGCGTTCGGGCGTCGGCGCCACCGGCCTGATGCAGCTGATGCCGGGCACCGCCAAGGAAACCGCGAAGAAGTTCGGCATCCCGCTGGCATCGCCGCAGCAACTGATCCTGCCGGACGTGAACATCCAGCTCGGCGCCGCCTACCTCAGCCAGGTGCATGCCCAGTTCAACGGCAACCGCGTGCTGGCCACCGCTGCCTACAACGCCGGCCCCGGCCGCGTGCGCTCCTGGCTGAAGGATGCGCGCCACCTGGCGTTCGACGTCTGGGTGGAAACCATCCCGTTCGACGAGACCCGCACCTACGTGCAGAACGTGCTGTCCTATGCTGTGATCTACGGGCAGAAGCTCAACGCCCCACAACCCATCGTCGACTGGCACGAGCGCTTCTTCGACGAACTCTGATCCACTCCCCCGCCCGGCACTCGCCGGGCGGTTTTCATCCCCTCAAGGAAAAGGAAATTCCCATGCGCAAGACCGTACTGTCCCTCACTGCCCTGGCCACTGGCCTGCTCTGCGCGGGCCATGCCCTGGCCGCGTGCGAGAAACCGCGCAACGCCTTCGACAGCGTGTACTGCCTGAGCACCGAGTACGCCCAGGTCGACCGCGACCTGAACCAGACCTTCGGCACCCTGCGCAAGCAGCTCAATGACAGCCAAAAGGCCGCACTGAAGAAGAGTCAGCTCGCCTGGATCAAGGACCGCGACACGCAATGCAGTTACGAGCGCGGCAACGGCTACTTCGTCAACCTGCAGTGCGCGGTGGACAAGACCAACGAACGCCTGGGCGTGCTGCGCGAACGTGAGCGCGAGTGCCAAAGCACCGGCTGCGTCGAAGCCAAGCTGTAAGACGGAGAGCCTTGATCAGGTTCGACCCTGTCTTTGGTGCCAGCATCGGCGTGATGGCGTACAACCGCGAACGGTTGTACGCCCTATCCCAGAGTTGAGCTTCTTGTTGGGAACATAACGCGCAGCGTTATACGCCGATCAGCCCCGCCCTACTCCAGAACTTCCACTTCCATACCCAGGCGCAACTCGCCACTGTTCAGGGCGATCAGGTTCTGGCCGAACAGCGCCTCGCCGTCGACGTTCCGGTACTGCAGCAAGGTCGCCAGCGGTTGGCGATGCGGGTCACGCTCGCCGGTCTGCGGATCGATCGTGGTGAGGATGCAGCGCGCACAGGGCTTGGCCACCTTGAAGGTGACGTCGCCGATGCGGATGCGTTTCCAGCCATCCTCGGCGAACGGCTCGGCGCCAGCCACCACCAGGTTCGGGCGGAAGCGCAGCATCTCCAGCGGGCGACCAACCTTCGCGGAAAGATCGTCCAGGGAGCCCTGCCCGATCAACAGCAGCGGGAACCCATCGGCGAAGTGCACCTGCTCGCCCGGTTCGGCGTAGGCGGTATCCACCTGCCGCGCGCGCTGTTCGGGCATCTGCACCAGACGCACGTCGCGCCCCAGGAAGGTACTCAGCCACTGGGCGGCCGCATCGCCGGCATCCGGCACCTGCAGCATGTCGCGCCAGATGATCACGCCGCGCAGGTTGTCATCGCGGCCAGGCACGCTCACTAGCAGATCATCCATGCCGGGAGCCCGCAGGCGCAGACCATGGAAATCGTCCTGCCAGCGCGCTTCGATGCGGCCCATATGCGGCAGCAGGCGCTGTGTCAGGAAACGCCCGTTGGCGGCCTCGACCACCATCCAGCGGCGATCACCCTCCAGCCCCAGCGCGTCCAGCCGGATCGACTGCAGGGGCTCGTTGGCGGTGGATTTGACCGGGTAGCGGTAAAGCTCGCTGAGGCTGTACATCGGGGCGTCCTTTCACGTGTGCGAAAGCGACCTTATACGGGGTGGGACGGGCGTCTAGCAATGGCAACGAACTGTAGGAGCGAGCTTGCTCGCGAACGCTTTTCGCCTGACGCATTGGCATCAGGCGATTCGCGAGCAAGCTCGCTCCTACAAAAGAAGGATCGGCGTTACGCGGGGACTTTCTGCAAACGGCGGCGCACCACTTCCACCAGCTGGTCAGGTTGGAACTTGGAGAGGAAGTCGTCGCAACCGACCTTCTTCACCATGGCGTCGTTGAAGCTGCCCGATAGCGAGGTGTGCAGCACCACGTAGAGGTCGCGCAGGCGCGGGTCGTTGCGGATCTCCGTAGTCAGCCGGTAACCGTCCATCTCCGGCATCTCGGCATCGGTGAAGACCATCAGCAGCTTCTCCTCCATGTCATGCCCCTCATCCGCCCAGCGCTTGAGCTGCTGTAGCGCGCGCAGGCCGTCAGTGGCCACATGCAGGCGCAGGCCGAGCTGGGTCAGGGTTTCGCGCAGCTGGGAAATGGCCACGCTGGAGTCATCCACCACCAGCACTTCGCGGCCACGGGTCTGGCCGAGCAGCTCATCATCCAGGCGATCAGCGGACACCCGGGTGTTCATCGGCACGATCTCGGCGAGCACTTTCTCCACGTCGATGATCTCCACCAGGCGGTCGTCCACCTTGGTGATCGCGGTCAGGTAATGCTGCCGTCCGGCACCACCAGGTGGCGGCTGCACCGACTCCCAGTTGAGGTTGAGGATGCGCTCCACTCCGCCGACCAGGAAGGCCTGCACCGAGCGGTTGTACTCGGTGACGATGATGGTGCTGCTCTGATCCGGTACCAGCGCACGCATGCCGATGGCGCGGGACAGGTCAATCACCGGCAGGGTCTGGCCGCGCAGGTTGATCACCCCGCAGATCATCGGGTGGCGCTGCGGTATCAGGGTCAGGCGCGGCAGTTGCAGGACTTCCTGCACCTTGAACACGTTGATCGCGAACTGCTGCCGTCCAGCCAGGCGGAAGACAAGAATCTCCAGGCGGTTCTGTCCCACCAGTTGGGTGCGTGAATCGACGCTGTCGAGAATACCGGCCATGCCTGCTCCTGCTTCGAAAGGGGTCGTGCGAAAGGCTATCGGCCAGTCATCCGGATCCAGGATGATAGCGCGGAGCCATCATGCCCGACTCTCTCGCGGGCGACCAGTGCGCGTCAGCGGATCGGCAGCGCCTTCGCCAGCAATGGCGACTCCTCCGGCAGGTGCATGGACAGCGCGCTCGGCCGCACCGCGAAGCGCAGGTGCCGCCCCTCCAGGGGTTCGCCGTCGAGGTTGACGTCCAGCCCCTCGGCCGCGTCCAGCTCCAGCCAGGGCAGACGTGCGCGGACGAACAGCTCCTGGCCGCCCAGCCCGCTGCCGAGCAGGGCACCCAGCGCATCGACCATATCCTGCGGCGCAGGCAGGATGCTGACGTCCAGCAAGCCGTCATCCACTCGCGCCTCCGGGCACAGCGCATGCCCGCCGCCGGCCTGTCGGCCGTTGCCGATACCCAGGGCGAGAAATTCACCTTCCCAGTTGAAGCCAGGCCCACGGAAGCGCCCACGCGCAGTGTGCACCTCGGAGAAACGCGTCAGGCCGGTCAGCAGGTAAGCGGCTCCGCCCAGCAGCTTCTTCAGCTCCTCGGGGGTGTTGGCGGTGACCTTCGAACCGAAACCGCCCGTGGCCATGTTGAGGAACAGGTGGTCGCCCATCTCGCCGATATCCACCGGGCGCGGCGGAACCTCCAGCAACGCAAGGGCGGCCGCTGGCTCCAGCGGCACCCCGGCGGCACGGGCGAAGTCGTTGGCGGTGCCCAGCGGCAGGATCGCCAGGCTGGCCGTTCCCTCACACTGGACCAACGCTTCGGCGACATCGCGTACCGTCCCGTCGCCTCCACCCGCCACGAGGGTCGTATAACCCGCAGCCAGCGCTTCCTCGACCAGACGCCGGGCGTCCCCGCCTTCCCAGGTCACCCGCACGTCCAGCACACGCCCCGACTGGCGCGTGGCCTTCACCGCCTCTCGCACCGCGTCATTGGTCGCCTGCTTGCCATGCAGAATCAGCAGGGCCCTGGGTTGCGTCATGGCCGGTCTCCTCCCGATCACTCCAGTGACTGTGACACCAGAGTAGCGGACGGGACTTGCGCCAACCTTAATCCCCCCGGATCAGGCCGGGTAACCGGTGATCTCGCGAATGCTCTGGTACAGCGGTTTCAACTGCTTGTACATGCGCTGGTAGACCTCGCGATACAGCCGCTCGTAGGTGCTCTGCGCCTCAGGTCGAGGGTGGAAGACCTCGCCCACACGGGTCATGGCACCGATGGCGCTGGTGAAATCCGGGTAGAGCTTGAGCCCCACCGCGCAATCGATGGCGGCGCCGAGACCGGAGGCCTCGTAGACATGCGGGCGCTCCGCCGGCAGGCCGAAGATATCGGCGGTGAGCTGCATCGCCGCATCGCTCTGCGAGCCGCCACCCGCCACACGCAGACGCTCGATGCGGGTGCCGGAGCGCTTCTCGATGCGTTCCTTGCCCTGGCGCAACGCGTAGGCCAGGCCTTCGAGGATGGCGCGGTAGATGTGCGCGCGGGTGTGCACGTCGCCGAAGCCGATGATCGAGCCCTTGGCCTCCAGCCCCGGCTCGCGGATGCCGGGCGTCCAGTAGGGTTGCAGCATCAGGCCCATGGAGCCGGCGGGCACGCTGTTGACCAGCTCGTCGAACAGTTTCTCCGGCTCGACGCCCAGCTCGGCGGCACGCTGCATCTCGCGCAAACCGAACTCGCGCTTGAACCAGCTGACCATCCAGAAGCCCCGGTAGATCATTACCTCGGTGTTGAAGTGATCGGGGATCGCCGCCGGGTATGGCGGGATCAGCGGAATGGTCTCCAGGTAGCGCGAGCGGGTGGTGTTGATGGTCGCGGTGGTGCCGTAAGAGAGGCAGGCCACGGTGGGGTCAATGGCGCCAGCGCCAAGCACTTCGCAGGCCTTGTCCGCGCCCGCTGCGATCAACGGCAGCCCCTCGGGAATACCCGTGTGACGGCTCGCTTCAGCGGTGATCTCGCCCAGTCGCTCGCCGGGCTTGATCAGCGCCGGCAACTGCTCGCGGCGAACGTCCAGCGCCTGCCATTTCCAGTCGCGCGGCGCAGCCCACTGCAGCTTCTTGTAGTCGAACGGCAGATAGGCAACGCTACAAGCCACCGAGTCCGCGTAACGCCCGCACAGGCGCTGGGTGAGGAAGCCCGAGAGCAGCAATACCTTGTGGGTACGGCGGTGGATGCCCGGCTGCCGCTGGGCCACCCAGTTCACTTCGGCCTGGGTGCGGAAGTAGTCCACCGCGCCCTGCGCTCCCACCAGTTTGAACAGCCAGCCCCAGGGCCCCTTGATCGACTCGCCCAGCTCGGCGCGGCGCTGGTCCAGCCAGATGATCGCCGGGCGCAGCGCCTGCCCCGCTTCATCGACGTGGATCACCGTGCCGCGCTGGGTAGTCAGTGAAACACCACGGATATGGCTGCGGTCGATGTCGACGCTGGCCCACAGGCGCCGGCAGGCCTCGCCCAGCTGCTCCCAGTAGTACTCGGGGTGCTGCTCGGCCCAGCCGGGGTTGTCGGAGAAATAAGCCTCCAGCTCCACCTTGCCCTTGCCGACCAGGTTTCCCTCCAGGTCGAAAAGCAGTGCGCGCACGCTCTGGGTGCCGTTGTCGATGGCCAGCAGGTAGTTCTGTTCGCTCAAGGTGCGATCCTTCTTGTTCTCGATGTGGGCGCGCTCGCTCAGCGCGCGTCCGGCAGGCTGTAGCTGCGCCGCCAGAGGGTCAGGTAGCCCTGTTCTTCCTGCGTCCAGCGGGCATCGTCCCAGCCCAGGCGTGGCTGGCACAGCGCGCGTATCTTTGGCAGTTCGTCGGCTCCGCCGTCGGCCAGCAGCAGACCGATGCGGGTACGGCGCAGCAGCAGGTCGTCCAGGTGCAGCACCAGTTCGCCCTCAGCGGCCCAGGCCAGCTCAGCCCAGAGGGCATCGGTATCGCCGATGCGGCCGGCCCCCACTTTCCTCAGCAGTCGGGCGAGTTCCGGCAACGCGCAGCCATGGCGGCCGCTCAGGCGGCGCCGTTGGGTCGGCGTGAGCCCTGGCAATACGACGGCATCGCCGGGACTGAAGACGTTCTCTCCCGCCGCATCCAGCGGCCGTTCCAGCATCGGCGCGCAAGCCGCCAAAACCTCCAGGGCCAGCAGGCGGAAGGTGGTGAGCTTGCCGCCGGCCAGGGTCACGCAGCCGGGCTCCACCCACAACGCGTGCTCGCGCTTCTCGTCGGAGGGCTTGAGCGACGGCGCACCATCGCTGACCACCGGGCGCACACCGGCCCAGGTGGAGCGCACGTCGGCAGCGGTGATACGCGCCGATGGGAACTGTTGGGCGCAGGCGGCCAGCAGGTAATCCAGTTCTTCACGACTGATCGCCGCGTCGTCATCGAGCGTGTCGCGGTGATCAAGATCGGTCGTGCCGACCACCGTCGCGCCCTCCCAGGGGAAAACGAAAACCGGGCGCTTGTCGTCGCCGTGCATGAAGCTGAAGGCATGGGCCACCGGCAGGCGCCAGGCCGGCAGCAGCAGATGGCTACCACGCAGCGGACGAATGTGTTCGCTGCCCTGTTTCTGCCGCAGCGCGTCGGCCCAGGCACCGGTAGCCAGCGCCACGGCGCGGCTGCGGAAGCCAAAGCGCTGGCCGCTTTCGCGGTCCTCGGCGAGCAGTCCCTGCACACGGCCATCACGGCGCTCCAGCTCAATCACCCGCAGACCGTTCAGCGCCTCGGCGCCGTCGCTCCGCGCTTCGCCGAGCACGCGCATCACCAGCCGCGCATCGTCGGTCACCGCGTCCTGGAAGCGAGTGCCGCCCAGCAGGCGCTCTTCTTTCAGGCCGGGCGCGAGGTAGCGCAGCTCCTCGAGCCGGTAGAACAGATGATTGCGCCGGCCAGCCAGGGCGTCGTACAGCGACAGCAATGTGCCGAACACCCGTGGGCCGGGGAAGCCGCCCTGGTAGTGCGGCATGATGAAGCTCAGTGGGTCGACCAGCCCCGGCGCCTCGCCGAGCAGGCGCTGGCGCTCGCGCACCGAGTCGCGGGTCAGGCCGAACTGGCCCTTGGCGATGTAGCGCAGGCCGCCATGGACCATCTTCGACGAACGACTTGAAGTGCCCCAGGCGAAGTCGCGCTGCTCGATCAGCAGGCAGCGCCAGCCGCGCCGCGCGGCCTCGCGCAGGATGCCGGCGCCGCTGATGCCGCCGCCGACCACGATCAGGTCCCAGTCGCGCGCCGCCAGCTCCGGCAGGGCAGCTTCACGCCAGGTGGCGTTCCAGGCCGACATGGGGTCAGTCCTGCAGCAGGGTGCCGGGGCTCAGGCGGCCGGACGGGTCGAAATGCCCGGCCAGCGCCTTGAGCGCCGCCATGCCCAGAGGGCCCTTCTCCACCGCCAGGTAGGGCGCGTGATCCTTGCCCACGCCGTGCTGGTGGCTGATGGTGCCGCGGTTCTGCACGATGGTCTGGCTTGCCGCGTGCTTGAGCTTGCGCCAGCGCTCATGGGTTTCCGCATAGCTGTTCGCCGGGCGGAATACGTAGGTGGTGTAGATGCTGGAGCCTTCGCCATAGACGTGGGACAGGTGGGTGAACACGTGCACGCGCTCGCCCTCGGCGGCCAGGCCGTCGCGCAGGCTGGCTTCGATGCGGTTCAGCAGGTTGTCGACGTTGGACCAGTCGGTGGCGGTTTCCAAGGTATCCACCACGTAACCGTTCTCCCACAGCGCCTCGCGCAGGTAGGGGAAGCGGAAGCGGTTCTGCGCCCACTTCTTGCCCAGCAGGGTACCGGTGAATACGCCACCGAAGCCTTTGAGCAGGCGCCGCGCGGCACGCAGTGAAGTCGCGTTCTGCGCCCGGTCGCCGGTGACACCGAAGGTCAGCATGCACTTGCCCTGCGCCGCACCACGCATCTTCAGGTAGCGCTCCAGCCAGGCGATCTGCCCGGGATGGCCGGCGAGCGCGAGCTGGGTCTGGGTCTCGATGGCGTTGGACAGGCGCAGCATGGACAGCGGCACGCGCGCCTGCGCCAGTGTGCGGATGCCTTCCAGCGCCTGTTCCCAGGACGGCAGGAATACCGCGTAGAAGCGCTCGTCCTCGGCGATTCGCGCAACGCGCACCTTCACCGAAGAGAGGATGCCGAAACGGCCTTCGGAACCCATCACCATTTCGCGCAGATCGGGCCCCGCCGAGGATGCCGGGAAGGTGGGGATCTCCAGGGTACCGGCGAAGGTTTCCATGGAACCGCCGGCGAACAGCTGCTCGATGCGTCCGTAGCGCAGCGACTGCTGGCCGCTGGAGCGACTGACGACCCAGCCACCGAGGGTGGACAGCTCCCAGGACTGCGGGAAATGCCCGAGGGTGTAGCCACGGGCGCGCAGCTGGCTTTCCACCTGCGGACCGTTGGCGCCAGGGCCGAAGGTGGCGATCAGGCTCTGCTCATCCAGCTCCAGCAGGCGGTTCATGTGCTCCAGGGAAACGGTGAGCACCGCCTTGTCCGACGCCGGCGGATTGATGTGGCCGGCCACCGAAGTGCCGCCGCCGTAGGGGATCACCAGGCAGTCCCAGAGCTCGGCGAAACGCAGCAGCTCGCGGATCTGCTCGGCGGTCTGCGGGTAGGCCACGCCGTCGGGGAAGGTACCGAACTCGCCTTCGCGCATCGCCAGCCAGTCCGGCAGGCTCTGGCCACGGGCGTGCAGCAGGCGGTCGCGGGCCTCGCGCACCACCAGCGGATGCTCCGGCAGGCGCGAGGCCGGCACTTTCGCCAGCACCCTCTCCAGCGTGGCATCCGGCAATGGCTGGCCGGCGCCAACCCGTTCGGCGAGAAAACCGCGCCCGTTGTCGGGCAGTTCCACTACCGTCGTTTCCTCACCCCAGCCGTTCCAGCGTCGCATGCCCGCTCCTTCTAATTTGGGGTCTGTGCGAAAAGTCGTCGTGCGAAGGTCAGGCAAGGAAGAAATGGGTGAGGACGCGGAGTTAACAGCAGTTAATGAGCAGTCCGAACCGATTTCCAACGAAGCCTCACCGATGCGCAGACACTTTGCGTACAGAACCTGGCTATTTCGATGCAATGTAATGGCTGCCTATACTAGCCAGCCGCCCTGCCCTGTCACTGTCGGATCAAGACAGGCGCAGTTGCCGATCGAGACACCAGAACAAGAACGAACGCCATGCATTCCCTCGGCTACACCTCGGTTCCCGCACTGCTGAAATACCTGCGCCACGCCGAATCGCTCGGCATGGACCTGGACGCTGCCTTGCAGGCCGCGGGCCTTGAACGCTCGCAGCTGAACGACAACAGCCAGCGCCTGCCCAGCGAGGCCCACGAGCGCCTGCTGCAGTACCTCTGCGAACGCTCCGGCGACCCGCTGTTCGGGCTGCACTCGGCGCGCTTCGTCCAGCCCGGTTCCTGGAGCGTGCTCGGCTACATCACCATGAACTGCGCCAACCTCGGCGAAGCCATGGGCCGGATCATTCCGTACGAGAAACTGGTGGGCGATATGGGCACCAGTGCGCTAGAGCCGGCTGACGACCATGTGAAGCTGATCTGGAACTGCCGCCACGACGCGGCGCCGATCCGCCGGCACATGGTGGAGAACGTGCTGGCCTCGTGGCTGCTCTACGCCCGCTGGATCGCCGACACCAACGGCTCGCCGAAGGAAGTCTGGCTGCAGCACGCGCAACCCGAAGGCACCGAGCTGGCCGAATACGAGCAGCTGTTCGGCTGCCCGGTGCGCTTCGAGCAACCCTGCAGTGCGCTGCTGGTGCCGCTGCCGTTGCTGGCTTACCCGCTGCGCCAGGCCGACGCCAACCTGCTGCGCACGCTGGAAGAACACGCCTTGGCGCTGATGGCCGAACTGGACGACGACGAGCCGTTGCCACTACGGGTGAAGAACGCGCTGCGCCTGCTGTTGAAAGACGGCTTGCCGCGCAAGGAGCGCGTCGCCGAACGCTTCGAAATGACCGTGCGTACCCTGCAGCGTCACCTGCAGCAGGCCGGCACCAGCTACCAGCAGATTCTCGATGAACTGCGCCAGGAACTGGCCGAGCACTACCTGGTGCACAGCGACCTGCCGATCCAGGACATCGCCCAGTACCTGGGCTTCACCGAATCTCGCTCGTTCCACCGCAGCTTCAAGGGCTGGACCGGGCAGACACCCGGCGAATACCGCCAGCAGCAAAAGCAAACGCCGGTCTGAGACCGGCGTTTTTCATTGCGGTTGACCTATCCGCCAGCGCTCCTGACGCTTGGACTTTGACGCTTTTCACCACCCGTCGGATTCACCCCTGAACTTCGTCAAGTATCTGTCGAATCGACGAGCGCCTTGATGGCGTTGGGCTACCGTCCAACGGCAGTGCGAACCTGTTTCAGGTGTAACGCCAGAGCAACGTAAAGGTATGCAGCTGAGTTATTGGGTGCATACCTCTTATGTCGACTGCTTCGATGCACCTGGTACCTGAGCGGGTTTGTAACCAAGCGGAGAATCAAGAAAGCAATGACCTGATGGATGCATGGATGGGAGGTTTCAATGAGCGTTGCCACCGTTCAGTGCGCAGCTTCCGGGGTGACAAGAAGTTGGCCTGCACTGACCCCATCGCTCGACACGCCTGCCGCCCCTGGACGGCTCGAAAGGCTCCCCTGCTCCCAATATCTGCAGGATCCCGACTCAGGGATTGATTGGCCGCGAGCTTGAAACAGCAGTTGTCCGAGGCATTTCAGCTTTGATGTGAGGGATGGATCATGGGCGAGTCTTATCAGTGGGATTTCGGTTCAGCCGCGTCTGGCCTGCAATTCAAGGTCGTTTTCGATGGCACCAGCTTCAAGGTGACCTGTACATCCGGATATCTGGATCTCAATGCCCTCTGGTTCTCGGATGGCGACAAGCTTGTTGAGGGGACGGTCACCCTGACCAAGTCCGACAACAGCCTCAACATGAACGGCACCGGCGTTACCTGGGACGACGTCTACAAGGTTTCCAGTACCGGGCTCGGATCGGCGGGCGTGAACAAGGCCAGCTTCCTCACGACCGGCGAGTCGATGTCGTTCTCGCTGGCGACGCTCGACCTGCCGCCAGCGATCACCGCCTTGCTGGCCAGCGATCCACGGCTGCTGACCCTTGGCGTGCGGGTGACCAGCGACAGCTCGCTCAGCGGCGAAGGCAAGTACGTCGATACCAGCGGTACGCTGATTTCCAGCGTCAACCACGCGCCGACTCTGGACACCGTCAGCAACGGCACGGTGACCGATACGGCCGGCGACGACACCTATTCCCCCGTGACCGGAACCCTGCACGGCAGCGATTCCGACGGCAATACGATGAGCTTCAAGCTGGCGGGCTCCGCAGCCACAAGCGGGACTGGGGATAGCCTGGGCTTTGACGTGCAGAAGAGTTCGGCCTACGGCACCTTCTACCTGAACACCACGAGCGGGGCCTACAAGTTCGTCGCTAACGATGCGGCGGTGGAAGGCCTGAAGACCACCCAGGCCGTGGACTTCACGGTCAGCGCCAGCGACGGCACGGCTGACAGTGCCACCCAGACCATCAGCATCAGCCTGAAGGGCGTCAACGACACGCCCGGGCTCAATGCCTCGCTGACCGCCCATACCTATGTCGACACCTCAGGGGACGACACCTTCGACAGCGTGACCGGCAACCTTTCGACGGTGGAGCGCGATGCCAGTGATACCGCGGCCTATACGATCGACGGTTCAGGTGTGGCAACCGGGTCGTTCGACGTCAATGGGCACACCTACCAGCAAAAACTGGTCGGCAGCTTTGGCACGCTTTATCTGGACACTAGCGGCGCCTATGAGTACGTCCCCAACGACGGCGCCATCGAGGCGCTCGAAGCGAGCACCAGCGAAAACTTTACGCTCAAGGTGACCGACGGCTCGGGCGCGACCGATACCAAGACCCTGACCATCAACTTGACCGGCGCCGAGGATGCGCCGGTGGTAACGGCAGTGGTCGCCGGCTACACCGACACGGCGGCGGACGACACCTTCAACGACGCCACCGGCACCCTCAGCGTCAGCAGCCGCGACGGTGACACCAGCTTCACCTTCGCCTTGGCCGGCAGCAGCACGACGGGGCAGCTGGACTACGACCTGCAGGACACCAGCAGCAGCTTCGGCACCCTGTACCTGAACAGCACCAGCGGCGCCTACAAGTTCGTCGCCAATGACGCGGCCATCGAGGCATTGGAGAGCGGCAATAACCCGAGCGCGGTGTACCACGTAACCGCCGCGGCGGACGGCGCCACCTCGGCCAGCCAAACCATCACCATCAACCTGACCGGCGCCGAGGATGCACCGGTGGTAACGGCAGTGGTCGCGGGCTACACCGACACGGCGGCGGACGACACCTTCGACGACACCACCGGCACCCTCAGCGTCAGCAGCCGCGACGGTGACACCAGCTTCACCTTCGCCTTGGCCGGCAGCAGCACGACGGGGCAACTGGACTACGACCTGCAGGACACCAGCAGCAGCTTCGGCACCCTGTACCTGAACAGCACCACCGGCGCCTACAAGTTCGTCGCCAACGACGCGGCCATCGAGGCATTGGAGAGCGGCAATAACCCGAGCGCGGTGTACCACGTAACCGCCGCGGCGGACGGCGCCACCTCGGCCAGCCAAACCATCACCATCAACCTGACCGGCGCCGAGGATGCACCGGTGGTAACGGCAGTGGTCGCGGGCTACACCGACACGGCGGCGGACGACACCTTCGACGACACCACAGGCACCCTCAGCGTCAGCAGCCGCGACGGTGACACCAGCTTCACCTTCGCCTTGGCCGGCAGCAGCACGACGGGGCAGCTGGACTACGACCTGCAGGACACCAGCAGCAGCTTCGGCACCCTGTACCTGAACAGCACCACCGGCGCCTACAAGTTCGTCGCCAACGACGCGGCCATCGAGGCATTGGAGAGCGGCAATAACCCGAGCGCGGTGTACCACGTAACCGCCGCGGCGGACGGCGCCACCTCGGCCAGCCAAACCATCACCATCAACCTGACCGGCGCCGAGGACGCGCCTGTTGTGGCCCCGGTAGTCGCCTCCTACACCGATACGGCGGCCGACAACACCTTCGCCGACACGATAGGCACCCTGGGCGTGACCAGTCGAGACCTCGACACCAGCTTCACCTTCGCCCTGGCCGGCAGCAGCGCATCACTGCTCCCGGGTTACGACCGGCAGGACGCCAGCAGTACCTATGGCACTCTGTACCTGAACAGCACCAGCGGCGCGTACAAGTTCGTCGCCAACGACGCGAACGTCGAAGCGCTGGAGGCTGGCAACAATCCGAGCGCGATCTATCACGTGACGGCAGCGGCCGATGGCGCGACTTCCGCCAGCCAGACCATTACCATCAACTTCACTGGCGCCGAGGACGCTCCAGTGGTGGCGTCTGTAGTGGCGTCTTACACCGATACGGCAGCCGACGACACCTTCGCCGACAAGACCGGCACCCTGGCCGTGACCAGCCGCGACGGCGACACCAGCTTCAGCTTCGCCTTGGCCGGCAGCAGTTCGTCCGGTATATCGGGCTACGACCTGCAGAACACCAGCAGCGCCTATGGCACTTTGTACCTGAGCAGCACCACGGGGGCGTACAAGTTCATTGCCAACGATGCAGCCATTGAGGCTCTGCAGGCGGGCAGCACGCCGAGTGTGGTGTACAACGTCACGGCCGCGGCTGACGGTGTGACCTCCGCCAGCCAGACCTTCACCCTCAACCTCACTGGCGCCAACGATGCGCCGCGCGACCTGTCGATGGCGGCGGTTTCCTTCGCTGGCGGCAACGGCATCCCCGGCGCCGGTGGCACCATCGGAACCATCAGCGTGCCAGCCATTGCCGACCCGGACGCTGGTGGTAGTTACTCCTATAGCATCTTCAGCGCCAAGGTCGGGCTCCTGGGCGATGCGAGCGTCACCACTTCGACCTCGCAGTTCGCTATCAGCGACCTCAACAATACAGGTGTGCTCAGCACCTCGTCGGCACTTGCCTCCGGCAGCATCTACGAGGTGACGGTCCAGGTAAGCCAGGGCACAGGAGCTGCCCAGGCCACCTACAACGAAACCTTCAGCATCGTCACCGGTACCAATGCCGGGACGGAAAGCCTGCCGGGCGGTGGCTATGACTTCAGCTCCGGCGACGATGTGATCTATGGGCGGCAGAACGTCGACATCATCCTGGCGGGGTCGGGCAACGACACCGTGTTCGGCCAGGACGGCAACGACGAGATCCATGGCGGCACCGGCGTCGACCTGCTGTATGGCGGCAAGGACAACGACTCGTTCGTGTTCTCCACCGGCGACACCGGCATCACCCTGGCCACCGCCGATACCATCGGTGACTTCAACTCGGCGAACGACACCATCGTCACCTCGCTGAACCCGGGCAACGTCACCATCGCCAATGGTTCGGCACTGGCTGACTTCAACGCCTTCGTCAGCGCAGCCAACGCGGTGATGGCGAGCAACTCCGCTAACAACGGCGCCTACATGGCCTGGAATGCGGCGGGCTCCGGCAACGGCTGGCTGGTCATTGACGAGAACCATAGTGGTGCCGTCGATACCGGCGACAGCCTGATCGTGCTGACCGGGGTGAACACTGCGGGGGGGTTCTCGACGACCGATATCGCCTGAGCCGTTGCAGGTCGGGCAGCACAAGAAAACGGGGCCGCTTACAGCGGCCCCGTTTTCTTACAGCTGGAACCGGCGCATCGGCACGCGCCGTGCTCGCGAGCATGCCCGCGCCTGCAGGACAGCCTGCGAGCGGATCAGTCGAGCAATTCGCTGAACGGAATGAAGACCAACGCGTCGCCTTCGGCCAGCGTCGTCCCTTCGCGCACTTCCGCCAAGCCTTCGGCCCAGGCCGCGCTACGCAGCACGCCGGAACTCTGGTTGGCATAGGGCACCGCGCGGCCATTCTCCAGGCGCGCACGCAAGTACTCGCGGCGGTTGCCCGGCTTGGTCCAGTTGAACCCGGCGGGCACCTGCAGGCACAACGGCTCGACCTTCTGCATGCCGAGCCGGCGCATCAGGTAGGGGCGCGCCAGCAATGCGAAGGTCACCAGGGTGGACGCCGGATTGCCCGGCAGGCCGATCACCGGCACCTGCTGGTAATGGCCCACGGTCAGCGGCTTGCCCGGCTTGATCGCCAACTTCCACAACGCCAGCTCACCCGCCTCGCGCAGGGCCGCGCCGAGGAAGTCCGCCTCGCCGACGGACACACCGCCGGTGGAGAGGATCAGGTCCACGTTCGACAGTCCCGCCAGCGCGGCGCGGGTCAGTGCAAGATCATCCGGCAGAATGCCCGCATCCACCACTTCGCAGCCGAAGCGTTGCAGCCAGGTGCGCAGCAGATGGCGGTTGCTGTTGTAGATCTGCCCGAGCGCCAGCGGTGCGCCAGGTTCGACCAGCTCGTCACCGGTGGAGAGCAACGCCACGCGCGGGCGGCGACGCACCTTCAGTTCGGCATGGCCGAGCGAGGCCGCCAGGCCGATCTCGATCGGTCCCAGGCGCGTGCCGACTGGCAGCACGCAGTCACCCTTGCGGGTTTCCTGGCCTTGCGGACGGATGTGCTGACCGGCCTTGATCGCTTCGAGGAAGCGCACGCGGCCATCGTCCAGCACCTCGACATTTTCCTGCATCTCTACGCAGTCGGCGCCCTCCGGCACCGGCGCGCCGGTGAAGATGCGCGCACAGGTGCCCGGCTGCAGCGGCTCACCCGCCTGGCCGGCGAATATCTTCTGGCTCACCGGCAGCGCTTCGCCCTGCCAGTCGGCCAGGCGCAACGCGTAGCCGTCCATGGCGCTGTTCGGCCACGGCGGCAGGTCCAGGCCGGCCAGCAGCGGCTCGGCCAGTACGCGGCCATCCGCCTCGGCCAGCGGCAGGGTTTCTGCCTCAGTGATCGGGGACTGCTCGGCCAGGGTCAACAGACGCGCCAGGGCGTCCTCGACCGGCAGCAGGCCCGGCTTATCGCAGCAGCTCATCCGCGGCTCTCGCAGGGCGCCGCCTTCTTCAGGTGCGGCACGAAGTTGCACGGACGATGGCTGGCATTCAACTGCTCGCCGAGGATGCCATCCCAGGCAGTGCGGCAGGCATTGGTGGAGCCCGGCAGGCAGCAGACCAGAGTGCCGTTGGCGAGGCCCGCCAGAGCGCGGGATTGCACGGTGGAGGTGCCGATGTCGGCCACGGAAATCTGCCGGAACAGTTCGCCGAAGCCATCCACCACCTTATCCAGCAAGCAGGTCACGGCTTCGGGCGTGCTATCGCGACCGGTGAAGCCGGTGCCACCCGTGATCAGCACGACCTGCACTTCATCCTCGGCGATCCAGGTCGCCACCTGGGCGCGGATACGATAGAGGTCATCCTTGAGCAGGACACGGGCCGCAAGGTTGTGCCCGGCGGCCTTCAGGCGGTCGACGAACAGCTGGCCGGACGTGTCGGTTTCCAGGGTGCGAGTGTCGCTGACGGTCAGAACGGCGATGTTCAGCGGGACGAATGGCTGCTCGGCCTTGTGGCTCATGATGAGGGCCCTTGCTTGTGAGGTTGGAATGCGCGGTGTTATATCACAGGCCCGCCCTGGAGACCCTGATATGCCACACGCCTCTCTGCCACCCTGTTCCGTGCTGATCCTCGCAGGAGGCCGTGGGCAACGCATGGGCGGACGCGACAAGGGACTGCTGTGCTGGCAGGAGCGGCCGCTGGTGAGTTATGCCGCCGCCCTCGCCCGGCCACTGAGCGACGACCTGATCATTTCCTGCAACCGCAATCCGGACGCGTACGCACCCTACGCGGACCGTCTGGTGCACGACGACAGCCCCGACTTCCCCGGCCCCCTGGCCGGCATCCGCGCCGGCCTCGCCGTGGCGCGGCACAGCCGCCTGCTGGTGCTGCCCTGCGATGCCCCACTGCTCGACAGCGAACTGCTGGAGCGACTGCTACAGGCCTCGGCCGCTTCGCCGGGCGCTGTACAGATGCTGCGCTGCGGCGAGCAGTGGGAGCCGCTGTTCTGCGTGATCCCTATTGCCCTGCTGCCACAGATAGAAGAGGCCTGGCAGCGTGGCGACCGCAGTCCGCGCCACGTTTTCTCGCACCTGGGCCTGCAGGCCGTGGACTGCCCCGCCAATGATCCGCGCCTCGCCAACCTTAATACGCCTGAGCTGCTCTACAACGCCCGATAGCGACGACGCCTAAAAGATTTGGGAACTTTGGCGGAAATCTCTCTGTCGGAATCGTCGTACATTTTTGCTCGCTCATCAGGAGATTCACTCATGACCAACCGGATGCTTCCCGCCGTCCTGCTCGCCTTGGGCATTGGCGTGCTTGCAGGTTGCTCCACTCCGTCCGTCATCACGCTGAACGATGGACGCGAGATTCAATCCGTCGACAAGCCCAAGTACGACCATGATTCCGGCTTCTATGAGTTCGAACAGCTGGATGGCAAAGCCATCCGCGTAAACAAGGATCAGGTGCGGACCGTCAAGGAGCTCTAAGTTCCCCGCGCATGAAAACGCCCTGCAGGCCCTGGCCGGTCTGCGGGGCGTTCGCCCTTTTTGGGGGGGACGAAAAAATTTTCGCTAACCCCTTGTGCATCAAAAGTTTTTCGGTAGAATGCGCGCCATCAGAACGGAGCGTAGCGCAGCTTGGTAGCGCGTCTCGTTCGGGACGAGAAGGTCGCTGGTTCGAATCCAGTCGCTCCGACCAATTCCCGAAAAACCCGCCTAACGGCGGGTTTTTTATTGCCTGAAGTTTTTGCTTCCGGACCATGAAAAAGCCCGTCTTCACAGACGGGCTTTTTCATGGTCCGGTCAGAGCTGTCCGGACTTGCGCATCGACACTTGCGACAGCGCACTCCAGTCCCGCTCACCGTCGCCATGAGCGATGGCCTCCAGCAGGTTGTCACGCAGCACACTCGCGAACGGCAACGGCACCCGCTGTGCCTGTCCAGCTGACAGCGCCAGCCCTACATCCTTCAACCCCAGCACCAGGCGGAACGCCGCCGGATCGAAGCGCTGCTGGGCAATCAGCGCCCCGTAGTTGCGATACACCGGCGCGTTGAACAGGGTGTTGCCCATGATTTCCAGCAGCTCGGCCGGCTCGACACCGAAGCTCTTCACCAGGGCGGCGCTCTCCCCCATCGCCTCGATGGCGCTGGCGATCATGAAGTTGCCGGCGATCTTCACCACGGCTGCGTGGCGCGGATCACCCCCCAGCGGCCAGGTCTTCTGCCCCAGCACATCGAGCACCGGTTGCACCTTGGCGATGGCGACCTCGGGTCCGGCCACCAGGATATTGAGCTTGCCGGCGGCGGCCACATCGGTGCGTCCGAAGACCGGGGCCGCGATGAACTCGACGCCCTGCCGGCGATGCAGCTCCATCAGCTCGCCGACGAAGGCGGTGGAGAGCGTCGCCATGCTCAGGTGAATCAACCCGGCCTTGGCCGAAGCCAGCGCCCCGCTGTCGATCAGCACGGCACGGCTGGAATCGTCGTCGGCCAGCATCGAGATCACCAACTCGGCGTCGAACGCTTCCACGGGATCGCGGGCGGCTTGCGCGCCGAGCGCCAGCAGGGGCTCCAGCGGCCCCGGCGAACGATTCCAGGCGATCAGTTGGTGACCGGCCCGGATCAGGTTGGTAGCCATGGCGGCACCCATGCCGCCGAGCCCGAGAAATCCAATCTTCATGAAATCGCCTCGCTGCGATTGAGTCGGGAGAAGGTCGCCGGGATGCTCAGTAGTTGAAGATCAGCAGTTGAGGAAACGGGCGACCTGTTCGGCATCGAAGGGCCAGTTGAGCTCCGCGCCACTGTCGCAGCGGCGCAGGACCGGAATGGTCAGGCCATAGCGCTCGACCCACTCTTCGCGGTCGGCAATGTCTACCAGTTCGACCAGCAGACCGTGTTCGACGAAGGGCATCAACACTGCCTCCGCCACTTCGCAGAGATGGCAACCCAGGGTGCCGAAGAGCTGGCATTCAGGGGACATGTTCGACTCCATTGTTCAGACGCCGGCGTGTTGCAGCAGCACATCGGCTGCCGCGCGGGCTTCCAGGGCCTGATTCGCCGGCCCCTGCATGTGCGCCATGACCAGCACGCCTTCCAGAAGGTACTGCAGCTGCCGCGCCAGGCTTTCCGGCTGGACGATGCCCAGGCGCTCCAGCTGAGAGTGGTAGTAACACTCGATGAATGCCTTGTGCTCGGCGGCCTGGCGATGGATCGGGTGATCGCGGTCATGGAACTCGCCGGCGGCATGGATGAAGGCGCAGCCGCAGAAGTCCTCGGCGCCAAGGAAGTCCTGCAAGGCATCGAAGGTCACCAGGATCGCCGCACGGGGCTCCATGTGCCTTTCAGCGGCATTCATGCGCTCGACCATCCGGGCGTGGCGCTCCTCCAGAGCCGCCATGATCAGCTCGTCCTTCGACTTGAAGTGCTTGTACAGGGTCATCTTCGCCACGCCCGACTCCGCCAGGATGCGGTCGATGCCAGTGGCGTGGTAACCCTCGCGGTAGAACAGGTCCTGGGCGGTGCTGAGCAGCAGCTCGCGTTTGCTGGATGCCATGGAATTACCTCCTGACCCGACATTATGCGCGAGCCTTGGGCTCGTGGCGCGACCGGCGGGCAATCTTTCCACTTGAACTATACAGACCTGTCTGTCTAATATCCATTCCGCAGTCCCCACAACAAACAACGCAAGGGAATTCGCCATGAAACTGCACGACGTTCCGCTCTCCGGTAACTGCTACAAGGTGCGCCTGTTCCTCGGACTGATCGGCCAGCAGGCCGAACTGCTTCCGGTCGACCTCGTCGGTGGCGCGCACAAGCGCCCGGCGTTCCTGGCGATCAACCCGCGCGGCCAGGTGCCGGCGCTGGAGGATGGCGAGCTGCGCCTGGGCGACTCCCACGCCATCCTCACCTATCTCGCCCGGCAATACGCCGAGCCACGCTGGAACCCGCAGGACGCCGTAACCCAGGGACGCATCGCCCACTGGCTGAGCTTCTCCGCCAACGAAATCCAGCACGGTCTCGCGCTGGCGCGGGTGATTCTGCTGTTCAAGCGCCCCGGAGACCTGCCGACCGCCCAGGCCAAGGGCCGCCACGCGCTGGAACTGCTCGACGCGACCCTCGCCGAGCGCCGCTGGCTAGCGCAGACCAGTGAGCCGACCATCGCCGACATTGCCGTCTATCCCTACGTGACGCTTGCGGAGGAAGGCGGCCTGGAGCTTTCCGGCTATCCCTATGTACAGGACTGGCTCGCCCGCATCCGCGCCCTGCCCGGCTACGTACCGCAACCTCGGCTGTAAGGCCGGGAGGTGACTGATGGACACACCCTTCCACCCCGGTGAACTGGCGATCCAGGAGCGGGCCGGTGTCCGCGAACAGGTCGAAGGCTTCGGTAGCCGGGCGATCCGCAGCTTCATGCCGGACCAGCACCGCGAGTTCTTCGCCCTGCTGCCGTGGCTGCTGGTCGGCAGCGTGGATCCCGACGGGCAGCCCCAGGCTTCGGTGCTCTGGGGCTCGCCAGGGTTCGCCCATTCTCCGGAACCGGAGCATCTGCGCATCGACGCGCTGGCAGAGGCGGACGACCCGCTGCATGCCAATCTGCACGCTGGCGCCCTCCTGGGGCTGCTCGGACTCGAGCTGCCGACCCGGCGGCGCAACCGCCTCAACGGCCGGGTGGACACCATGGACGGTGAAGGCTTCAGCGTCCGCGCACTGCAGTCCTTCGGCAACTGCCCGAAGTACATCCAGTCACGCCACTGGCAGGCCCTGCCGCGCACTCCCGCGCCCAGCCTGGACGGAGTCGGCCTGGACTCGCGCTGGGTGGAACTGACGACACGCAGCGACACCCTGTTCATCGCCAGCCGGCACGCCGGGGTGAATGGCGGCGTCGACATCTCCCACCGAGGAGGCCCACCGGGCTTCCTGCGGCTCGGCGAGGACGGCCAGCTCTGGCTACCGGACTATTCCGGCAACAACCTGTTCAATACCCTCGGCAACCTGTTGCTGGAACCATGCTGCGCCCTGCTGCTGATTGACTTCGACAGCGGCGACCTGCTGCACCTGCAGGCGACCGCGCGCATCCACTGGCCGCAGGACGGCGCACCTTCTTGGGCGCCCGGCGCGCAACGCATGCTCAGCCTGCGCCCCGGTGCCTGGCGGTTGCGGCGCGCGCGCCTGCCGCTGGGCTTCTCCGAGCTGCAGTACTCGCCATTCCTACCGACCGCCGACTAAGAGGAACGCCTCCATGCGACTGTCTTCCCTGCTGCTGGCCGGGGTGCTCGCCCTCGCCTGCCTGAATGCCACTGCCGGTGATCTGCGCTTCGCGCTGGTCCGCACCTCCGGTGTCACCACCCTGGACGCTTTCACCGTCGCTGACGGCGACTGGACTCGCCAGGTACCGCTCAACCACACCGCCGTGCTGATCCAGCATCATGCCGCCACCCTGCTGTTCGACACGGGGCTGGGCAGCCAGGCGGACGCGCAGTTCAAGCAGGACATGCCCTGGTGGGACAAACCGCTGTTCCGTTATGAAGGGCTGAAACCGGTACGCGATCAGTTGCACGGCAGCGGCATCCGCATCGACCGCATCCTGCTCTCCCACGCGCACTGGGACCATGCCTCCGGGTTGTCGGACTTTCCCGACGTACCCGTCTGGGCGCCCTACGAGGAGATCAACTACGCCCACATCGCGCAGCCGCCGGCCGTGTTTCCCAGCCAGTTCCGCCATCCGGTGAAGTGGGTGCCCTTCCAGTTCGAACCGACCCCCTTCATGGGCTTCGATGAGAGCCTCGACCTGTTCGGCGATGGCAGCCTGGTGCTGGTGCCGATGCGTGGCCATACGCCCGGCTCGGTGGGCCTGTTCATCACCCTGGACGACGGCCGACAGTTCTTCTTCAGTGGCGATACCACCTGGCAGTTGTCGGGCTTCACCGGGCCCCACGAGAAGTTCTGGATTAGCCGCCGCCTGGTGGACAACGACCGTGAGCGCACCCTGGCCGAGGTGGCGCGCGTGCACCTGCTGATGCGCGCATATCCGCAGTTGACGGTCGTTCCCGCCCACGACGCCCAGGTCCAGGACCGTCTCGGCTACTACCCGCATTGGGTCCAGGCAACCCGCCGCACACGCCGTCCGGCGCTTCAATAGCCAGCTCACTAATCAACGACTAAGGTCTAAGAGTCGTCAACATTTTGTAATGATTTAGTAGGTAGGCTGTAACAGATCGACATGTCGCCACCATTCGGCATCACCGACCTGCCCAAAGCGCTCGAGGAGACAATAACAATGAGCAAGACCCCGATCGCCCGTGCCGTGGCCCTGGCCACGCTGGGCACCAGCATTACCGTACCGACCATTGCACACGCCGACTTCATCACGGACAGTAAAGCCAGCGTTGAACTACGCAACTACTACTTCAACCGCGACTTCCGCACCTCCACCCCAGCCCAGCAGAGCAAAGCCGAGGAATGGGCGCAGGGCTTCATCCTGCGTTACGAGTCGGGCTATACCGAAGGCACCATCGGTGTGGGTCTCGACGCCATCGGCATGCTGGGTCTGAAACTGGACTCCAGCCCGGGCCGCACCGGCACCGGCCTGCTGCCCAAGCCGTCCGATGGTTCCGCACCGGATGACTACAGCAAGCTGGGCGCCACCGCCAAGTTTCGCTACGAGAAGAACGTGCTGAAGACTGGCACCCTGATTCCGAAGCTGCCGGTCATCGTGCCCAACGACAGCCGCCTGCTGCCGCAAGTCTTCCTGGGTACCGGTTTCAACTCGACCCAGCTCGATGGCCTGAACTTCGACGCCGGCCGCCTGAACCAGACCAACCTGCGTGACTCTTCCGACTACCAGGAGATGACCCTCACCACGGGCGGCAAGAAGAACATCGCCGTCACCAAGGGGCTGACCAGCAACGAGTTCTACTACGGTGGCGGCACCTACAACTGGACCAAGGATTTCAGCACCGGTTACCACTACGGCCAGTTGACCGACTTCTACAAGCAGCACTACCTGACCCTGGGCTGGACCCTGCCGATCACCGACGGCCAGTCGCTGAAGACCGACCTGCGCTACGCCAAGTCCACCGATGACGGCGGCAGCAACGTCGACAACAAGGCCTTCAACGGCATGGTTACCTACAACCTGGGCTACAACGCCTTCGGCCTTGGCTTCCAGAAGATGAGCGGCGACACCGGCTTCGCCTACATCAACGGTACCGACCCCTACCTGACCAACTACGTGCAGATCCTGGACTTCGCCAACAAGGACGAGAAATCCTGGCAGGCCCGCTACGACTACAACTTCGCCGGCCTCGGCATCCCTGGGCTGACCTTCATGACCCGCTACGTGAAGGGCACCGACATCGATCGCCTGAACACCGACGAGGAAGGCCGCGAGTGGGAACGCAATACCGACATTGCCTACGTGTTCCAGGACGGCGCACTGAAGGGCCTCGGCCTCAAGTGGCGTAACGCGACCACCCGCAGCAACTTCGCCGCCAACACCGCGTCGAGCAATGACGTGGACGAGAACCGCCTGATCGTCAGCTACACCATGCCGCTCTGGTAACCCCGGAGGCGGAACAAAAAAGCCCGGCATCTGCCGGGCTTTTTCCTTGCTGGATCACCTAATCCTGGTTGATGGCACCGATCTTGTGGATCGACAGGTCGGCACCGTAGTACTCCTGTTCCTGGGTCAGGCGAATCCCCACCAGCCGCTTGATCAAGCCATAGACCAGCAGACCGCCAGCGAACGCCAGCGTCACCCCGGTCAACGTCCCGACGACCTGGCTGGCCAGGCTGACACCACCGATACCACCCAGCGCCGGCTGACCGAAGATGCCGCACGCGATGCCGCCCCAGGCACCGCACAGGCCGTGCAGCGGCCAGACACCGAGCACGTCGTCGATCTTCCAGCGCACCTGGGTCGCGGTGAAGGCCCAGACGAACAGCGCGCCCGCCACCATGCCGGTGATCAACGCACCGACCGGGTGCATCAGGTCGGAGCCGGCGCAGACCGCCACCAGGCCGGCCAGCGGACCGTTGTGCAGGAAGCCGGGGTCGTTGCGCCCCACCACCAGCGCAGCCACGGTGCCGCCGACCATCGCCAACAGCGAGTTGACCGCCACCAGGCCGCTGGCGCCGACCAGCGTCTGCGCGCTCATCACGTTGAAGCCGAACCAACCGACGATCAGCACCCAGGAGCCCGCCGCCAGGAACGGGATGTTTGACGGCGCAAAAGCCACCAGCCGCCCCTCGCGATAGCGGCCATTACGCCGCCCCAGCAGCAAAACGGCCGCCAGCGCCAGCCAGCCGCCGAAAGCGTGCACCACGACGGAGCCGGCGAAATCGTGGAAGGTCGCCCCGAACTCGGCCTTTAACCAACCCTGGAAACCGAAGTTGGCATTCCACACCAGCCCTTCGAAGAAGGGGTAGAGGAAGGCCACGATCAGCGCCGTGGCGCACAGTTGCGGACCAAACTTCGCGCGCTCGGCGATGCCGCCGGAGATGATCGCGGGGATCGCCGCGGCGAAGGTCAGCAGGAAGAAGAACTTCACCAGGGCATAGCCGTTCTCCGTCGCCAGGCTCGCGGCCGGTTGCAGGAAGTTCACACCGTAGGCGATCCAGTAGCCGACGAAGAAGTAGGCCAGGGTCGAGATGGCGAAGTCCGAGAGAATCTTCGACAGCGCATTGACCTGGTTCTTCAGGCGCACCGTGCCGACTTCGAGAAATGCGAAGCCGGCATGCATGGCCAGGACCATGACCGCGCCCATCAGGATGAACAGGGTGTTGGAACCGTGGACAAGGGTTTCCACGGCGCTATTGAGGTTTTCCATCGCTACAGGCAGCCCCGGAGGTCAAGGGGAAAGCACCAAAACAGCCCGCGACCACCACCCTTCGCACCACCCTGAAGCAGCAGCGCACCAAGCGGGAGCCTACCGCTGCCCCGAGTTCGCTCACAGGCGACTGGACCAGCACGACTGTTTTCTGTACTTCCTTTTGTTTTTCAATGTATTGAGCGTATTTCTCCGGCTTTTCACGACGCCGGAAGCGCCCCGCGACGGGGCATTCCGCTCTCCTTGCGCACCAGGGAAATGCAAGCGGCATACCACCCGAGCAAAAATCAGCGACTAGTCTTTACCGCGTGGCTTTGGCATCGCCGGGTGCAGAACTTATGAGAAACTTCCCCGGCCTATGGGGCTCGAAAAATTAAGAACCTCAACCCGATCAAGGAGCATCACATGCCTCGCAAGACCGCAGTGAACGCCGCCAGGGAAGAACTCCTGGCGGAATTCCAGGCCCTCGTCAGCGACACCGAGAAACTCCTGCAGAGCTCCGCCGACCTGGCCGGCGCCGAAGCCGACCAGATGCGCGAGCAGATCAACTCCAGCCTCAAGCGCGCCCGCGAAGCCATCTACTCCACCAAGGACACCCTGCGCGACCAGAGCAAGGCCGCGGCGGATGCCACCGAGGAATACGTCAACGAGCATCCCTGGCAGGCGGTCGGCATTGCCGCCGGCATCGGCTTCCTGCTCGGCCTGCTGGTGAGTCGGCGCTGATCCATGAGCGACGGAACGGACGCCGGCAAGGCCAACTCCCCATCCCTGCGGCGCCTGGGCGCCGCCTTCCTCGGGCTGCTGCACGGACACGTCGAACTACTGGGCATCGAACTGCATGAACAGAAGACGCGCACCGTGCAGATCCTGCTGCTGGCAGGGCTTGCCCTGGTATTCGCGATGCTCCTGCTGATCGGCCTATCGACGCTGATCCTGCTGGTGTTCTGGGACAGCTATCGGCTGCAGGCGGCCATCGGCCTGTGCCTCTTCTATATCGCCGGCAGCGCCCTGTGCGCCTGGCGCCTTTATCAACTGCTCAGCGACGAGAGCTCACCCTTCAGTGCGACGCTCGACGAGCTGGCTCGTGACCGGGAGCGCCTGTTGCCATGAGCGAACTGCCGGAGTCCATGCGTCACCTGTCTCGCGCGGAACTGCGCAAGGCCATCGTACGGCTGCGCCTGGAAATGCAGCGCCAGCAACTCAAGCGCGAGAGCGACCTGCTGCTGCAGCCCCTCAAGAACGCCCGGCATCTAGGCGAGAGCCTGCGCGGCAGCAAGCCCCTGTGGGCAGGCGCCGGTGGCGCGGCGGCATTGGCGCTACTGATCGGCAAGCGCCGCTGGATTCGCCTGCTGCGCATCGGCATCGCCCTGGCCCCGCTGCTGCTGCAACTGCGCAAACCACGGAGCGAGACGCCACCACCGTCCTGAGTGGCCACATTCTTGCTACGTGACAAGGACCCGCGCCGCTGGCGCTTGCTGTCACACCACTAAGGATGTGCCCCGTGACCGAAGGACAACCGATCGCCTGCTTCCAACCCTTCATCGACACCGCAACCGGTCTGGTCGCGGGTGTCGAGGCCCTGGGGCGCCTGCGTCAGGACAATGGAGAACTGCTTTCGGTCGGGCCACTGTTCTTCAACCCGAGAGTCAGCCTGAGTGAGCTGCGCCGGCTCGACCGGCAGATCCGCGATGCGGCCCTGGCGCGTATCCACGAAGCACCGGCGGACTGGTTCCTCAGCCTGAACATCTCGCCGCGCTGGATCAGTCGCCTGCGCCCGAACCAGCCGTTGCCCAGCCTCAGGCAATTGGAGCAGCAGGGCGTCTCGCCCAAGCGCGTGGTCTTCGAGATCACCGAGCTGGGCGGCGGCCACCAGCGTCTACCGGAAGTGGTCGCGCGCTACCGCGAAGCCGGTGCACGCATTGCCATCGACGACTTTGGCGCCGGCTATTCGCAGCTCGACCGTGTGCTGGCACTGCAGCCGGATATCCTCAAGCTCGACATGCGTCTGTTCCAGGCGGCCGCCCGTGGCGGCCCCAGCGGCGACGTGGTGAAAGCCCTGGCGCAGATGGCCGAGAAGACCGGCTGCTGGATCATTGCCGAGGGCGTGGAAACCGAGGAGGAAATGGACTTCGCCCTGGAGTGCGGCGCGCGCTACGTGCAGGGCTACCTGTTCGCCAGACCCGCACTGGATTTCCCGGCCGGCAATGCCTTCCGCGAAGCCTTTGCCCAACGCCGTGATCACTACGTGCGGCGCAAACTGCAGGAGCGCGCCGACCTCATTCAGCTGCGCCAGCAACTCGCCGAACTGATGGACATGCTGCGCCCCTGGGCCGAGAGCGGCGCCATCCTCAGCAGCCTCCCCGCAGCGCCGGAATCCTTCCCTCGCCTGCTGCGTATCTACCAATGCGACCGGCATGGCACCCAGACCTCGCCGAACCTGGAGTGGAACGGCCTGTTCTGGAAGGAAGACCGGCGCTACCTGGGGCACAACTGGTCCTGGCGCCCGTACTTCTACCAGTTGCTGGCAGAAGGCTGGGAAGAACGACGCCTGACCCTGTCCAATACCTACCGCGACGCCACCTCCAACCAGTACTGCATGACCGCCGGGCAGTTCATCGACCAGGGCCGACGCCTTCTCCTCATCGACATCGACGCCGAGGGCCTGTAGCACCGTGATTGAGATTGCCAGCGCGAACGGCTAGCGTTGCCGGTAACCCCCTGATTGCGGAACCACGAATGGACTGGCACACCCTGCTCCCCCGGGAGCGACTCGGCAAACCGGTACACAGCAGCGCCGAACTCGGTCGCAGCGCCTTCCACAAGGACCACGACCGCATCATCTTCTCCGGCGCCTTCCGTCGCCTGGGCCGCAAGACCCAGGTGCACCCGGTATCGAGCAACGACCACATCCACACACGCCTCACTCACTCGCTGGAGGTCGGCTGCGTCGGTCGCTCGCTGGGCATGCGTGTCGGCGAGATCCTTCGCGACCGGCTGCCGGATTGGTGCGACCCGGCCGACATGGGGGTGATCGTGCAGTCCGCCTGCCTGGCCCACGACATTGGCAACCCGCCCTTCGGACACTCCGGCGAAGATGCCATCCGCCACTGGTTCCAGCAGGCCGCAGGACGTGGCTGGCTGGACGACATGAATGACGAGGAGCGCTCCGACTTCCTGCATTTCGAAGGCAACGCCCAGGGTTTTCGCGTGCTCACCCAACTCGAGTACCACCAGTTCGACGGTGGCACGCGCCTGACCTACGCAACCCTCGGCACCTACCTGAAATACCCCTGGACCGCCCGCCATGCCGACTCACTCGGCTACAAGAAGCACAAGTTCGGCTGTTACCGCAGCGAGCTGCCGCTGCTGGAGCAGATCACCCAGAAACTGGGCATGCCACAGCTGGAGGACGAACGCTGGGCCCGCCACCCACTGGTCTACCTGATGGAAGCTGCGGATGACATCTGCTACGGGCTGATCGACCTAGAGGACGGCCTGGAAATGGAGCTGCTCGAGTACGCCGAAGTCGAGGCACTGCTGCTCGACCTGGTGGGCGACGATCTACCGGAAACCTATCGTCAGCTGGGTCCGAATGACTCCCGCCGGCGCAGGTTGGCGATCCTGCGTGGCAAGGCCATCGAGCACCTGACCAATGCCGCGGCGCGGGCCTTCGTCGAGCAGGAGCCGGCACTGCTGGCCGGACAGCTGGCCGGCGACCTGGTCGAGCACATGCACGGGCCCGCCAAGCGCTGCGTGCAGCGGGCCAAGGCCATGGCGCGGGAAAAGATCTTCCAGGACAAACGCAAGACGCTCCATGAAATCGGCGCCTACACCACCCTGGAAATCCTCCTCAACTCCTTCTGCGGCGCAGCACTGGAACAGCATGGCGGACGAACCCCTTCGTTCAAGCACCGGCGAATCCTCGACCTGCTCGGCCAGAATGCACCGGACCCGAGCTGGCCGCTGTACCGCTCCTTCCTGCGTGTCATCGATTTCATCGCCGGTATGACGGACAGCTATGCCACGGAGCTGGCTCGGGAAATGACCGGACGCTCCAGCCCGAGTTGAGCCTTACGCCACCCGCCCGGACCTGGCCAGTTGTTCGCTGAGTCCTCGCTGCAGTTCGTCCATCGCCGAGACGACAGCCGACACCTTCGCGCGGATCTCGGCTAGGCCCGGATGATCAAGGCAGGCGGCCTCGAGCTCGGCGCAGCCCTCCTGCAGGGCACGTGCATTCACCAGGCGGGCGGCGCCTTTCATGCGATGCGCCAGGTCCCCCAGCCGCTTCCAGTCCTGCGCCTCCAGCAACGGCCCGACCTGCTCGATGTCGGTGTCGTTGCTGCTGTGCAGCTCTTCCAGCAGCCGCCGAATCAAGACAGGGTTCCCCTCCGTCATTTCCTCCAGCAACCGGAGATCAACGCCCTGAGCGGTATCACGTTCGGCGTCATCCACAATGCAGGGAACGGACTCCAGGCGCTTGCGTAGATTCTCAAGGCCGATGGGCTTGAACAGGCAATCGTTCATACCGGCCCGGCGACAGTTTTCCACTTCATCGGGCTGGGCATTGGCGGTGAAGCCGAATATCACGCAAGGCTCCACCTCCATTTCCAACTCCAGTTCACGAATGCTGCGCGCCAGGTCATAACCGGTGAGTACCGGCATGTTGCAGTCCGTAATCACCAGGTCGAAATCCCCGGGATGCCAGATCTGCAGAGCCTGGACGCCATCAGCTGCGACGTCCACCTGATGCCCGAGGTGCTCGAGCTGCTGTGTCAGCAACAGAAGGTTGGCGGCATGGTCATCAACGACCAACACCCGGAGCGACCTGCCCTGGATCTGTGGCGCCACTTTTGGAGCCATCGTCTCTTCCAGCATCGGCTCCAACGCCTGCAAGAGCAGATTCACGCTGACCCGCGTGCCGTATCCCAACCGACTGTCCAGACGAACGCTGCCACCCATCATTTCTGCCAGCTTGCGGCAGATAGTGAGGCCCAGCCCGGTACCGCCACGAGAGGCGTGGCTGCTCTGCGACGCTTGGCTGAACGGTTCGAAGAGCTGTGCCTGATCGCTGGCGGATATCCCGATTCCGCTATCTTCAACCGCGACATTCAGCGCGATGCGATCTCCGGCCAGACGCTCCCCGCACACCTGAATCCGCACCTGCCCCTTGTCGGTGAATTTGATGGCGTTGCTGACCAGGTTCGACAGGATCTGTTTGAAACGCAGCGGGTCGATCAGAACGTCACAGGCAGCGTCCGCCTCCAGCTCCACCTTGAGCTCCAGTCCCTTCTGTCGCGCCAGGCCATCGAACACTCGGGCAATGGACTCGACCAGCTCACGCAAGCGAGCCCGCTCCGGCATCAGCGTCAAACGGCCCGACTCGATCTTGGCGACATCGAGGATGTCGCCGATCAGAGTCAGCAGTGACTTGGCCGAGTCATAGGCAACCTCAACCGGCTCACGCTCCCAATGCCCGTGATCCGAGCGGGTCAAGGCCAGCTCGAGCATGCCGATCACCGCATTCATCGGGGTGCGGATTTCGTGGCTCATGTTGGCCAGGAAGGTACTCTTGGCGCGGTTGGCTTCTTCGGCCAGGTCCTTGGCAAACTGCAACTGATGGTGCAGGCGCTCGCGCTCGGTGACATCGAGCCAGCCGCTCACCAATCCCAGCACCTCGCCTTTCTCCCCGCGATAGGGCGTCGCCCAGTGGTAGACCTCCATCTCGTTTCCGCGCAACCGGAGAACCCGGTCCGCCGTCAATGCCTGCCCTTGAGCCATCGCCTGGAGGAGCTCATCGTGCAACGCCTGAGCCTCCTCGGCAGGCAACCAATCGCAATCGATGAGGCGACTGCCTTGAGCGCTTTCACGCGTCATGCCCGTCACCTCCAGGAAGCTGCGATTGCAGGTGAGCAGGCGTCCCTCGCGATTACGCACCGCAATGGGATGAGGGATTCCGTCGATCATCGCGCGCTTGAACCCGAGCCGATAGCTGAGTTCCTTCTCCGACAACTGACGGCGGCGAACCTTCACCTGCAGGCGCCAGTTCCACAGCAGCACCGCGCAAATCAACACGATGCCGCCCCAGACCAGTTGCACTATCCGGGTGCGATAGCCTTCCCAGATGCTATCGGGGCCCTCGACACTCGCCGACCAGCGGCCGATGACGTTGGCCATGTCATCCGGGGAGATGGCCAGTATTGCCTTGTTCAGGATACTCAGGAGCTCAGGGTCCGTCTGCGACACGGCAATCGAGAACTGTCCAGGCTCGCGATCGAGGGAGGCGGCAACACGCAGGTCCCGGTAGTAACGCGAGATCAGGTAATTGGCCGAGGTCGACAGATGAATGCCCGCGTCCACCTTGCCCTCACTGATCATCGGCAGGTCATCGATGTTATTTTCCACCGGCACGATTTGCGCTTCCGGATACTGCTCGCGCATGTAGTTTTCCAGGACGGAGTCCTTGGGCACGGCCACACGGCGGCCGCGAAGATCGGCCAAGGTGTGGAACCATTCAGCATGCTTTGGTACCACCACGACAAAGGACGCCGTCATGTAGGGTCGGGTGAACGTCAACCACTCCTCCCGCTCCACGGTCGGCGTCAATGCGCCAATTGCCGCCGCCTTTCCATTCCTGACGTCGTCCAGCATTACAGTAACGCTCGACTCAGGCCGCACGTCGAAGCTCAGTCCCGTGCGCGCATGGATGAGGTCCAGCAGGTCCGCAGTGAGCCCGCGGAAATTCTGCTGTGAATCGAAAAAGGAAATCGGCGCCAGCGCTCGATCGACCACCAGGACCGGGTGCGGGTTACGCTCGATCCAGCGCTGCTCCTGGGGAGTGAGGATCAGTCGCTGGTTGGCGATGGAATAGGCACCCCCCGGACTCCAGCGACGCTGGATGGCGTTGTCGAGTTGTTGCGGCGTCGCGGCCAATGCGTGATCGAGGATCCTCAGCAAGGGATCATCGGAGCTCCTGACGGCAAAGCTGAAACCCGCGCCATTGAAGCCGGCGAAATTGAGCGGCTTCAGGTTGGCGAGATAGCCCTGGTTGATCACGTACTGCGCGCTGAACGCGTCCCCCACGAACAGATCCGCCTGGCCGAATGCTACCGACTCAAGCGCTTGCCGCACGGATGGGGAAGGCATGACCGTGGCCTTGGGAAAGTACCGGGCGATCTCCTCGCTGGAGAAGTAGTCACTGACGACCGCAATGCGCTTGCCCAGCAACTGCTCCCCCCTGTCCAGGCGCACGCCCGGGGGGCCAACGACGACTGACTGATTGGTGAAATAGGGTTGGGACAGGCTGATCCCTGGAGCGCTCGACTCGTAGTGGGTCGCACGGCTCAACAGGTCGATCTCGCCGTGCTGGAGTGCGTCGATCGCAGAGTTTCTATCAGCGTAGCGGCGCACTTCGACGCGCACATTCAGCGCCTCGGCGATCACGCCCATGTAATCGGCGGTGACACCCTCCAGATCCGTACCACTGGCGGTGACGTCGAACGGCGCGTAATCGGGCGCAGTCACCCCCAGCACGAGGGTGCGCTTGCTCCGCAGCCACTGCCAATCCGTCTCATCCAGGTGAACCTTGACCGGGACATCCGACGAGCGCGCCAGTAGATTCATCGAGGACCAGGAGGGCAAATCCGCTCCCACAGCACCGAGGCAGCCCACCAGCAGTATCGCCGCCAGTGCAACGCGAAGGTGCCCACGCCAGTTGAACATCGCACACCTCAGACCAGAGCGTTTCGCTTGGCAAACTCGATCAGATCGACCAGGGAATGAGCGTTCAGCTTCAACAGCAGGCGCGTCTTGTAGGTACTGACCGTCTTGTTGCTGATGAACATCTGCTCGGAGATCTCCTTGTTCGAGTAGCCGTTTGCCAGATACTGGAGTACGGCCATCTCGCGGTCGGAGAGGCGCTGGATGAGCTCCTGGTCGTCCATTTGCCCGCTGTTTCTGCGCGTCTGCCGAATGGCGGTGCTGGGGAAGTAGTTGTATCCCGCCACCACGGCGCTGACCGCGCTGATCAGTTCGGCCAGCCCTCCCTGCTTGCAGACGAAGCCCGAAGCGCCGGCCTGCATGCAGCGCATGGCGAACAGGGAGGCGCTCTGCCCGGTCAGCACCAGGATTTTCAGCGGCAGATCGAAGGCGGAAATTCGGCTGATGACCTCCAGGCCATCCAGGCGGGGAATTCCGATATCCAGGACAACCAGATCCGGAACCAGGTCCTTGACCAGGGAGAGAGCATCCACGCCGTTGTCCGTCTCGCCTACGACGACATGGCCTTCTTTTTCCAGCAATACCCGCATCGCCATGCGGATCACCGGGTGGTCATCGACAATAAGTACCTTGCTCACGGAATCCCTCCGACAGTTTTCATCAAGTGAAATATCTGCCGGTAAGATATCTTCTAAGCTTGCTCTGTCGAGACGACCCCCCCTCGATATTAATCATCAAGGGAGAATCCTACACAACAAGCGTAGATATCCTACAAAACACCTAAGAGCCCGGCCTCGCATCTTCAACAAAACAAAAAGCCTAGTCCCTATATCCGATTTCTCGACGGAATCTTCTGACATCAATTGAGCAAAACACCGACATCGCTTTTTTGACCGCTTCCGCACTATCGACAGGCCCCCTGTCCATAATGGAACTCCAGGATGACCACCACGCAATTGATGATCCCGGAGAATCTTCCGCCCCCGAGCCAGCCCGCCCTGCTCGATCTTGACGCTCGCCCCCCGCACTCTTCGCGCTACGCCCCACGTACTGGACGACCCGCAGGAGTTTCGCCAGGGCGTATAGGAGGTCCTGATCGAGGTCACGACAGGGGTGAATGGTGTATCCGCCAAATTATATTGGCTGATACCGAACCTGGCCGAATGGCACAAATCTCAAGTACAGAATGAAGTTGAAAGACCAAGCCGCCTGACAACACTGGCAGGACAATTCGATACTTATAAGCACACAGGTAAATCATCCGCAACTTTACTTCCTCCCGCACAACACCAAGGAAGCTCAGCAAAATCAAAGTTATCAGGATTTAGAAGCACATTTTCAACCAAAGACAATTTCAGAAACCAGCCGACAACATAACGGACAATCATTCATACGCCAAACCAACTCCAAACACGGAGCAAGTTTCCGAATATATTTCCTGGGCCTGATAAAAATTCAAACCTGCACTTCGAACTGAATAGGCAAGCAATGCCATATGCTCGGATATTTATTTCAACCGCGAACTAGAGACAACCACCGGGAACTCGAACACTCGATGCCCCAGGAGACATCGCCATGCAGATGCATCTTAACCGGATGGAGTTCTTCTACCTGACGCCAGCGCTGGACGCGGAGGAGGCCCGCGAGGCTTGCCAACGCCGCGGCAGGCCCTTCGACCTGCTGCTGTGCGACATCAATCTCCCGGGAGTCAGCGGCATAGAGCTGCTCAACGAACTGGTGAGCAGCGGTGGCATACGCCAGGCGATACTGTTCAGTTGCAAGGAAAACGACGAACTGCGGGCGCTGGAGAAAAACCTCAAGGCAAGCGGCCTTCCCCTTCTCGCCTGCCTGTCCAAACCCCTGGAGCAGCGGACGCTGCTGCGAACACTGGGCAAGAAAAGCGCATGACACCCCGGATGCACCGCTGCCCTCGGCAGCAAGTGCATCTCGAGCGCACCGCTATTGCGCTGTTGCGTTGATCGGCTGATCCGGATACCAGGCGTCCATCAACGGCCCTGCCGTGAAGCCGGCGAGTTCCGGCTGCAGCTTGAGCCAGCCGTCGACAATGGCGCGCTGCTCTTCGCTGACCGAGCCGCGCTGTGCCAGGCAGACGAAGCCGTACTCGTCACAGCCGCCATACACCATGTCGTTGGGCTCTACCGCATCGGATGCGAAGCGCTGCATGAATGCCGCGATCGCCGCTGCATCCAGCCCCTCCTTGTATTGGAAGCTCAACTCGAATCCCAACTCCTGGAATTCATCGACACACAGCTTCTTGCGCAAACGACGGGAACGATTAGTGGCCATCTGACAATCTCCTGCGGATAAGACGACGGTTCGACCTCATCATGACAATTCCAACTGTCCGGCGCGATCCGGACAGGTCATCCACAACATTAACAGCTCCGCCGGCCCTGCCATGACAACTGGCATGTGTTGCCCAGCGCAACCCGCGGCAGCTTGCGGCATAATGTCCGCAGCTCCGGGGGAACAAGGAGCGTTCATTCGTATTATTGCGTTTCATCTTTTCATTTTTTCATGTCAATGCCCGACCACTGGGATGTCACCTTTCCTATGTTCAAATCTCTGCGTGTTCTCGCCTTCGCCACATTGCTACCGCTCACCCTGCCGGCCCTGGCCCAGATCAACACCACCCTGCCTGATCGCGTCGAAAAGGCCCTGAAGGCCAGCAAGCTGAACAATGACGCGCTGTCGCTGGTGATGATTCCCCTCGAAGGCCCCGGCAACGCTACCTATTTCAATTCCGATGTTTCGGTGAACCCAGCCTCGACCATGAAGCTGTTCACCACCTACGCCGCCCTGGAGATGCTCGGCCCCACCTACAAGTGGCAGACCGAGTTCTACACCGACGGCCAGCTCAAGGATGGCGTGCTCAACGGCAACCTCTACCTCAAGGGTGGCGGCGATCCCAAGCTGAACATGGAGAAGCTCTGGCTGCTCATGCGCGACCTGCGCGCCAATGGCGTCAGCAAGGTCACTGGTGACCTGGTGCTGGACCGCAGCTACTTCAACATCCCGCAACTGCCGGTGTTCAACGACGACGGCGGCGACGACAACAAGCCCTTCCTGGTCGGCCCCGACTCCCTGATGGTCAACCTCAAGAGCGTGCGCCTGGTCGTGCGTTCCGATGGCGGCAAGGCTAGCGTGCTGATGGACCCGCCACTGGCCAACGTACGTATCGACAATCAGATCCAGGTGAGCAAGGCCGAGCCCTGCCCGGCCTGGCCGAAGCTGCGCTTCAGCCCGGTCACCCAGTTCGACGGCACCTCGCTGGTGGCGACCGGCCAGATTCCCCTGGGCTGCAGCGCCCAGACCTACATGTCGCTGCTCGACCACCCCGGCTACACCGCTGGCGCCGTTCGCGGGATCTGGCAGGAACTGGGCGGCACCATCATGGGCAAGGACCGCGAAGGCAGTGTGCCGAAGAGCGCCAAGTTGGTCGCCCGCGCTGAATCGCCGGATGTGGTCGAAGTCATCCGCGACATCAACAAGTACAGCAACAACACCATGGCGCGTCAGCTGTTCCTATCCCTCGGCGCGCATTTCCGCAGCGGTGCGGACGCCGATGACGCCCAGGCCGCGCAACGGGTGGTTCGCCAATGGCTGGCGCGCAAAGGCATCACCGCCACTCACCTGGTGATGGAGAACGGCTCCGGGCTGTCCCGCGACGAGCGCGTCAGTGCCCGCGAAATGGCTGCGATGCTGCAAGCCGCATGGCACAGCCCGTACGCCGCGGAGTACATCTCCTCGCTGCCGATCGTGGCGAAGGACGGCACCATGCGCAAACGCCTGCGCGGCACCCCGATGGCCGGTGAGGCGCACGTCAAGACCGGCACCCTGAACACCGTACGCGCCCTGGCCGGCTTCAGCCGTGATGCCAATGGGCGTACCTGGGTGGTGGTGGCGATCCTCAACAGCAACCGTCCGTGGGGAGCGTCTTCCATCCTCGACCAGGTACTGCTGGATCTCTACAGCAGCACCAAACGCGCGGGCGAATGACGAACAGGGGCTCCGGCGTTCGCCGGGGCCCTTACTCGTCGTCGCGTTCCAGGCAATCCCGTCCCTGCCGCTTGGCGCGGTACACCGCACGGTCCACCTTGCGCAGCAGATCGTCGGCGGTCTCGCCGATGCGCCAGCCGGCCACCCCGAAGCTCGCCGTCACCACGCCGATCCCCTCCACCGGCTGGCTGCGCAGTGCCTGCCACAGCGCCTCGGCCAGCTGCATGGCCTGCTCCACCGAGCTGCCCGGACACAGCACCACCAGCTCCTCCCCACCCAGCCGGCAGAACACATCCACCTTGCGCAGGCGTTGGGAGACTCGTTGGCACAAGGTGATCAGCACGGTGTCGCCGGCCTCATGGCCAAAGCGATCATTGATGTCCTTGAAGTGATCGACGTCGAACATCACCAGCGACAACGGCTCGCCGCCGCGTGAGCTGCGCGCCATGCTTAATTCCAGCTGCTCCTTGAAGTAGCGTCGGTTGTGCACGCCGGTCAGCGCATCGGTGACCGAAAGCCGCCGCAGCTCAAGCTCGGCTTCCTTGCGCCGGGTAATGTCGGTGGCGATGCCCAGGTAACCGGTCATCCCGCCCGACGAATCCCGCACGCCAGTGATGATCAGGTTGATCTTCAGCTGTCGGCCATCGCGGCGAACGCAGGTCCACTCGTATTCCTCGTGCCCTTCGCCGACCAGCGCGCCGACCACCTCGAACCCGCGGATCTCGCGCCCCAGGACGCTCGACAGATCATGCGCCCGGCGGCGGATCTCTTCCTTGACAAAGATGTTTTCCGGCACCGGTCGACCCAGCACTTCCCGCGCGCTGTAGCCGAACAGGCGCTCGGCGCCGACATTGAAGCTGCGCACGAAACCGCGCAGGTCAGTGGACACGATGGCGACCTGGGTCGCCGCATCGAGGAGGCCGTGCAGGCGGTTGTTGACCTCGCCCAGCTCCAGCTCCACCGCCTTGCGCGAACTGATATCGGTCTGCGTACCGATCATGCGTCGCGGTGAGCCGTCGTTGCCGCGCTCCACCACCTGGCCACGATCCAGCACCCACAGCCAACGGCCACTCTTGCAGCGCAAGCGGTGCTCGCTCTGGTACAGCGACGTCTCGCCACGCAAGTGTCGCTGCAGCGACTCGGTGCGGGCGGCCTGATCATCAGGATGAACCCGGCGCATGCACTCGTCGGGGCTCGTACCGATTTCCGCATCGCGAAAACCCAGCATGGCTTTCCAGGCATGGGAATAGAACACCTTGCCCAGGTTGACATTCCAGTCCCATACGCCATGACCGGCGCTATCCATGGCGAAGTGCAGGCGCGCCTGGTTCTCCTGCAGCTCCAACTGGTTGGCGCGCAACTCGGCGGTACGCTCCTCCACCAGTTGCAGCGCGCGCTGGCGTTGCCCCAGCAGCGCCAGCACGTAGCCAGCCAGCAGCAGTGAGGTCAAGAGCCCGCCCAGCAGCACCCACAGCTGCGGTTGCCCCTCGTTGCGTTGCAGAAAGTCGTCGGAAGGCTCGATACGAACGAGATAGTCCCGCCCGGCGAAATCCAGGTGCCGCTCCGCCACCAGCCCGGAACCCTGTGCGGCTTTCACTGCACTGCGATACATCGGCACGTCCACGCCCGGCTCGGCGCTATCGCGCAATGTCAGGGCCAGTTGTGCCAGGCTTCCCGCATCCATGCCCTGTTCGATCAGCAGGCGATAGCTGATCGCAGCCACCAGCATGCCTTGCAGGCCACCCAGGTTTTCCTCCACGGAACGGGTCGTCACGCTGCCCAGGTAGAACGGCGCGGCCAGCAGGACACCGGCCGCGTCCTCGGCTGGCGCCCCCGGCAGGACCACCGGCATCGACGCGGCCAACTGCCGGCCGATGAGCACCCGCTGCGTCAGCTCGCGCCCCGGTACGGTGGAACTCAGATCGAGTCCGAGCGGCAACTCCTGCAAATACTCGGACGCCCCGTAGAGCACGGGAAAGTAGCGCTCGCGGACCGGAGCGGGAAGCGGATGGCCCTGCGAATCGAGATCGTGGATCAGATAGTCGAGCATCCCCGAGGCCTGGACCCGCTCTTCGAACGACGCGCGTCCGCCCTGCTCGATCCTGGGCAGCCAGGCATATCCCAGGGTATCGCCCAGCAAGGGACTGACGAAGTGTTCGAACTCCTCGCGCGATACCTCATTGGAGTTCTCGAAGAAGCGCTGGATGGATTCCAGTTCGCTGCTCTGCAGCAGCAATCGCTCACGGACGCGGTCGACCCGCTCGTTGGCCGCCAGGGCGAACTGTTGCTCCAGGGCCGTGCGCGCATCGCGCCAGACATTCCAGCCCAGCAGCGCCGTCAGCAGTATCCCCGCAGCCAGCACCATGCCAGCCGCACGCAACGCCTTCTTTTGGCGAGCGACTCCCCGAGCGGCAGGCAACTGCTCATAGGCCGGCAACTGAGTCATGGGGACTCCCGCTTTCAGGGCTGCGGAAAAAGTACCCAGTTCTTATAGCAGATAGTGGCAGATTGCCCAGAAACTCACTCGACGCACGGCCACAGGCGGCCGTGCGCCAGCCAGCATCAGCGTACGCTGATGCGCCAGGCCCGGTGAATCTTGCCGTTGCGCGCGAAGTCCGGGTCCAGTGTCTGTGCACTGATTTCCTCGACCTGGTAGCGCGCCACCAACCCCTCGTCCAGCTCGAACTTGCGGAAGTTGTTGGAGAAGTACAGCACCCCGCCCTTGGCCAGGCGCGCCATGGCCAGGTCGATCAGCTCGACGTGGTCACGCTGCACATCGAACACGCCTTCCATGCGCTTGGAGTTGGAGAAGGTCGGCGGATCGATGAAGATCAGCTCATATTCACCCCGATCCTCGCGCAGCCACTCCATCACGTCGCTCTGCACCAGACGCTGCTTGTCCGAGAAGCCGTTCAGCGACAGATTGCGCCGAGCCCAATCCAGGTAGGTCTTCGACAAGTCGACGCTGGTGGTGCTGCGTGCATCGCCCCTGGCCGCGTGCACGGTGGCCGTGGCGGTGTAGCAGAACAGGTTGAGGAAGCGCTTGCCCTTGGCCTCACGCTGGATGCGCAGGCGCATCGGCCGGTGGTCGAGGAACAGACCGGTGTCGAGATAGTCGGTCAGGTTGACCAGCAGCTTGACGCCTCCCTCTTCCACTTCCATGAAGCGGCCTTCGGCGTTCTGCCGTTCGTACTGCTTCTTGCCGGCCTGACGCTCGCGGCGCTTGATCACGATACGTTCGGTGGGAATGCCCAACGACTGCGGCAGCGCCGCCAGGGCATCGAGCAGGCGGGCCTGGGCCTTGGCCGGGTCGATGGACTTGGGCGCGGCGTACTCCTGCACATGCGCCCAATCTCGGTACAGGTCCACGGCCAGGGCGTACTCGGGCATGTCCGCGTCATACAGGCGGTAGCACTCGATCTTTTCCTTGCGCGCCCATTTGCCCAGCTGCTTGAGGTTCTTCTGCAGGCGGTTGGCGAACATCTGCCCGCCTTCGCTCAGGCGCGCCTGCTCGATCGCCGCGGCGCCCTGGCCCGGCGTCGACTCACTGCGCTCGCCGCGTTCTCCGGTCACGAACTGACGCGGTTCCACATCCAGCATGATCAGCTTGCAAGGCAACGCGCCGTTGAAGAACGCGTATTGCTTGTGGCTGCGGATACCCATGCGCTTGCCCAACTCCGGCGCACCGGTGAATACCCCGGCGCTCCAGCCCAGACAGCTCTGGCGCAGACGCTCACCCAGATGCTGGTAAAGGTAGAGCAGGCTGGCTTCATCACCCAGGCGCTCGCCATAGGGCGGGTTGCAGATGATCAGGCCCTTCTGTCCCTTGTCCGGGCGCGGCTCGAAGGTCGCCAGTTCACCCTGGTAGATCTTCACCCACTCGGCCAACCCTGCGCGCTCGATGTTGTTGCGCGCCGGCTGGATCAGTCGCGGATCGGCCTCGTAGCCGCGAATCCACAGCGGCGTCTTCGCCAGGCCGACTTCGGCGCGGTGCTGGGCTTCCTCGACCAGCTTCTTCCAGATTGCCGGCACATGGCCCAGCCAATTGGTGAAGCCCCAGCGCTCGCGCTTGAGGTTCGGCGCAACGTCGGCAGCGATCAGGCCGGCCTCGATGAGGAAGGTGCCAACACCACACATAGGGTCGGACAATGCGCCGCCTTCAGCGGCGATCTTCGGCCAGCCGGCACGGATCAGCACGGCGGCGGCGAGGTTTTCCTTCAGTGGCGCAGCGCCCTGCTGGAGACGGTAGCCACGCTGGTGCAAGCTATGCCCGGAGAGGTCCAGCGACAGCACAGCCTGGCCGCGATCCAGGTGCAGGTGAACACGGATGTCCGGGTTCACTTTGTCCACCGTCGGCCGCTTGCCGAACTCGGCGCGCAGGTTGTCGACGATGGCGTCCTTGACCTTCAACGCACCGAAGTGGGTGTTGTCGATGCCCGAGCCCTTGCCGCTGAACTCCACAGCGAGACTGCCGCCGGCGTCCAGATGATCGCTCCATTGAACGGCGTTGACGCCCATGTAGAGGTCTTCGGCGTTATTCACCGGAAAGCGCGAAAGCACCAGCAACACCCGGTTCGCCAGGCGCGACCACAGGCACAGTCGATAAGCCGTTTCCAGGTCGCCCTGCCCGCGTACCGCCGACACCTGGGCGCGTGCCTCTTCAAGACCCAGTGCCTGGGCCTCGTCCAGCAACAGGCCATCGAGCCCCTTGGGGCAGGTCAGGAAAAATTCGTAGTGTTCCGCCATGTCAATCTTCCCGGGCCGCAGCCCTTTCTTTTTAATGAAGCTCCTCCAGGGAGCCTCGTCGGCCATCCGCGCGATAGGTTTTCCGCGAACAGCAATCGGTGTTCATTTTCCGGGACGGAAGTTCAATTTGTCTGCGACCCCGAGTCGCACATCGCTGGCCCGCTCGTCGGAATGAGAGAAAGTCGCAATTAGACACACTTTCCCCTTGACCCGGTAGAACCCCGCGCCCCTTGGGGGTTACGCGATGATGGCACTTTCCAACCGGGCAAATTCTTATGGCTTGATTCCATAAGAGTTAAGTCTTTATGACAAATTGGTTGTTCACAGCCCCGAAGGCATTGGTTAGAACTCAGCTTAATCCGTTATCGCAATGTTAACGGGCGGAGCGCGTCACGCCGGCAATGCGCTCCATTGGCGGACAATCCGCCGGGCCTCCCTGGGGGGGCCAACGGGACATAACAGTCAGCAAGTGAGGGCAACACCCTATGAGAAGACTTAAGCGTGATCCGTTGGAAAGAGCCTTTTTGCGTGGTTATCAGCACGGCATTACTGGAAAATCTCGCGACCTCTGTCCGTTTACCCATCCCACCGCACGGCAATCCTGGCTCAATGGCTGGCGTGAGGGCCGTGGCGACAACTGGGATGGTTTGACCGGCGCCGCCGGTATTCAACGTCAGAACCAGATGCAGCACGCAAGCGGCTGAATCCAGGTTCACACCGATTTCCCCAAGCCGCCCCATCCGGGCGGAAGGGCGCAAGCCCAAGGGCTCCGATAAGGAGCCCTTTTTTATTTCTCCGCTGTTTTCAGCCGCGCTTGGCCGCAGCGATCGCATCCACCGCCTCGCGGATCAGCGCCGGCCCGTTGTAGATGAAGCCCGAATATATCTGCACCAGGCTCGCCCCCGCGGCGATCTTCTCCGCCGCATGGATGCCCTCGGTGATACCGCCGGCGGCGATGATCGGCAGACGCCCGCCCAGCTCACCAGCCAGCACCTTGACGATGTGGGTGCTCTTCTCGCGCACCGGCGCGCCCGACAATCCGCCCGCCTCATTGCCGAAGGGCAGGTTCTCGACGCCTTCGCGACCCAGCGTGGTGTTAGTGGCGATCACCGCGTCCATGCCCGACTCGATCAGCGCAGCGGCCACCATGGCGGTTTCCTCGTCGCTCATGTCCGGGGCGATCTTGATCGCCAGCGGCACGCGGCGACCGTGCTGCGCGGCCAGGTCTTCCTGGCGCTGACGCAGGGCCTCGAGCAGCTGCTTGAGCGAGTCGCCGAACTGCAGGCTGCGCAGGCCGGGCGTATTCGGCGAGCTGACGTTGACCGTCACGTAACTGGCGTGGGCGTAGACCTTGTCCAGGCAGATCAGGTAATCATCCACCGCCCGCTCGACCGGCGTATCGAAGTTCTTGCCGATATTGATGCCCAGCACGCCACGGTACTTCGCCGCCTTGACCCGCTCGATCAGGTGATCGACGCCATGGTTGTTGAAGCCCATGCGGTTGATGATGGCGGTAGCCTGCGGCAGGCGGAACAGACGCGGCCTGGGGTTGCCGGGCTGTGGGCGCGGGGTGACGGTGCCGATTTCGACGAAGCCGAAGCCCAGTTGCGCGAAGCCATCGATGGCGTCGCCGTTCTTGTCCAGGCCGGCCGCCAGTCCCACCGGGTTGGCGAACTCCAGGCCCATCACTTTCACCGGCAGGCTGGCCGGCGCCTTGGTCAGCAGGCCATTGAGGCCGAGACGGCCGCCGGCACCGATCAGGTCGATGGACAATTCGTGGGAAGTTTCCGGGGAAAGCTTGAACAGGAGCTCACGGGCCAGGCTGTACATGGTCGGGCATCGGTCGGCAAAATGGGGCGTTATTATAGCCGGCAGCGACCCGCTCAGGCGAGGCGGCGCAGCGCCAACAGCCGCCCGGCGTCATCGAACTCCATCTCGAAGCTACCCTGTACGCCGGAGTGCGTGATGAAGGGGCGCAGATGATGGGCCGGCAGGTTGATCCGGCGTCCATCGCGGCTGACCACCAGCACGCGATTGGCGTCCCCGCGGTAGACTGCCTGCAGCCTGTCCACGGGCAGGTAGATGTCCAGCACCACGCAAGCCATGGAGGCCTCCCCGAGTGAAGGGAAGAATTTTGCCACAACGCATGCGCCAAACGACGCCAGGGTTTTCTATGCTTAGGGCAATTCGCCGTGCCTTCTCAGCGGCGCTTCCTGCACTGACCATCCGGCCATCGGGAGTCTTGCGTCGCACATGAGCCAGTCCCCTCGCCACCGCAGCATGACCAGCCGCCTGGCCACCCTCGCCCAGCGCCTGGGGCTTGGCGGTGCCGATGCCCATAACGTCGCGGAACGCAGCCGCACCCTGTCCCTGCCGTTCAAGGCGCTCGACGCCTGCACCAGCGGCATCGGCTGGCAATCCGGTACACAGCTGCATCGCCTGATCGACCTGCCACGCGGCGCGCTGTCCGGACCGGTGCAGGAGGACAAGGCGCGCATCCACGCCGTGCTCAAGCGTCTGGTCGGCAGCCACAGCGACGAGCAGCCAGCCCTCGACCTGCGCTCGCTCGACGGCCTGTGCCAGCGCGCCCTGCAGGACAGCCCCCTGGCAACGCTGGAGGAACTGGCGCACAGCGACAGCGGCCGCAAGGTGCGGATCATCAGCTACAACGACTTCACCCGGGTGCTCGGCCAGGCGCTGCCAGGCTTCGAGCGCCAGGCGGCCTTGCAGCTGCGGCGCGCCAGCTGGCATGGCAAGCGGCTGTTCTGGGATGACGACAATCACGCCTACGAGATGGCCAGCGCCGTGGTCTATGCCCGGCGGCGCGGACTGGAGATCACCCTGCCGGCGATCATTCAGAGCTTCGAGCTGCGCACGGCGGTCCTGGACGAGCTGGATCGCGATTTCCACATGCTGGCAATGCCGGCGCAGGCCTGGAGCGACCCGGCATTCATGGGTCTACTGCTGGAAACCGGCATGCCCTACGCGCGCTTCGGCCTGTTCAATACGGAAACCCCGGAAAGCCTGCTGTTGCCCAAGGACCATCCGCAGTCCGACACCTTCGGCCAGGGGCTGCGGGAGGCGGGCGCGCCGGATGTCATCGGCTATCTGCGGCGCACCGACCGGGCGAACTGACAGCCTGCATTACTCTCCGGCATCTTCCTCGCGGATACGACGCTCCTCCTCGCACAGGCTTTCCAGCACCTCATGGTGGCGTGCCTGCCACTCCTCCAGGCTCAGGTCACTGCTGGCGAGCAGCTGCGGATGGCGCTTGACCAGATAGACCGCCGCGCGCTGGGCGGAGTCGGCGACCTTCCAGGTCACCTCGGTGGAATCGATCGGCCCCTCGTAGGTGATCCAGCGGCTGAAATCCTCGTATTCACTGCAGACTTTCTCAAAGTCCTCGTCGCGCATACGTTGGTTGCCGTACTCGATGTTCTCCACGTCTTTCTCTTTCATACCGACGGTTTCGGCAAATGCGCGGCGCGAAAGTCCAGTTAGCGAACGAAGCGCCCGTAGTCTTTCTCCTGCACTGAACAGGAAACGTTTCTTCACCATGTGTCATCCGTGTCCGAGACTGCAAAGCCCGGCTATAAAATCCTAATAATCAGGATAAATTCCCATATCGACAGGGGCTCGAACCCGACGTTTCGAGCGATTTCCGATGGTGCAGGATGCAGCATGAAAGTGGAAGAATCGTTCTCCCCGGACCTACGCGCAGGCAGTTACTACCTTACGCCCGAGCGCTTCGCGCAATTGATCGGCATGAGTGACCGGCTGGCCGTGGTGCAGCGATGGATCGACCTCGGCGAAGTGCCATCGCGGATGATCGGCGGCCACCTCCTGGTGGACCTGAGCGCCCTGCTCAGGCAGACCGATTCACAATGATGAGCCAGCCATTGCTGCCAAGGATCTGCTTCCACGCAGCCGACCTGGCGCGTGGCAAGCAGGTGCGGCAGGCGCTCGAGGAGTGCAATGCCCTACGGGAAATGCAGCGCATCGGCCTTCTGCATATGTAAGCGCCGGAGCTCGGCAGGCAGGCAACGCTCGGTACCTGCCGGCATCCCCGGCTGTTCGCCTTTCACTTCTATTACCGCTGGCTACCGACCCACATCGGCAGCTTTCGTCCTTCAGCCGTGGACCTGGATCACTCCTGAGCGGCTTCCTGCGCTGCCTCCAGCGCCGGTGCCGCGGGAATGCCGATCTCCACACAGAGGGCCATGACGCGCTCCAGATCGTTGCGATAGACCAGCACGCACTGCAGTTCGTCATCCAGCGGCTCGCTGAAATCCACCAGCACATAGCCGCCCTTTTCCGGATAGAGCGCGCCGAGCTGGGTCTGGATGCGGTTCAGCGCGGTGAGGGGTTCGGTCTTGCGCAGCTGCTTGGCCTGCAGGACGAAATTGACGCTCGGGTCGAAGGAAGCGCGAATTTCACCGAACAGCTCTTCGTAGCTGTCACCCTGGAACAGCACGATTTCCGGCAGGCTGCCCACCACCATCCACTCCCCCAGGGGAATCGGGAAGCTGTCGTCGTAGTTGATGTCCGGGTTGGCCGTGTGGAAGGCCACCGGATCGGCGTAGGCCTGGGCGGCCTCGTCGGCGATCTGCTCGATCTCGGCCTCGTCCAGGCAGCCCGAGCTGATCAGAGTAAGGAGTTCGACGAGTTGCGCTTTCATGGGGGAGTCCTGAGAAGAGATGAACAGCGGCGAAGGATATCCGCAATCGCTGGAAAACGCCGCAGGAAGGGAACCTTCTGACAACTCCATGAGTCGGAAGTCACCATAACGATACTCACTATCAAACGGGATGATTTCTGCTCGATCCGCGTGATTGTTAGCCTGACATCCGTCCCGAACTTCCCTGCGTGCCTAAAACCATGAACCGTGCCCTCGCCCTCCTCACCCTGACCGTGCCCTTCTGGCTGGCAGGCTGCAGCAGCCAGCCAGCGCCGCAGCAGCCGAACAGCGATACCGAAGTGAAGTCCTTCGCGCTGAAGATCCTGGGCGCCAGTAACATGTCCGACGACCTTTATGCCAAGTACCGTCGCGCACTGACCGAACCCCATGAGGAAGGTCGCAGCGGGAGCTGAACGGGCCCGGCAGCCCTTTGATGGCCAGATGCGACTTACTCGGAAGGGAATGGCCTGCGCACAAAAAATCCGATGCCGAACTGGCATCGGATTCCGGTTTCTCACCGCTAGCGCCAGGCCCGGCGACCTGACCGGCTGGCGCTTGCCACAAATGGCTCAGCTTTCATTGCTGGCGGCGTTGGCCTATTGGCCATAGACCGTTTTGCCACGGAACACCGTCTGCTGCACCTGGGTTTCAGCGATCTTCTCAGGGGTACCCTGCTGAACCAGATCGAACAGGTTGCGATCCAGGACGATGAAGTCGGCGGACTTGCCCGGCTCGATCGAACCCATGAGTTTTTCCTGTCGCACAGCGCGAGCGCCGTTGATGGTGTAGGCGTCCAGCATCTGCTCCAGCGTAGCGCTCTGCTCGGGGTTGTAGGCCGGCTTGCCGGGGATGGCACGAGTGATGCCCGCCGCGATGTTCACGAACGGCCGCGGATCGCGAGTGTCCACCGGCGCATCGCTACCCGCCACCAGCACCGCGCCCGCCTTGGCGGTATTGCCGACAGGATAAACGGCGTTCCAGGTGTAATTCTTCGGGTTGTAGAGCAGGTCGTTGATGTCCTGGCCTTTCTTGCTGGGCTCGAGGAATGGCGTAATCAGCACATCGTACTCGGGTTGCTCGTTGATCCAGGCATAGGTGTAGGTGAGGTAGGTGCCCAATTCGCCGAGACGCTTCTGGTCGTCCGGGTGGACCATTTGCAGGTGGGCGATGGTGTGCGGGATATGGCGATCACCGTTGCGCTGGCGGGCCGCTTCCAGTGCATCGATCGTCACCCGGGTGGCGCGGTCGCCGACGCTGTGGACATGGATACTGAAGCCATCGGCATCCAGTGCGGTGGCGTAATTCTTGAAGTCCTCTTCCTTGTAATTGACGATGCCGTTGTTCTTCGTCTCCTCGCTGTCCTGGGTGACGGTGACGACACCGGTCTCTTCATCCTGCTTGAGGTGGGGCTTCTGGTAATGGTGGAGCATGCCGGCGTTGGGTGAGAATGGCGGCTTGCTGAAGGGATCGCCTTCGAGCACACCGTCGGCAAAGATCTTCACCGCATCGGCCTTGATCAGCGGATTGCCGGCGAACTCGGCGCGAACTTCACGAGCCTTCTTCAGGTGCCCGGCGATATCCACCTTGCCCTTGTAGTCATCGGAGATGAAACAGGTGGCGGCAGTGACGTGCATGTTCAGCAGGTTCTGCTGCTGCATCTTCACCAATTGCTCGCGGATAAAGTCATTGGCACAGGCATCCTGGATGCTGGTGATGCCGCTTTGCGCCATGACCTGTGCGACTTTCGGCAGGATCGCGCCGTAAATGGCTTCGCCACGCGGATCGCCCACCTCCTGGGCGAACATGTCGAAGCTGCCGACCGGAATCTTCTCCTTGGCCGCATCGCGGACGACCCCGCTGTCCAGGCTGACGTAGGGCGCCAGATCGGCGAACACGCCGCCCTTGCCCAGAGTCTTGGCGTTGAAACCAACGGTCTTGCCGCTATCGTCCTGGGCCATGCTCAGGGCTTTGGAGTTGTAGGCGCTGGCGTGGCCATCCACGCCGGAGAGAAGGATCGGATGTCCGTCCGCAACGGCATCCAGTGCCTGGCGGATGGTCTTGTAGTTGCTCGTGGGCTCGTTGTTCTCATAGGGCACCCACTGCTCGATCTTCAACCAGGCGCCGGGCTCACTGGCGTAGCGCGGCAGGCATTCCTTCACTTTGCTGGCCAGTTGATCGAGGTTCACGCTCTGGCCCTTGAGGTCGCAGACATCCAGGGGCACGACACCCATGACATGGATGTGGTTGTCGTGCAGGCCCGGCAGAACCATCTTGCCGCCCAGGTCCACCACGCGATAGCCCTGGCTGATGAAGCCTTCCGCGCCTTCGCGGTCACCGGCATAGACGAACTTGTCGTTCGACACGGCGATGGCTTCGACCTTCCGGCGCTGGGCGTCCTGGGTATAGATCTGACCGTTCAGGTACACCGTGTTGTTACCGGTGTCGATCTCCGGCGCCGGCGTCTGGCTGCAGCCGGCAAGCCCGGAGAGCAGAACGAGGGAGGACAGCGTCAGGTGTTGTTTTGGTTTGAGCCGCATAAATTCTCCGATTAAAATTACAGTATTTACTGTAATTTTCACTTCTACCAGCGATACTCCGAGGCGTCAATTGTTCCGGTTTGACTCTGCCGGGCAGCTCAATGTGAAATGCGCAGCAAGCAACGATGAGGCTGGGCACTGGATGATTCCGCACGACCTGAAGATGCGCCGCGAGCCGCGCCAGCAGCGCACCCTGGAGATCATCAGGAAGATCGAGCAGGCGACGCTGGAATTACTCAAGGAAGGCGGCATGACCCTGCTGAACACCAATGCCATTGCCGAACGCTCCGGCATCGACATCAGCTCGCTCTACCGCTTCTTCCCGAACAAGGAGGCGATCGTCTACCGACTGGGCCAGCAATGGCTGGACGCCATTCGCAGTCGGGAGAAGACGATTTTCGAGGGTGAGTTGGGCCTGATCGAAACCTGGGACGCGCTGGGTGAAATGATCGATGAAATCGAGCAGGAGTTCTCCGGCTACGGTGCGCTCTGGCAGGCCATGGATGTGATCCCGGAGCTGTACGACCTGGAGGCGGAGCATGAGGCCTTCCAGCTCGACAACATGCGTGTGCTGCTGAGAAAGCATGGTTGCCAGTGGCCGGAGAAGGAGCTGACGGAATTGTTGCGGTACCTGTACCGCACCTGGGATGTGGTCAAGCAGGGCTGCATCGAACAGGGTGAAGCGGGCGGATTGATGTGGCGGGCGCATCAGAAATGGCAGTACCGGTTGTTGCGATTGGCGGTCAGCACGCCAGGGGCCGCCGAGTTCGAGCGCGAGCTGCAAGCGTGAGCGCGACGAGTTCGCCGTAGGGCATATAGCGTTCGACGATATACGCCGTTTGGCCTTAGTCCCAAGGCGCTCCAGACTTGACCCTGGAGCAGTCGACATACGTCTGGTGTAACGGCGCACAACCGCGAACGCTTGTACGCCCTACGGTGCTGCCTCATTCCGTCCAGGCACTTCCTGCCCGCGCCTACAAATCCGGCACCCGAAAAAAAGCCCCGCACTAGGCGGGGCTGGAGCATCAAAACTTCAACGACACGTGCGCATCAAGGAATGCACGCGCCATGCTGGTTGCTTTGCGCGAGATCGAGCAGCTCCCGATTGGCAACGGCGTACATCGCATAGTCGGTACCGCTGGACGCCCGCAGGTCGACGAGCATGGCGCGCCAGCGCTCAACCATGGGGGCGTGCTGGGCCAGCCAGAGGACCACACGCTGGTCGATTTCCGCCGGTCCGTCGTTCATCTGCAGTACCGACACGGTGATCGCCCGCTGCTGCCAGTCCAGGTCGTCGCGGAAGGCTTCGCGAGCCAGCGCCTGCCAGTTGTTCTCCACCGGCAGGGAGCTGATCTGCTGCAGGTACCAGGTCAGTTCCAGTTCGCTACCCAGGGCGAAGTAGGCGCGCGCCACGTCGGCCGGATCGCGGCCGGTGACGTCCGCCGCCTCGATGATCGGCAGCAGGGTGTAAAGGTGGCTGGTACCGGCAACCATGCGTGCCAGCAGTTCCGGCACGCCGGCATCGACGTAGCCCTGGTAGCGCGCCTGCCACAGCTCGCGGGTCGGGCCCTCGAGCAGTTCGTTGAGCTTCAGGCCGAGGGCGGCGATACGCGGACCGAAGTGCGCCACGTCGCGCGCCGCGTCCTGCTCGTTGCGGCGGCTGCGCAGGAACCAGCGGGTGGCGCGGCGGCCCAGGCGCATCAGCTCGTCCATCAGGGTCAGCTGCACTTCCGCCGGCACCTGGTAGTCCAGCGCCTCGATCTGGCGGAACCAGTGCGGCAGGTGGAAGACATCGCGCACGATCACATACGCACCCGCCACGTTCGCCGGCGTCATGCCGGTGGACTCCTTCAGGCGCTGCACGAAGGTGATGCCCATGTGGTTGATCAGGTCGTTGGCGATCTGCGTGCTGACGATCTCGCGCTTCAGACGGTGCTTGCGCATGGCCGGGCCGAAGGTATCGACCAGGGTCTGCGGGAAGGCCGTCTCCATGTCGCGGGTCAGGTAGTCGTCGTCCGGCACCAGCGAGCCCAGCAGCTGTTCCTTCAGATCGATCTTGCTGTAGGAGATCAGCACGGACAGCTCGGCGCGAGTCAGTCCTTGCCCGGCGGCGATACGCTCGGCCAGCGCGTCGTCGGTGGGCAGGAACTCGAGTGCGCGATCCAGCTTGCCGCGACCTTCCAGGTCGGTCATCAGCCGACGGTACTCGGCGATGCGCTCGCGGGCACGGCGTTCGGCCAGGGACAGCGCCTGGGTCTGCTTGTAGTTGTTGCCCAGCACCAGGCCGGAGACCTGCTCGGTCATTTCCGCCAGCAGCTTGTTGCGCTGCTTGCTGGTCATGTCACCGGCGGTCACCACCTCGTTGAGCAGGATCTTGATGTTCACCTCGTGGTCGGAGCAGTCCACACCACCGGCGTTGTCGATGAAGTCGGTGTTGCATGCGCCGCCGTTCAGGCCGAACTCGACCCGCGCCAGCTGGGTCATGCCGAGGTTGCCACCCTCACCCACCACCTTCACCCGCAGCTCGCGGCCATCCACGCGCAGGCCGTCGTTGGCCTTGTCGCCAACGTCGGCGTGGGTTTCCTTGCTCGACTTCACGTAGGTGCCGATGCCGCCGTTCCACAGCAGGTCGACCGGCGCCTTGAGTAGCGCGTTGATCAGTTCGGTGGGCGTCAGGCGCTCGGCGTCGATGTCGAAGCGCGCACGCACTTCCGGCGTCAGGGTGATGCTCTTGGCGCTGCGCAAGAAGATGCCACCGCCGGCGGAGATCAGCGAGGCGTCATAGTCGGCCCAGCTGGAGCGCGGCAGGTTGAACATGCGCTGGCGCTCGGCGAAGCTCGCCGCCGGGTCCGGATTCGGGTCGAGGAAGATGTGCATGTGGTTGAAGGCCGCGACCATCTGCAGCTTGTCCGACATCAGCAGGCCGTTGCCGAACACGTCGCCGGCCATGTCACCGATGCCGATGACGGTGACATTGTCCTTCTGCACATCGATGCCGCGCTCGCGGAAGTGGCGTTGCACCGAAACCCAGCCGCCACGTGCAGTGATGCCCATGCCCTTGTGGTCGTAGCCGGCGGAGCCGCCGGAGGCGAAGGCGTCGCCGAGCCAGAAGTTGTAGTCGGCAGAGATGCCGTTGGCGATGTCGGAGAAGGTCGCGGTGCCCTTGTCGGCCGCCACTACCAGGTAGGGATCGTCCGGATCGTGGCGCACCACGTTGGCCGGCGGCACGACCTGGCCTTCCTTGAGGTTGTCGGTGATGTCCAGCAGACCGGAGATGAAGATGCGGTAGCAGGCGATGGCCTCGGCCTGGATTTCATCGCGAGTGCCGCCGACCGGCAGGCGACGCGGGATGAAGCCGCCCTTGGCGCCCGTGGGCACGATCACCGCGTTCTTCACCTGCTGCGCCTTCACCAGGCCCAGCACCTCGGTGCGGAAGTCTTCCTCGCGGTCGGACCAGCGCAGGCCGCCGCGGGCCACGTCGCCGAAGCGCAGGTGTACGCCTTCCACGCGCGGGCAGTAAACGAAGATTTCGAACTTGGGCGTCGGGCGCGGGATTTCCGGAATGGCTTTCGGGTTGAACTTGAAGCTGAAGTAGCTCTTGTTCTGCCCGGCCGCGTCCGGCTGGTAGAAGTTGGTGCGCAGGGTTGCCTTGATCAGGTCGAGGTAGCGCCGCAGGATGCGGTCTTCGTTGAGCACCTGGACATCGTCCAGCGCCGTGAGGATCGCCTGCTCCAGCTTCTGCTGCTTGTCGGTCAGGTCCTCGACGGTGAGCTTGCGCGCCAGGTAGAAGCGGGTCTTGAACAGGCGCACCAGTTCGCGCGCGATGTCCACGTGGGCGTTCAGCGCGCTGGCGATGTAGCCCAGGTCGAAGCCCAGGCGGATCTGCTTGAGGTAGCGCGCGTAGGCACGCAGCAGCGCGACGTCGCGCCACGGCAGGCCGGCGGTCAGCACCAGGCGGTTGAAGGCGTCGTTCTCGGCATCGCCATTGACGATGTGGACGAAGGCGTCCTGCAGGGTCTCGTTGAGCTCCTGGATGTTGACGTCCAGGCCTTCGGCGTAGGTGAAGGCGAAGTCGTGGATCCAGTACTCGCGGCCATTGGTGTGGCGCAGGCGGTAGGGGAACTCACCGAGCACGCGCAGGCCGAGGTTCTCCAGGATCGGCAGGACATCCGACAGCGCCAGCGGCGAATCGGCGTGGTACAGCTTGCAATGCAGCTGCTGCTCACCCTGGGCCAGCGGCTGGTAGAAGCTCATCACCAGCGGACGCTTGTCCGACAGGCTGGACAGGTGCTGCAGATCGACCACCGCGAAGTGCGGGGCGAAGCGCTCGCGATAACCGGCCGGGAAGCCCTTGGGGAAGTCTTCCAGCAGGTTGTTGCCCTGGCCTTCGCCAAAGTTCTCCAGCACCAGCGCGGCGTAGTCGTCCTGCCAGGAGCGGCAGGCCTGGATCGCTTCCTGTTCAAGCTGCGCGGCATCAACGTCGATGCGGTTCTTCGGATCGACGCGCAGGATGAACTGCACGCGCGCCAGGGTGGACTCGGAGAAGAAGGTCCAGAACTCGCAGTCGCTGGCCTTCAGGCGCTCACGCAGGACCTGCTCGATCTTGATGCGCGTCTCGGTGGAATAGATGTCGCGCGGCACGTACGCCAGGCAGTAGGCGAAGCGGCCGTAGGGGTCCTTGCGCAGGAACAGGCGGATCTTGTTGCGTTCCTGGATCTGCACGATGGACATGGCGGTGGCGAACAGCTCATCCACCGAGGTCTGGAACAGGTCGTCGCGCGGCAGCACTTCCAGCACCTGCGCCAGTTCCTTGCCCAGGTGCGCGTTGGCGTCGAAGCCGGAGCGGCGCTCGACTTCGAGCACCTTGCCACGGATCGACGGGATCTGGGTCACGCTGTCGTTGTAGACCGAGGAGGTGAACAGCCCCATGAAGCGGAACTCGCGCAGCACCTTGCCCTTGGCATCGATTTCGCGGATCGACACGTAATCCGGGTAGGCCGGGCGATGCACGCGGCTGGGGTGCGAGGCCTTGGCGAAGGACAGCAGCAGCGGCTCACGCAGGTAGGCCACCGCGTAGTCTTCGATGTGCAGTTCCTGCTGGCTGAGGCCGGTACGCAGCAGCTTGGTCACGCCGAGGAAGGACTTCTCGTCGTAGACCATGCGCCCGCCGTCGGTCTCGTCGGCGACGGTGAATTCCTCGTAGCCGAGGAAGGTGAAGTGATTGTCCAGCAGCCATTGGAGGAAGGCGCGCACTTCGGCGGTCTCTTCCGCGCGGACCTTGGACTTGGATTTGCCCAGCCAGGCCAGCAGGTCTTCGGCCTTGGCGCGCATGTCCGGGAAGTCGGCCACCGCCAGGCGAACCTCACCCAGCACCTCGAGCAGGCTCTTCTCCAGCGTGCGCAGCTCGCCGATATGGGAGGCGCGGTCGATCTCCAGGTACATCAGCGATTCCTGATGCACGTCCTTGCCGTGGGTGCCCTTGGGCAGGATTTCCAGCAGCTCGCCCTTGCCGTTGCGACGCACGCTGAGCACGTTGGTCTGCAGGGTGTGGATGCTGTAGCCGCGGCGGTTCAGTTCCATGCGCACCGAATCGACCAGGAACGGCTGGTCCGGATGCAGCACCTGCACGGCGGTGTGGGTGGATTGCCAGCCGTGCTTCTCGTAATCGGGGTTGTACACCTGCACCTCGGGCTGGGCGGGATCGAACCGCTCCAGCATGCGCCAGGACGACAGGGTGCAGCCGACCAGGTCGGACAGCCTGCGCTGGGTCAATTCGTCGAGGGAGATGAAACCGAAGAACTGTTCGGCGAACAGGGCCACTTGTGGCATGCCCTTGTCGTCGACGTGCTGCGCCAGGGCCGTCTGCAGTTGTTGCTGGAAGTCGGCTTTGCTGGCTGCGGTGAAGAACGCCATGGTGTTACTCCGCTGGGCTCGAATTATTGGATTGAGCGTAGTTCGCTTGTGCGTCTTGGGGCGGATCACAGATGTAATCGGGCAGTGTGACCCTCGACTGACCATCCCGACCGGACGGTCACCGGTTCGCCGAGCTTATCGGGAGTGGGCTACCGTCCGCTTACGGGGCTGCGACATATTCGTTCAACGGCTTGCTCCGGACGGCCCCCGGCGTGCCCATTCGGCAATTACCGAAATACTTGTACGGCCGATCCGAAACTGACGCAGGAAATATCAAAGCGCTATCATGGACTTCCCGCCTGGAATGGATGCCATGCAACGCCGCCCTCCCCTGCACCGCCCATTGCTCCGACACTTGGACAATCTGCTGGTCACCCTGCTCGGCATCACGCTGGTCGCCCTGGCCTGGCTGTTCCTGCCGATCGCGATCCGTCCGCTGTTGCTGGGCGCTGTGCCGGTCTACCTCGGTGTACTGCTGCCGCGCTGCATCGGTCGTCGCGAACGCTTGCGCCGGGTCGCCGCAGCCCGCCAGCGCTCGATCGAGGAGTGGGGATTCTGCAGCCGCGACCGCAGCGGGCCATGGATCAACTACATCGATTTTCCGTTGGTGCGCGAGGACGCCGCCTTCCAGGGCCGCTTCTTCTATAGCGAGTGGCTGGTGGTGCACGACGGTCGCATCATCATCAACCCCGGCCCGGCCAGGGTGGACCTGGAAGCCAGCACCGTAAGCTACGACCTCTGCTGCCAGCGCACCTATGCCTGGGACGGCTGTTCGCCCAAGGTGCCCTTCTACTGGGTCGCCACCCTCGGCACGCCCGACTGGTGGGACCACCTGGAACCGGTGCAGTACCTGCATCACGGCCAGCAGACGCAACGCCTGATGTTCTGGCCGGTGGCCCACCACGCGAGCCTGGTGCACGACGCGCTGTACCAGTTCCTGAATGTCGCCCCGGTGACCAAGGCCGAGGCGGATGAACTGTTTCACCGAATGTTGCTGGAAGCCGGTATGCCGCGGCTGGTCGCATGGGTCTATCGTTTCGCCGTCATCCACGGCGGAGCCCGCGACATGCGCCGGGTCCGCAACCCCAACAGCGCGCTGCGCTGCCTGACGCCCCTGCCCGGCGACCCGGGGTCGCAGGCCGCGCAGCCCCAGGTGAGAACCTCGGCGCTCCACGCGGAACTGCCGATGCAGTAAAGTATGGGCCCCGACAGCCCCACCCTCGTCCAGGAATCCCACGCGATGGAACATCGTGAGTCGCTGCTTGCGCTGCGCCAGTACCTCTCCAGCCAGATCCTCGGCCAGGAAAAGCTCATCGAGCGTCTGCTCATTGCCCTGATCGCCGACGGCCACCTGCTGGTGGAAGGCGCGCCGGGCCTGGCCAAGACCAAGGCGATCAAGGACCTGGCCGAAGGCCTGGAAGCCGAGTTCCACCGCATCCAGTTCACCCCCGACCTGCTCCCGGCGGACATCACCGGCACCGAGATCTACCGCCCGGAGAACGGCACCTTCGTGTTCCAGCAGGGGCCGATCTTCCACCACCTGGTGCTGGCCGACGAAATCAACCGTGCCCCGGCCAAGGTGCAATCGGCTCTGCTCGAAGCCATGGCCGAGCGCCAGGTCAGCGTGGGTCGCACCACCTACGACCTACCGCCGCTGTTCCTGGTGATGGCGACGCAGAACCCCATCGAGCAGGAAGGCACCTACCCGCTGCCCGAGGCCCAGCTCGACCGCTTCCTGATGCACGTGAAGATCGGCTACCCCGAGGCCTCCGTGGAGCGTCGCATCCTCCAGCAGGCTCGCGGCGAAGCGCTGCACGGCGAGACCAAACCCGAGCGCCAGGTGACCCAGGAGTCGATCTTCGCCGCCCGCCAGGAAATCCTCGGCCTGTACATGGCCGACGCGGTGGAGGAGTACCTGGTGCAACTGATCATGGCCACCCGCAACCCGGCCAAGTACGACACAGAGCTGGCCGAATGGCTGTCCTACGGTGCGAGCCCGCGTGGCTCCATCGCCCTCGACCGTTGCGCGCGCGCCCACGCCTGGCTGGCCGGCCGCGACTTCGTCAGCCCAGAAGACATCCAGGCGATGTTGTTCGATGTGCTGCGCCACCGCCTGATCCTGTCGTTCGAGGCCGAAGCCGCCGGGATCGACCAGGACCGCGTGGTCCAGCGCATCCTCGACGTGGTCGCCGTCGCCTGACATGCACAACGTCCTGGCGCCCGGCGTGGCCGTCTCGCTCGGCGAGCTGATCGAGATTCGTCACCGCCTGCGCGAAGTCCAGCTGTTCTCCACGCCGTCGCGGCGCAGCCCGTTGATCGGCCTGCACCATTCGCGCCTGCGCGGACGCGGCGTGGACTTCGACCAGGTACGCGTCTACCAGGCCGGCGACGACGTACGCACCATCGACTGGCGCGTCACCGCGCGCACCCAGGAACCGCACACCAAGCTGTTCCATGAAGAGCGCGAGCGCCCGGTGTTCGTCCTCGTCGAACAGAGCACGCGGCTGTTCTTCGGCTCCGGCCTGTGCCTCAAGTCGGTGCTCGCCGCCCGCGCCGCCGCGTTCATCGGCTGGTCCGCGCTGGCCCACAACGACCGCATCGGCGGGCTGGTCTTCACCGACAGCGAATGCCACGAGATCAAGCCACGGCGCAGCAAGCAGAGCCTGCTGCAGCTGCTCAACCTGGTCGTGCGCGCCAACCACGGACTGCTCACCAGCGCAGGCGTCAGCCAAAGCGGCGACGGTTTCAGCATGGCCCTGCGCCGCGCCCGCGAAGTCCTGCGCCCCGGCAGCCTGATCCTGGTGGTGTGCGACGAGCGCGCACTGGGCGACCTGGCCGAGCAGCAACTGGCACTGCTGGCGCGTCATACCGACCTGGTGCTGCTGCCCGTGTCCGACCCGCTCGATCACGCGCTGCCGGCAGCCGGGCTGCTCCGTTTCGCGGAAGGACAGGCGCAGCTGGAACTGGACACCCACATCGACGAACAGCGCCTGGCCTATCGTGCCCTGGGGCAGGCCCGTCGCGAGCGCTGGACGCGACTGGCCCAACGCCTGGGAGTGCCACTGCTGCCGCTGTCCACCCAGGAAGAACTGGTCGAGCAGTTGCGCAACCTGCTGGAGCAACATCAGCCGGGGTACGCGCCATGAACCCGATTGACCAGCTGGAGCCGCTGATCGCCCCCGCGCCGATCGCCTGGTGGCCGCCCGCCCCCGGCTGGTGGGTGGTGGCCGCATTGATTCCGATAGCACTGTGGCTGCTCTGGCTGACACGCAAGCACTGGCAGCCACGACGCAAGCCGAAGGAGGTCGCCGAGGCCCCGCTCGATCCCTTGCGCCAGGCGGCGCTGGAAGAGCTCGCCCGGCTCCCGCGCCCTTACGACCGCGCCCCCGCCGGCCCCTGGCTGCAGGCCATCAACGGCTTGCTCAAGCGCGTCTCGCGTGCACGCTGGCCCGACAGCCACAGCCATACGCTGAGCGGCCGCGCCTGGCTGGCCTTCCTCGACAACCGCTGCCCCGCCGCCGGCCTGACCCGCTGGATGATCCTGGTGGAGGGCGGCTACCGCTCCGAATGCCAGCTCGACGACAAGGCCATCAACGGCCTCACCGCCGCCGTGGAAATCTGGGTGCGCAAGCATGTTTGAGTTCGCCTGGCCCTGGGTCTTCCTGCTCGCGCCCCTGCCCTGGGTGATGCGCCTGATCCTGCCGCCGGCAGACAGTGGCGAGGCCGCGCTCAAGGTCAGCTTCCTCCAGGAACTCGAAGGCCTCGCCGGCCGCCGCGCCCGCGCCCGTCTGCCGGCCTGGCGCCAACAGGCGCCCTTCGCCCTGCTCTGGCTCTGCCTCTTGATGGCGGCGGCACGCCCGCAGTGGGTCGGCGAGCCGCTGCCGATTCCCTCCACCGGCCGCGACCTGCTGCTCGCCGTGGATGTCTCAGGCTCCATGGACACCCCTGACATGCACTGGGAAGACGGCGAGATCAGCCGCATCGAGGCGGTGAAGAAGCTCTTTGGCGACTTCATCGAAGCCCGTCGCGGCGATCGCGTCGGCCTGATCCTCTTCGGCACCCGCGCCTACCTCCAGGCTCCGCTGACCTTCGACCGCAGCACCGTACGCATCTGGCTCGACGAAGCAATGATCGGCATCGCCGGCAAGGACACCGCGCTGGGCGACGCCATTGGCCTTGCGGTCAAGCGCCTGCGCCAGCGTCCGGCACAGAGCCGCGTGCTGGTCATGATCACCGACGGCGCCAACACCGCCGGCGAGATCGATCCGCAGACCGCCGCCCGTCTCGCTGCCCAGGAGCAGGTGAAGGTCTACACCATCGGCATCGGCGCCGATCCCCAGCAGGGCGGCGTGAAAGGCCTGTTCGGCCTGAATCCGGGCCAGGACCTGGACGAGCCGGCGCTCAAGTCCATCGCCCAGATCACCGGCGGCGAGTACTTCCGCGCCCGCAACGGCGAGGAGCTGAAACGCATCTCCGACAGCCTCGATGCCCTGGAGCCGGTGGAGCAGAAACCCACCCAGGCACGCCCCGCCCTCGCCCTTTACTGCTGGCCGCTGCTGCTGGCGCTGCTGATCAGCGTGACGCTGGTGGTCCGTGAGCTCTGGCCGCCGGAGGACTGGCGCTGGCCGGCACGCCCGGCCTGGCTGGCGCGACTGCGCCGGGAGCGACAGCCATGAGCGCGCTCTGGCCCCACCTGCTGCGCCCCTGGTCGCTGCTCCTGCTGCCGCTGCTCGGCTGGCTGCTGTGGAAGCTCTGGCACCGCCAGCGCCGCGCCGGTCGCTGGCAATTGCTGCTGCCGGCCGCCTTCCACCCCTGGATGCTCTCCGGCGGCAGCGGTCGATACGAACGGCGCCCCTGGATATTCCTCGGCCTGGCCTGGCTGCTGGCCGTGCTCGCGCTGCTCGGCCCGAGCTGGCAGTACCTGGAACAGCCGGCGATGGAGCGCAGCGACCCACTGGTCGTGGTCCTCGAACTGACGCCCGAAATGCTCGCCACCGACCTGCCGCCCAGCCGCCTGGAACAGGCCCGGCGCAAGGTGCTCGACCTGCTGCAGGCACGCAGCGATGCGCAGACCGCCATCGTTGTCTACGCCGGCAGTGCGCACACCCTTGTCCCCCTGTCCAACGACCTGGACACCGCGCGCAACCTGCTGGACGTGCTCAAACCCTCGATCATGCCGGCGCCGGGCCGGCGCGCCGACCTCGCCGTCGAACTGGCGCGCCAGCTGCTGAACCACGGTGCCACGGGCAACGGCCACATCCTGTTGATCACCGGCGCCCTGGATGCCCAGGAACGCCAGGGCATACGCAAGGCGCTCAAAGGCAAGGGCAAGGACCTGCTGCTGCTCGCCACCGGCACCGCCGGCGGTGCGCCGATCGCCCAGGAGGACGGCACCTTCCTCAAGGATGAACAGGGCAACATCCTGGTGCCCCGGCTGGATGAAAACTCCCTGCGCCAGTTCACCACCGACCTCGACGGGCACTTCCAGCGCCTTCGCCAGGGCAACGGCGACCTGAGCGCCCTGGGCCTGTTGAACAACACCCAGGGCTTGCAGATCAGCGAGGAGGACGCCCTCCTGCGCCTGCAGCGCTGGGCCGATCAGGGCTACTGGCTGCTGCTGCCACTGCTGCTGCTCGCCGCCTGCGCCGGCCGCCGGGGCTGGCTGTTCAGCCTGCCATTGCTGCTGCCACTGCTGTGGTCGCCGCCGCAGACGGCCAACGCCTTCGAGTTCGCCGACCTCTGGCTGCGCCCCGACCAGCAGGGCGTGCGACTACTCGACGCCCAGCGGCCGGCCGAAGCCGCCGAGCGCTTCGAGGACTTCCGCTGGCGCGGCCAGGCACTCTACGAAGCAGGCGACTACGTCGACGCCGCGCATGCCTTCGCACAGGGCGACAGCGCCGCCGACCATTACAACCGAGGCAACGCCCTGGCCCGGCAGAACGAGCTGGAAGCTGCGATCGACGCCTACGACCAGGCCCTGGAACGCGATCCGGAACTGGCCGTAGCGCAACGCAACAAGGCACTGCTGGAAGACCTGCTGCGTCAGCGGCAGAAAGCCTCCAGCGACGAAATAAGCCAATCCTCGCCGCAGCAGAATCCGTCCCACGGTGAGACCAGCGAGGCACAACAGGCGCAGCACAAAGACTCCAAACCCAGGCAAGAGCAGTCCGAGGAACAGGACTCGCACCCCACTCCATCGACCCAGACGCCGGAACAACGCGACGCCGACAAGCCGGCCGCCAGCCAGAGCAATGCGCAACAACTGGCGCAGGGCGAGGAAAGCGAAACCAACCCGACGCCGACCGGTCCACTGAGTGACGAGCGCCGCCAGGCCCTGGAACAATGGTTGCGCCAGATTCCCGACGATCCATCCGAACTGCTGCGACGCAAGTTCTGGTATCAGCAACAGCAGCAGCGCCAGGAACCCACGCAATGAAAAGGCTGATCTGCCTGACCCTGCTCTGCCTCGCCGCCGTCCGAGCCGAGGCCAGTTTCACCGCCAGCGTCGACCGCACGCGCCTCAACGAAGGCGAGAGCATCGACCTGACGCTGGAGTCCGACGACCCGACCCTGTTCGGCAAGCCGGACCTGAAGCCCCTGGACGAGCACTTCCTGGTGCTGGGCACCCGCCAGGTCAACCGCCTCACGACCCTGAACGGCAAGACCCAGGCCACCACCCGCTGGATCGTCACCCTGCAACCGCGCAGCGAAGGCACCGCGGTGATCCCGCCTCTGCACCTGGGCGGCAACGCAACCGACTCCATCAGCCTGCAGGTACTCAAGGCATCGGAAAACGCCGGCAGCCAGGCACTCGCCCCGGTATTCATCGAAGCCAGTGTCGACCAGCAAGAAAGCTACGTGCAGGCGCAGGTGATTCTTACGCTGCGTATCTACCATTCGGTATCGCTGTACGACGACAGCAGCCTCACGCCGCTGCAGATCACCGATGCTCGTGTCGAGCCGCTGGGCGAAGCGCGTACCTACGAGAAGGAAATCAACGGCGTGCGCCACGGGGTCATCGAAGTTCGCTACGCGATCTTCCCGCAGAAGAGCGGTCCCCTGGAAATCCCCGGCCAGACCTTCAACGCCACCCAGGCCGCCCAGCAGCGCAGTCCCGACGAGAGCCCCTTCGGCCCGCCGTCCGGCAAGCAGATCCGGGTGGTCTCGCCGAACATTGCACTGCAGATCAAACCCAAGCCCGCCGACTATCCCAAGGACGCCCCCTGGCTGCCGGCCCGCTCGCTGAGCCTCAACGAGACCTGGAGCCCGCAGCCGGAACAGGCCCGCGCCGGCGAAGCGCTGACCCGCAACATCATGCTGCGCGTGGAAGGGCTTTCCAGCGCCCAGCTGCCGCCGCTACCGCAGACGGTGCAGGGAGGCCTGCGCCACTACCCCGACCAGCCGCACCTGGCCAACCAGAGCACCGAGCAGGGTGTGATCGGCAGCCGCGAGGAACGCGAGGCGCTGATCGCCGACCATGCCGGTCAGGTGCAGTTGCCCCCCATCGAAGTCGTCTGGTGGAACACCCGGGACAATCGCGTCGAGCGCACCAGCCTGCCGGCGCGCACCCTGGAGGTCGCGGCCAACCCGCAACTGGACGGCGCGGCCGAAACGCCCACCGCACCATCCACCGACGCCCTGCTGCAACCCCAGGCCCGGCTGTGGCCCTGGCAGCTGGCCTGCGCCATTCTCGCCTTCACCACATTGCTGGGCTTCGGCCTGTGGTGGCGTGCGCGCCGACTGCCCGCCGTGATTCGCGCCGCAGTCGCCGGCCCCAGCGCCCGGACCCTGCTCGACGAACTGCGCCGCGCCTGCCAGGCCAACGACTCGCACGCCACCCGCCAGGCGCTGGACGCCTGGGCGCGCCAGCAACCGGAGACCCTTGCCGACATGGCGGCGCGCTTCGTGCCGCTGTCCGATGCCCTGGACAGCCTCAACGGCGCGCTCTACAGCGACAGCGAAGGCGGTCGCAACTGGCAGGGCGAGGACCTCTGGCGCGCCGTGCGCAGCCTGCCGGGCGCCGATCCGGAAGCGGCACCCGCCACCGAACCGGGCAGCCTGCCGCCGCTCTACCCACGCTGACGCCGTGGCGGGGCTATGCTTGCTGGCGAGCCCCGCCAAGAGGCGCAGCAATGCCCCGCGTTTGCTATCCGAAACTCCTTCCGGCGCTGATCGTCGGTCTGCTGCCCCGCATCCTGCACGCCGAGCTGGCCCTGCCGCCCACGCAGCCGCTGCAGGGGCCGGGCGGCTCGAGCTACAGCCATGCCGACGTGCAGCAGTGGCACTTCAACGTCGACGGCAATGAATACTGGGTCTTCACTCCATCCCGCCCGCAGCCGGAAAGCGCGCCGCTGGTGGTGTTCACCCACGGCTGGAGCGTCATGCAGCCGGACCTCTACCGGACCTGGATCGAGCACATCGTCCGGCGCGGCGCGATCCTCATCTATCCGCGCTACCAGACCAGCCTGAAGACCCCGGCCGCGGACTTCCTGCCCAGTGCCGCCGAGTCGGTGCGCCGTGCCATCGGTGACCTCCAGGCGGGCAAGCTCGGGGTGAAGCCAGAGCTGGAGCACGTGGCGTACGTCGGCCACTCCGCCGGCGGCCTGATCGCCAGCGGGCTTGCCGCCTCCTGGCAACGCCTGGGCGTGCCGCAGCCGCGCGCGCTGATGGCCGTGGAACCGGGCAAGAGCAGCGGCCCGCGCTGGCGCCAGGTGCCGTTGGAGCCGCTGCTGAATCTCCCCGCCGGCACCTTGCTGCTGGCCGTCTGCGGTGACGAGGACGAGCGTGTCGGCTGCGATGACGCACGTCGTATCTACCAGGAAAGCACCCAGGTCGCCGCGCGGGACAAGGACCTGCTGCTGTTGCGCAGCGACCACCACGGCAGCCCGCCCCTGCTGGCAAACCACGCCGCACCGACCGCGCCGCGCTTCGACCCGCGCTATCCACCCAGTGACTCGTCCAGCTGGCTGCTCGGCCGCGTACAGGAACGGGTGCGCCAACGCCTCAAGCAGGGCCAGCCATCCGCCCATAATGCGCTGGCCACCGATGCACTGGACTGGTACGGCACATGGAAACTGTTCGACGCACTGTGCGATGCCGCCTTCTACGGCCAGGACCGCGACTATGCGTTGGGCGGCGGTGCGGCTCAGCTGTCCATGGGACGCTGGAGCGACGGAACGCCGGTGAAGGCGATCCTGCGCTTGTCGGTGCCGGCTCGCTGAACGTTCAGTTCACAGCGTCGCGGTGCCGCTGTAGGATCGGGCCATACCCGCAATCGCACGCTTGGCGCTCTCCTACAAAAGACAGCCTTCTCTATCCACCATTGGCCTCCATCACCGCGCCCTTGAACACATCGTCCAGCGGCACCTGGTAGCCGATGGCGAGGCGGTTGGTCTCGTTGGCCATGGCCACCACCGCCAGCAACTCACCGAGCATGGCATCGTCCATCCCCGCCTTGCGCGCTGCCGCTCCGTGGGAGCCGATGCAGTAGTTGCAGTTGTTGGTGACGCTCACGGCAACGTAGATCAGCTCCTTTACCAGCGGATCGAGCTGCCCCGGCCCCATCACCTCCTTGAGACTTTCCCAGGTGCGCTTGAGGGTCTGCGGATGATTGGCCAGGGCCATCCAGAAGTTGTTCACCCAGTCGATCTTGCGGGTCGCCATGATGTCGTCGTAGACGGCGCGGACTTCGGGGCTGGCGTCGGCGTATTCGATGAGCTGCAAGGACATGGATGCTCCTGAACTGGTTTCGGAATAAGAAAAGCAGAATTCGGAATTGGAAGATGGGGTTGGCGCTGGAGAAAGATAAGGCGCGCCATCCCATCCCCGTCAAGGAATCAGACGCCATGCAACGTTTGCCCGCCCTGCTCTTCGCCACCGCCCTGCTGCCCCTGCTCATCCAGCAACAGGTCCAGGCTGCCCAACCCGGCCTGTGGGATACCTACACCAGCCTCAGGCAGCACCAATGGGTCGACCTGACCCACGCCTTCGACGACGACATACCACACTGGAAAGGCTTCGAGTCCATGGGCCGCAAGACGCTCTACACCGTGGACAAGGACGGTTTCCAGGTGGAGCTGTACAGCCACGTCGGCCAGTGGGGCACCCACGTCGATCCGCCCGTGCATTTCCACAAGGGCCTGCGCAGCGTCGACCAGTTGGAAGTGAAGGAACAGTTCCTGCCGCTGGTGGTGTTCGACATCTACCAGCAAGTGGCGAAGAACCCCGACTACGTTCTGACCCTGGCCGATGTGAAGGCCTGGGAAGCCAAGCACGGCCCGGTCCCCGAAGGCGCCTTCGCGGCGCTGCGCACCGACTGGTCCAAGCGTTGGCCGGACCAGGCGAAGATGCAGAACCAGGACGGCAAGGGCGTGGCGCACTATCCGGGGTGGAGCAAGGAGGCACTGGTGTATCTCTACGAGACACGCAAGATCACCGCGTCCGGCCACGAGACCACCGACACCGATCCGGGCATCGCCACCAGCAAGGACGACTACTCGCTGGAGTCGTACATCCTGGGCACCAACCACTATCAGATTGAGCTGCTCGCCAACCTCGACCAGGTGCCGGAAGCCGGCGCGCTGGCGGTGGTGAGCTTCCCGAAGATCGCCCGGGGCACGGGCTTCCCGGCACGGGTGTTCGCCATTCTTCCGTGATCCCGCTCCTACAGGGGAACCCGGCGGAACGAAGACAATCGCGGACGAAGTCCGCTCCTACGCGATCTCATGCATCCGTAGGAGCGGACTCCGTCCGCGATAGATCCCCGGCGGCTCCGAACCTGATCCGGCGCAATAAAAAACGCGGCCCTAAGGCCGCGTTTTTTGCTTGGGCGTCGATCAGTGAACCAGGATCGAAGCCTTCTTCTGACGCACCTTCTCCGGATTGATCAGGAAGCGCGCCAGCGCCGGCAGCAGCCAGAGGGCGCCAAACATGTTCCAGAGGAGCATGAAGGTCAGCATCAGGCCCATGTCGGCCTGGAACTTGATCGCAGAGAAGATCCAGGTGGCGACGCCGATGGCCAGGCACAGACCGGTGAACAGTACCGCCTTGCCGGTGGACTTCAGGGTCTCGTAGTAGGCCTCCTGCAGGGACAGGCCCTGGCGCAGGAAGGACTCCAGGCGGGTGTAGATGTAGATGCCGTAGTCCACGCCGATGCCCACGCCCAGTGCGATCACCGGCAGGGTCGCCACCTTCACGCCGATGCCGAGCATGGCCATCAGCGCGTTGCCCAGCACCGAGGTGAGGATCAGCGGCAACACGATGCACAGGGTCGCGGCGAAGGAGCGGAAGGTGATCAGGCACATCGCCGCCACGCAGATGTACACGAGGATCAGGATGGTCAGTTCGGACTGCTTGATCACCTCGTTGGTGGCCGCCTCGATACCGGCGTTACCGGCGGCGAGCTTGAACTTCAGGTCATCCTGGTTGTTGGCCTTGGCGAACTCCTGGACCACGCCGACCGCGCGGTCGAGGGTCTCGGCCTTGTGGTCGTTGAGGAACACCAGCAGGGGCGCCAGCGAGCAGTTGCTGTTGAACAGACCTTCGGCGCGGCTGATGGAGTTGTTCAGCACGTCCTGGTTGCGCGACAGCGACTCCCACTTCAGGTTGCCTTCGTTCATGCCCTTGATCATCTGCTTGGAGACGGTGACCAGGGAGATGGCCGATTGCACGCCCTCGGTGTTTTCCAGGCGCCAGGCGAGTTCGTCGATGGCGGCCATGGTCTTGTGGGTGGAGCAGCCTTCGGAGGCGGATTCCACCATCACCACCAGTACGTCGGAGCTGGTCGAGTAGTTGCGGATGATGAAGTCGTTGTCCAGGTTGTAGCGCGAGTCCGGACGAAGTTCCGGTGCGCCCTGGTCGAGGTCGCCGATCTTCAGGTGATGGCCTTCCCACATGCCGCCGGCGAACATCACCAGGGCGATGACCACGGAGATGGGCGCCACTTTCGGGCTGGCGAAGTTGGACAGCGCGCGCCAGAAGGGATGGTCACGTACCGCGTCTTCCTTGCTGCGCTGCACCGCCTTCTTGCTGATGCCAATGTAGGAGATGGCGACCGGCAGCAGGATCAGGTTGGTGAATACGATCACCGCCACGCCGACGGAGGCGCCGATGGCCAGCTCACGGATCACGCCGATATCGATCACCAGCAGGGTGATGAAGCCGACGGCGTCCGCGAGGATCGCGATCATGCCCGGCAGGAACAGCTGGCGGAAGGTACGGCGGGCGGCCAGCAGCGGGGTTTCCGCATCGCTGGACTGCAGGGCGATACCGTTGATCTTCTGCACGCCGTGGGAAATGCCGATGGCGAAGATCAGGAACGGCACCAACATCGAGTACGGGTCCAGCCCGAAGCCGATGGTGTGCAGCAGGCCGAGCTGCCAGATCACCGCCACCAGGGTGGTGGAGAGCACGGCGATGGTCGAGCGCACGCACTTGGTGAACCACAGCAGCAGCACCAGGGTGATCACGAAGCAGATGCCGAAGAAACCCACCACCAGCAGCAGGCCGTCGATCAGGTCGCCGACCTTCTTGGCGAAGCCGGTGATGTGCACCTTCACGTTAGGGTTCTGCAGCTGGTACTTGTCGCGGATCTTCTCTTCCAGCTCATGGGAGAACTGGCGGTAGTCCAGCTTCATTAGCCTGCCCTGGTCCTTCGGGTCCGGGTAGACCTCCAGCAGCGGCACGTCGACGATGCTCGACTTGAAGTTGTTCGCCACCAGGCGGCCGATCTGGCCGGACTTCAGCACGTTGTTGCGCAGCAGTTCCAGCGCCTTGGGCGAGCCGTCGTAGGTCTGCGGAATCACTTCGCCGCCGGCGAAGCCCTCCTCGGTCACCTCGGTCCAGCGCACGCTGGGGCTCCACAGCGACTTCATGCCGGAGCGGTCGACGCCGGGAATGTAGAAGACCTCGTCATGGATCTTCTGCAGCGTCTCCATGTACTCCTTGGTGAAGATGTCGCCGTTCACCGCTTCCACCGAGATGCGCACGGTGTTGCCGAGGTTGGCCAGGTCGTTGCGGTGCTCCAGCATGTTCTGGATGAACGGGTGCTGCAGCGGGATCATCTTCTCGAAGCTGGTGGACGGACGCACCTGGGTCGCCTGGTAACCGAGGAAGATGGTCACCAGCAGGCAGGCGATGATCACGAACGGCCGGTGGGTGAAGATGATGCGTTCCAGGAAAGTCGCCTTGTCCTGTTGATGCTTGCTGATAGCGTTCATTGCGACTCCCCGGCTTATTGTTGTTCTGTCAGCTCGGCGCCGGTCGCCGAAGCCAAGTGGATGCCGCCCTGGCCGACCAGCACCAGGTTGCCGTTGCCGGCCGCGCTCACACCCGCGAGGGACAGGCGGTCCGGACGGTTGACGACGCTGAAGCTCGCGCCGTCGTCCTTGCTTTCGAGCACGCTGCCGCCATGGCCGACGATGACGATGGTGCCGTCATTCAACAGGCTGCCTTCGGAGAGGCCGAACTCCAGTTCGCCACCGTTGGCGGTGGGCAGGTTGACCTGCTTCCAGCTGGCGCCGAAGTCAGTGGTGCGGAACAGGTGGCCACGCAGGCCGTAGACCAGCGCGGTGCCGGCCTGGCGGGTACCGACCACGCCGAACAGCGAGCCTTCGTATGGGCCTTCGAGTTTTTCCCAGGTCTGGCCCCAGTCCTTGGAACGGAAGATGCTGCCGGCCTCACCGACCACCAGCAGGCCGGAATCCTTCACCGCCGCGATGGAGTTGAGGTGGTACTGGTCTTCGTTTTCCATACGGTCGCTGGCGTCTTCCCAGTGCTGGCCACCGTCGGTGGTTTCCAGCAGCGCGCCGTAGGCGCCCACGGCCATGCCGTGGTTGTCGTCCTGGAACCAGATGTCCAGCAGCGGCGCTTCGCGCTTGAGGTCTTCGAACTGGCGGGTCCAGGTGGTACCGCCATCGGTGGTGGCGAGGATCTGCGCGTCGTGGCCGACCGCCCAGCCCTTCTTGTCATTGAGGAAGAACACCGCGGTCAGCAGCTGGCGGGTCGGCACCTTGGCCTGGGTCCAGCTCTTGCCGGCGTCGTCGGAGTAAAGGATATGCCCGTGATCCCCCACCGCCACCAGGCGCTGGCCAGCCTGGGCGACACCCAGCAGCAGGCTGCTGGTGGCCTTGGCCGAAGGAATGGAGCTGGAGTCGCTGGCCGCTTCGGTTGCCGCAATGGCGCTCAAGGGAGCAACGGACAGCATCAGCAGGGAAAGTGCGCCGAGCAGGGAGATCGATTTGCGCGACATCGGGAAGGAGCGCGGAGTCTCCGACACGGACTGCTCGCTCGTAGTGCGCCACTGGGGCTCACGCATATGCCTTTACCTCTTTGTTCTTATTGCAGGCGGTATCGAGTGTGGTCGCTATATAGCCAGCCTTTTCCGGGGCTGACAATTAACGGCACGTTATCTTTTGTTAAGCAGCCGCGGCCTCACCCAAAAGGATGATTGCAGGTGGCCACCAACGCTGTAAGGCACGCCCCAGGCGGCTTGCAACGGGGCGAGAGGTAACACTTTCGGTACGCCGCCGGTCGGAAGCCGGCAAGAAAAAGCCCGCCAGGAGGCGGGCCTTTTCACGCATGGGACGAACTCAGCGGGTACCGCGGCGACGCAACGCGGACGGGCTGAAATAGGAGTCGTCCGGTACGGCCTGGCTGAAGTCGATGGTGCTCGGCTCTTCGTTGTCCAGGTTCTGCACGTGGTAGCGACGGGCCTGAAGGTCGTGGAAGGTATCCAAAGCAGTCCAGGTGGTGGGCAGCTCGTAGTAGTTCTTCAGGTACGCCAGCGACACACGCCACAGCTCGCCACGGCCGTCGTACTGGTCGACCTCTGCGGCGCCCCAGCTGTCCTCGTCGAGGAACAGCACGCGCTTGGAATAGATGTGGCGCGCGCCCGGCTTCAGGGTGCCCTCGACGACCCACACACGGTGCAGCTCATAACGGGTGTACTTCGGATTGAGGTGGCTGGGAGTCAGCAGATCCTTGTACTTAACGTCCGGGCTGGAAACCTTGTAGTTGTTGTACGGGATGTACATTTCCTTCTTGCCCACCAGCTTCCAGTCGTAGCGATCGGGCGAGCCGTTGAACATGTCGGTGTCGTCGGCGGTGCGCAGGCCATCGGCAGCGGCGATCGGGGTGTCGTAGGCCAGGTTCGGCGCACGGCGCACGCGGCGCTGGCCAGCGTTGTAGCCCCACGCCTGGCGCGGCTCCTTGACCTGGTCCAGGGTCTCGTGCACCAGTGCGGCGCCACCGGCCAGGCGCGCCGGGCTCTTGGTGAAGGACAGGTAATAGAACAGCAGGTTGTTCAGGTCAGTGAAGCTCTTGCCCTGGATGTAGTACTTGAACAGCGCCTCCTGCTGAGAGGTCACCAGCGAATAGTCGCCGTTGCGCTGCAGCGCCACTTCCGAGGCACGGCGTACGACGTAGGTGCCACGGTAGCGGGCGATGTGGTTCCACACCGCTTCCACGCCGCTCTGCGGGATCGGGAACGGGATGCCACCGAAGGCATCGACGAAGCCGTTGCCGCCCTCGACCAGCTTGGCGCTGGTGGCGTTCTTGAAGGTGTTGTCGTACACCCACTGCGGCGCCGAACCGCTGCGGCGGCTCGGGTACACCGGCATCTGGAAGGTCTCCGGATAGGTGTTGAACAGCGCCAGGGTGCCCGGGGTCAGGTTGGCCTTGTACTTATCCAGGTTGGCCTTGGTGATGGTGTACAGCGGCTTGTCCGAGGCGAACGGATCGATGTGGTGCTGACCCGGCTTGTAGCCGGCCGGCGCCTGGGTGATGCCACCGGTCCAGGCCGGGATGGTGCCGGCGGCGTTGCCGGCCTTCTCCGCGCCCAGCGGGGTCAGGGACGATTGCAGCTTGGCCGCATCCTGTGCGGAAACCGCGGCCAGGGCGCTGCCGGCGGACAGGGTCAGGGCCACCGCCGCGCCGATCAGGGTACGCATGTTGCGCATGGTGAATCTCCGTGAGGTTCACGCGCCGGGCGCGCTGGGCGCCCGGTGCGTGCTTGTCGTTAGAAGGAGTACTTGACGTTGAAGCCGACGTTGTCGCGGTCGCGGCTGGCGTTGTCCTTGCCTGCACCGTAGAACTCGGTGTATTGCAGTTCGGCTTCCAGGGCGTTCAGGTAGGTGGCCTTGACGCCCAGGGTGTAGGCCTGGCGGCCTTCGATGAAGTTGCCGGTCTGGTAGGAGTTGCCTTCGAAGTCGTCCTTGTAGACGGCGTACGGCGAGACGTTCACGCCGGCGAATACGTCGTTCCAGGTACCCGAGAGCAGCAGGGTGTAGCCGTAGGCGTCGCGGTTGACCTGATCGTCACGGTTGTAGCCGGAGATGTAGGCGCCGTTGGCGCGACCGGAGTAGTAGCGGGTCGTGCCATCGTAGGCGGTGTACTGCAGGCTGCTGGCGCGCAGGTGCTCGGAGGCCAGCTCCGCCACGCCCATCAGCGAGTCGAAGGACAACTGCGGACCGAAGTTGTAGATGGTGCCCAGCGAGGTGTTGAAGGCCTCGACGCGATCATAGTTGTGGATCTGGTCGCGGATCGACACCGGACGGCCGCCGATGTTCACGGTCTTGCCGCTGGCCAGCTGCGGCGCCTGGCTGAGCAGGTCGCCCAGCAGGTCGTTGGTGGTAGCGACACCGATCGGCAGGTTCGGGCGGTAGGCCAGCTCACCGAACACCGAGGCATCGGCCACGGTGGTGTTGAAGCTGACGCCGTACATGCGGATGTTCTCGACGTACTCGCGACGAGCGTTTACCTGGTTGGCGACGTCCACCGCCGCCGCGCCATTGACCAGGCCCAGCACCTGCCCGGCCATGGCGTTGCCGCTGCCGGCGGCGGCCATGAGTTGGTCATAGGAAGAGAAGCCGCCCAGGCCGGCCAGCTTGTCGATGTCCAGACCGGCGTAGCTGCTGTTCAGGTCGGCGTAGATGGTCGGCTCTTTGGCGTGGTAGTTGACGAAGTAGAAGCCAAACTCGGTGGAGTTCAGTTGTTCGGCAATGTAGTGGAAGGCCACGCCGAACTGGCCGTCGTTCTTGGCATTGAGGTCCTTGCCGACGCTGGCGACCTTGAACACGCCGTTGGAATCCAGGTACTGGGTACCCTGCAGGCCGCCAACGTGGGCCGCCGAGAGCTGCGGATAGAGGCTCTGGAACATCGGGTTGGCCAGTGCGCCGACGGTGGTGTAGGCAGTGTTGCCGCCATCGGCGAACAGGTCGGTCTCGGAGAAGAAGGTGCCGACCGGGTCGATGCGGGTTTCCTTCCAGTTCGACTGGTAGAAGGTGTCCATCGACAGGCTGTCGGTCAGGCCGATGTTGAAGCTCACGGCTTCCACCGGCATCAACACTTCCTTGAGCTCGGCACCGGGCAGGCGGAACTTGGCGGCATCCACCGGGTTGGTGGTGTTCACGCCGCCACGGTAGAAGAGGCCCTCGCCCCAGTTGAACACCTGGCGACCCAGGCGCCCGGTCACCGGATGCTCGGCCACGTCCCAGTTGCCATAGACATAGGCATCGAGGATTTCGGCGCGGCTGCCGGCGGTATCGCGCGTGCCATCGGTGAAGCGGTCGTTGTTGGGGTAGCTCTGGCTCGGCTGCGGCGGCTGGTTGTTATCGTAGTAGTCGTTGCGCTTGTCCATGATCTGGGTGTCATAGAAAGCCGAACCGCGCACGAACATGCCGTAGTTCTTGTAGGTCGCTTCCATGTCGGAAGTGATCTTGTACACCTCGGAAACCAGGCCGGTATCGAAGTTGCGGTTGCCGTCGTTGCCGTTGATGTCGTTGTTGGTCTTGTCCTGCCCCTGCACACGCCACAGGGTGCCGTACGAAACCGTGGTATCGATCGAGCCGCTCACCTCGTTGTCGAGGAAACTGAACTCGACGGCGGCGGCCTGCACCGACATCAGCAGCGGCAGGACACCTGCCAGAGCAAAACCCGCGCGAGCAGGTGCGAAACGCAAGATGCTCTTGCGAACCGGGATTTCCATTTGGACTCACTCCATGGACTGATCATTCTGTATGGGCGCCACCACTGCGGGCGGTTCGCCTTGTCAGCCGTTATTCCACGGCCTTGTTGTCGTCGATCTGAAGGAAACTCCCCCAAGGTGCTCGACACGCCCCCGGCCCAATGACCAGGCAAAGGCTAAGCGGGATCGGCCGGTGCAACGCCGATGCCAATTGCTGTAAACGCGCTGAATCTACTTACAAAATTTAAAGATATGGCCCGCTACTTTTTGTGACTGGTCATTCACTGACCAAACCCACTGACCGATTGCGCCATCAGTCTCTCGAAATGGCGCATTCCGCCCCTGGAAGGCCCGACGCAGACAGGGCGGCACCCTGGCGCCAATTCACTCCAGCGATAAGTCGACCATCGTTTAATTTCGATAAGTAACAAAAAGGTGTTACCAGCCAATACTGGTAACACCTTTAGCGAGGCAGGTGGCGCTCCGAACGGAGCGCCGGAGGGAGGATCAGGCGAGGCTCTTGCTTACAACCTCGAAGACATCGCTGGACAGTTCGCCGGAAGCCAGGATGCGCTCCAGCTCGGCACGCATCAGCGCCTGACGCCCAGGCGCGTACTTGCGCCAGCGGGTCAGCGGGGTCAGCAGGCGCGAAGCGATCTGCGGGTTGAGCGCGTTGAGGGTGATGATCTGGTCAGCGAGGAAACGGTAGCCGGCGCCGTCCGCGCGATGGAAGTTCACCGCGTTCTGGTTGGCGAAGGCGCCGATCAGGGCGCGGATCTTGTTCGGGTTCTTCAGGGTGAAGGCCGAATGCTTCATCAGCTCCTGCACGCGCTCCAGTCCACCCGGCAGCGTGCAGCCTGCCTGGACGCTGAACCACTGGTCCATCACCAGCGGGTCTTCCTTGAAGTAGTCGGCGAACATCGCCAGCGCTTCGCCCTTCTCGGTCTCGAACGACGAATTGACCAGCACGGCCAGCGCAGTCAGGCGCTCGGTCATGTTGTCGCAATCCTTGTACTGCTCCTGGCAGGCGGCCAGCACTTCGGCCTTGCCGCTCTGCATCAGGTAGGACAGGGAAATGTTCTGCAGGCTGCGGCGAGCGATGTGCGAGGCCTCCGCGACGTAGGCGGTCTCGCGGGACTGCTTGCGGTTGGCCTGGTAACGCTCCCACAGCGGCTCGTGCAGCGCCGCGCCGATCTGCTGGCGGGCGAACTCGCGGGCCGCGTGGATGGCCTCGACGTCAGCCACTTCGCTGATCTCGGTGAGGTACGCCTCGCTGGGCAGCGAAAGCATCTCGGCGACCATGGCCTGGTCCAGACCGGTATCCAGCAGCAGGGTGCGGAAGGCAGTGATCAGGCGCGCATCGAGCACCAGCTTCTCGCCGCGCTGGTGCTGGCCGATCAGCTCCTGCAGCACCTGCACGGACAGCTGCTGGCCGGCTTCCCAGCGGTTGAAGCCGTCCTCGTCGTGCTGCATAAGGAACATCAACTGGTCGCGATCGTACGGGAAGCTCAGCTTCACCGGCGCGGAGAAGCCACGCAGCAGCGACGGCAGCGGTTTCTCGGCGATGCCGACGAAGGTGAAGGATTGCTCGGCCTCGGTGACCTGCAGCACGCGATCGCTGCCGTGGGCGTGCTCCTCGCCCTGCAGACGCAGCGACAGGGCGTTGCCCAGCTTGTCGATCAGGCCCATCTGCACCGGGATGACGAAAGGCTGTTTCTCGCTCTGCCCCGGCGTGGCCGGGCAGCTCTGGCGGAAGGTCAGGGTGTAGCTCTGCGCCGCGGCGTCGAAGCGCTCCTCCACCGCCAGGCGCGGGGTGCCGGATTGGCTGTACCAGCGCTTGAACTGGGTCAGGTCGACGCCGTTGGCGTCTTCCATGGCCTTGACGAAGTCGTCGCAGGTCACGGCCTGGCCGTCATGGCGCTCGAAGTACAGGTCGGTGCCCTTGCGGAAGCCGTCGGCGCCCAGCAGGGTGTGGATCATGCGCACCACTTCCGAACCCTTCTCGTAGACGGTCAGGGTGTAGAAGTTGGAAATCTCGATGAAGGAATCCGGGCGCACCGGGTGCGCCATGGGGCCGGCGTCCTCGGCGAACTGGTTGGTGCGCAGGAAGGCCACGTCCTCGACGCGCTTGACGGTGCGCGAGTTCATGTCGGCGGAGAACTCGCTGTCACGGAATACGGTGAAGCCTTCCTTGAGCGACAGCTGGAACCAGTCGCGGCAGGTCACGCGGTTGCCCGACCAGTTGTGGAAGTACTCGTGGGCGACCACGCCTTCGACACGCTGGTGCGCGGCGTCGGTAGCGGTCTCGGCCTTGGCCAGCACGCAGCTGGAGTTGAAGATGTTGAGGCCCTTGTTCTCCATGGCGCCCATGTTGAAGTCGTTGACCGCGACGATCATGAAGATGTCCAGGTCGTACTCGCGGCCGTAGACCTTCTCGTCCCAGCGCATTGAGTTCTTCAGGCTGTCCATGGCGTGCTGGACCTTGTCGATGTTCTCCGGCTCGACGTAGATGCGCAGCGTCACGTCGCGCTCGCTCATCGTGTTGAACTGGTCTTCCACGCACCAGAGGTCACCGGCGACCAGGGCGAACAGGTAGGCCGGTTTCTTGAACGGGTCCTGCCAGGTCGCCCAGTGGCGACCACCCTCTTCCGAGCCGCTGGCCACCGGGTTGCCGTTGGACAGGAGCACAGGGTACTTGTGCTGCTCGGCCGACAGCGTGGTGGTGAAGCTGCTCATCACGTCCGGGCGGTCGAGGTAATAGGTGATCTTGCGGAAGCCTTCGGCCTCGCACTGGGTGCAGAACATCTTGCCGGACTTGTACAGGCCTTCCAGCGCGGTGTTGCTTTCCGGGTGGATGCGCACGGTGCTGTCGACGGTGAAGGTCTTGGCGGTCGGTTGCAGGGTCAGGTGGTTCTCGTCGAGCTGGTACTGGCCGGCTTCCAGGGCCTGGTCATCCAGCGCCACCGACAGCAACTCCAGCTGCTGGCCGTCGAGCACCAGCGGCGGCAGGCCGTCGCCGCGCTCCGGATTGCGGCGCATCACCAGCTGGGCGTGGACCAGCGTGTGGTCCTCGTACAGCTCGAAGGTCAGGTTGGTCTCGTCGATCAGGTACTCAGGCGCCTGATAATCCTTGAGGTAGATGACTTTCGGTTGCTCGGTACGCATGGCTTTTGGCCCCTTGGAAGGCGGCAGGCAGGATGGGCCGGCCGGAGGAATACTGACTCTAGCGATTGGGAACGGCGCGGGCGAATCGGGAACGCATCTATCCCTAGATGCTATCCCTGGGCCGGAAATTCAATGCAGGTTCGATCAGAACCTATTTACGATCTTGCGAGCTGGAGCCGTAGTTGGCGAAAAGGGCCCGAAGAGCGGAGCTTACGTGCTGTAAATGAGCATCTGAGGGCGCTTTTCAACGCCCTACGGCCGACGCAGCAGATCGTAAACAGGCTCTCAGGCGCTGATGGCAAGCTGGTACGCAGTGAACTTGCGCACGTTGATCACGCCGGTATCGAAGATCAGGTACTGGCCCTTGATACCCTGCAGCGTACCCTCGACCACCGGCGTCTTGTCCAGATCGAAGCTGGTGATCTTGGCCAGGTAAGCCTCCACCGGATAGCTGATCTCGATGGGGTCCATGTCGAGCACCGGCTGGATCGCCTGCAGGCCGAAGCGCTGCTGCAGGGCGACGATGCCCTCGGCGCAGGTGTCGAACAGTTGCTCGCGGATTGCCACCAGGTCCAGTGGCTCGGCTTCGCCCTTGAGCAGCGCGCGCCAGTTGGTGCGGTCTGCGACCTGGCTGCGCAGCAGGTCTTCGACGAAGCCGGACTGCTGGCGGGTCGCCACGCGCATGATCGGCAGCGCCTGGCGCGCGCCCTGGTCGATCCAGCGGGTCGGCACCTGGGTGGCACGGGTGATGCCCACCTTCACGCCCGACGAATTGGCCAGGTAGACCACGTGGTCGGTCATGCAGAAGCGCTCGCCCCACTCCGGTTCGCGGCAGGAGCCGTCCTCGAAGTGGCACTTCTCCGGGCTCATGATGCAGCTGTCGCACTGCGCCAGCTTGGTGAAGCAGGGGTAGCAGTAGCCCTGGGCGAAGCTCTTCTTGGTCTTGCGCCCGCAGTGGCAGCAGTTGATCTCGCCCAGGTACTCCAGGCGCAGGGTCTTGCCGATCAGCGGGTTTACCGGGACTTCCGTCTCGCCGAGGCGGAAGGCGTATTGCACGGGGCTTTCCAGGCGCGCTGACATCTTGCTCAGGGCGCCGCGTCCAAGCTCTACCATCAGAAAGCAGCCATCAATGCAGGGTATTGGTCGAGAACAGGATGTTCGGGATCGGTTCGGCGTGGGACTCGCATTCCTGCGGACCCATGTAGCCGGTGCGCTGGTCTTCGGGCAGGTTCTTCAGCTCCCAGGCGATCACGGCCTGCAGCGACAGTTCCTTCTGCTCCTGGGACAGCTTGCGGCCGTCGGGCCACTTGCCGATTTCCACGGCGAGCTTGAGGCTCTCGTAGAGCTCGGGGGTGATGTTCTGGATCATTTCGGCGAAGGACGACATGGGCCGGCTCCTGCTGGAGAAAACAAAGCCGGCATTCTACCGGGCCAAAGGCGTTGGCGCACGAACAGAGGTCAGGCGGTAGATGATTACCGGCAGGCGCGCGCTCTGCGCGCGATTCGTGGGCATGGCCCACTCCTACCGGTGGATACACCGGGACACGCGCTCCTGTAGGAGCGCGCCATACGCGGGACGCGCTGGCATGGCCCACGCCCGCCGCGTCAATGCCCGGCGCGGCGCGCCAGCAATCCGCTGATCAGGCCGCTCAGGCAACCAGCGACCAGCCCGCCGACGTGCGCGCCATTGGCGATGGAGCCGAAGCCGAGCAGGTCGATCACCCCGGACAGGCACACCAGCAGCCAGATCAGCATCATCGCCACCACGCCCTTGGGCAGGTGGTAAGCCGGGGTCGGCGCCATGCGCTGGAAGATCCAGCAATGGCCGAGCAGCCCGTAGAGCACGCCGGACAGGCCGCCGAACAGGCTCGACCCACTGACGCCGTACTGCACGACGTTGGAGACCAGTCCAAAGCTCAGGCTCAGGCCCAGCAGCATCCAGCCACCCTGGCGGTACTCGATGCGCCGCCCCAGCTCCCAGTACCACATGCCGTTCATCGCCAGGTGCAGCCAGCCGAAGTGAATCAGCATCGGTGTGACCAGCCGCCACCATTGCCCGGATGCCAACGTCTCGGACAGCGGCACGAACACCAGCTGGTCCTCGCTGACCATGCGGAAATCCTGGAACGTCAGCCAGCGCATCGTCTCCGGGTAGGTACCGAGCAGGGTCACGGCGGCGACGAGGCAGGTCACCAGCAACACCGCAGCGGTCATCCAGCTCAGTTTCAGCTGCTCCAGCAACCCCGGTCCGGCACGTCGGCGCTCGGCCTGCACGCTGAACTGCGGGTCACCCTGCGGATAACGCTCGTACAGGGTACGCACCTGCTCGGCCAACTGGGCATTGGGCACCCAGAGCACCTGCTCGCCCGATTCCTCACTGACCCGGAAGGGAACGTTCAGACGCCGCAGCAGAGTGACGAACTCACCCAGGTCGACCGCCGCCGGCAGCCGTATCGCTTCAACCACACTCACGCATCGCCCTCCGGACGCTTCACATCCACCCACACGAATTTGCTGCGTTCCAGCCGCGTTTCGTCGTCCAGCCGATAGGCCGCCAGCTTGCCGTACATCACCGCGCTGTAGTCCAGGCAGGCCAGGTTGGGCCGGATCGGCGCCGGCGTGCCGCGCCGCCAGTAGTGGCCAACGAAGAGCAGCGGCTCGTCGGCGCCGTAGGTCAGCAGGCGGGACTTCTGCTCCTCGCTCAGGCGCTCGCTGGCCACCTCATCGGGCAGCCCATCAGGCTGGAACACGATGTCGCCGTAGGTCTCCGGCGCGCGATCCTCCGCCCAGAACTTGGTGCGGAAGAAGGCGCGGGTGAAGCCGTCGCTACCGGTCAGGGTCAGGCCGTTGGGCAAGCGCATGTCGGTGCCGCGCAGCAGGCGGTCACAGGCTTGCTGGGCGAAGCTGCCCGGCTCGGCGGTGGCCTTGAGGAAGGCCTCGTCGATGCGACCATCGTGGAACTGCTGGCGCAGCGCGTCGATCACGTCGTGGTCCCAGCAGGCGTGAACCATGCGGAAGTGCCCGGCGTCGAGGAACAGCGGCATCTCCTGGAACCAGCCGAGGAAATCCCGCCAGTCCGCCGGATGGCCTTCAAATTGATCCAGGGTTTCCTTGATCAGCCTGGCGTGGCGCGGCGTGTGCTCGCGCACGTACTGCCGGCCACTGCCGGGCGCCGCCGGGGTCGACCAGCCGAGGGCATTGAACTCGTGGTTACCCATGATGCACAGCGCTTCACCGACGGCGACCATGTCGTGCACCCGGTGCAGCGCCTCGCGGATGCGCGGCCCGCGGTCAATGATGTCGCCGAGGAACAGCGCCTGCCGCCGGGCGTGCCGCCAGACACCGCCCTGCAACCGGTAGCCGAGGCGCTCCAGCAGATAATCCAGGGTATTGGCGCAGCCGTGGATGTCGCCGATCAGGTCATAACCGCGTGAGGGGTCGAGTTCCATCACTCACTGCTCCCGAGGCGGCTGCCCCAGCCCAGCTTGGTCCGGCAGACTTCGTAGTAGTTGTGGTCGATCGGGTGGATCAGGCGCAACTTCTGCGGCTTCTTGCTCACCGTGACGGTGTCGCCCGGCGCGCAGGTGAAGTGGTTCTGCCCGTCACAGGACACCTGCGGGTAGATCTGCATGTTCGGCGAGACGACGATCTTCAGCTCGCTGTTGCCGTCGACCACGATGGGGCGGCCCGACAGGGTATGCGGATACATCGGCACGACGACGATGGCGTCGAGCTTGGGATGCATGATCGGTCCGCCGGCGGACAGCGCATAGGCGGTAGAGCCGGTCGGGGTGGCGACGATCAGGCCGTCGGCCTTCTGGCTGCAGACGAACTGGCCGTCGATGTGCAGCTCGAACTCGATCATCCGCGTGGACTTGCCGGGGTGCAGCACCACGTCGTTCAGCGCATCACCCTGGCCGATGGACTCGCCGTGGCGGCGCACCTGGGCGTCGAGCAGGAAGCGGCTTTCGACGATGTACTGGCCGCCGAGCACTTCGGCGACCTTGGTTTCCAGCTCGTCCGGGCGTATGTCGGTGAGGAAGCCCAGGCTGCCACGGTTGATCCCCAGCACCGGCACCTTGTGCCGCGCCAGGGCGCGCGCCGCGCCGAGCATGCTGCCGTCGCCGCCGACCACGATCACCAGGTCGCAGATCTCGCCCATGATCTTCCGTGAGCAGGTCTGCAGACCGTGGCCGGGCAGCACCTCGGAGATGGTGTCCTCGAGGATCACGTGCAGGTGGCGCTCGATGAGGAAGCGCTTCAGCCGACGGATGGTTTCCAGGACCTGGGTACTGCCCAGGCGGCCGATGATGCCGATATTGCGAAAGGGTTCCATGGGACTCCGGACAGCTTTGCGGTGCGGGAATGTCGGAATTATGGGCGAAACGCCGAAGCAGCGGCAAACCGCAGCGCTGCGTGAGCGGCTAGGCTAGAGGAATGAGCGCTCTCACCCCCCTGCTGAACGAACTGTTGACCGAGCTGCGCCAGCCACTGGTCCGCGATCTGGCCTGGACGCTGCTCTCCCCGCCCCTGCTGACTCCAGGCAGCCCGGCCCTGCGTCACCCGCTGGCCGCCAGCCGTTGGCTTGCCGAACCCGAGTGCCTGGCCGACTGGCTGCGAGCCCAGGAGCACTCTCCCGCCAAGCTGCTGGAGCAACTGGACACCACGCCACACCAGCGCCTGGGCCGCTACTATGAGCGACTCTGGCAGTACGCCCTGGAACAGGCACCCGACCTGCGCCTGCTGGCCGCCAACCTGCCCGTGCGCGACAACGGCCACACCCTTGGCGAGCTGGACCTGCTGCTGGAGGACGACGACGGCCTGCACCACCTGGAGCTGGCCATCAAGCTCTACCTGGGCCCCAGCGCGGATGGACCGAACGCCTGGCTCGGTCCCGGCGCGGAGGACCATCTCCTGCGCAAGATCGAACACTTCTACCAGCACCAGTTGCCGCTCTCGGCGACGATCGAAGGCCTGTGCGTGGTTCGAGAATTCAGCGAGGCCACTCCCTCGGCAGGGCTCTGGCTCGGCGGTTACCTGTTCTATCCCTGGCCGACGCGCTGCCCGCCCCCTTCCGGTGCCAGCGACCACCACCTGCACGGCCGCTGGCTGCATCGCAGTGAGTGGCCGCGCTATCAGGAGGTGCATCCCGAGGGCTGGCAGGTGCTGTCACGCAAGCGCTGGCTGGCGCCGGCCGCCTGCGATGCCGATGAACGCTGGAGCGCCGCGCAGTTCACCGACTGGCTGACACAGCTGCCGGAGGACGGTTTCCCGCAGTTGCTGGTTCGCCTGGCGTTCCAGGACGGGCGCTGGCGCGAACAGGAACGACTGTTCCTGGTGGGCGACCGCTGGCCGCGAGTACACAGCGGCTATTCGCGCTGAGCGGCAAGCTCCTGGAGGCGTTCCTGCATCGCCCTTCGCCCCTGCAGGCCGCCAGTGTGGACGGCGACAATGCGACTGCCTCGGACGATCCGCCCGGCAGCGACCTCATCGCGCAATGCCAGCAGCAGCTTGCCGGTGTACAGCGGCTCCAGCGGCACGCCGCTCTCGGCTTCGGAGTCCAGGATGAAGCGCGCCAACTCAGGGTCGATCCGCGCGAAGCCGCCCCGGCTGGCGTCGACCAATCGGTAGCCCGATGCCTCGACTCCCGCCTCCGTCAATAGCTCGGGAACCTGTTCCTCGACGCCGTGCCCCGGCGGCACCGCCAATGCACCTACCACCGGGTGCGCTCCATCCTCGCCCAGCACCAGGCCGGCCAGGGTGGTGCCGGTGCCGCAGGCAACCCATAGCTGCTGGTAGTCGCTCCAGCCAAGGCCCGCCAATTGGCCGCGAATCTGCGCCACCAGCAGCGCACAGCCCTGCGCCCCCGGCAAACCGCCGCCGCCCTCACCCACCGGCAGCAGGTCGGGATATCGCTCGCGCCAGTGCTTCCAGAAATCCGCTTCATGGCGTCGGCGGTAGCCACCGTAACCCAGCCAGTGCAGTTGCATACCAAGTTGGCGCAGGTCGGCGACCGTGGGATTGTCCTGCTCTTCGCCGCGCAGCAGCCCGACGGTGCGAAAACCAAAACGGGCGCCGGCCGCCGCCAGGGCGTGGAGGTGATTGGAATGGGCACCGCCCAGGCTCATCACGCCCTCAAGACCAAGATCGGCAGCCTGTTTCAGGTAGGGGGCGAGCTTGAACCATTTATTGCCCGAAACCAGCGCGTCGACCTGGTCCAGGCGCAACAGCGCCAGCTCGATGCCGGCGCGCTCAAGCCAATCCAGGTGAACCGATTGCAGGGGTGCGACGGGGCGCCAGTCTGGGTATTGCAAGGCGCCCGCTCAAGCCGTGGTCACGCTGCGCAGGCGGCCGGCCGTCTTGTGGCGGGCGCAGCAGTTGCTGTCACCTTCGACGAATCGTCCGGGCGTCTCCACACGGTCGATCGGCAGGGCGCAACGGTCGCCATTGGACAGCCGCCCCTCGCAGGTCGGCTGCTGGTAGTGCGCCAGCCATTGGCGGTACTGGTCCTCCGAGACGAAGCACTTGGCGGCGGCGAAGGCCATCGGGTTTTCCTGATAACGAGTGACATCCGAAAGCGACAGGGTCAGGTGGCCGGCCCCCGGGTGATAGACCACGAAGATAACCCCCTGCTCCGACAGACGCTCCAGCATCGAACTGTCCGCCGCCTGGGCCGACTGCGCGGCCAACTCCTGGCGCAGGCTCTCGACACTCTGCTGCAGCTGCTCCGCCTGCCCGGCCTGCGCGCGCAGCTGCGTGCCCTCCTGGCGAAGCTGGGCACTTTCCTGGTGTAGCTGGGCGCTTTCCTGGCGCAGCTGGGTGCTTTCCTGACGAACCTGCTCGATGTCGCGCCGCAACTGTTCGAGCTCCTGACGCTGCCCTTCAGTCTCCTGGCGCAACGTCAGTATTTCCTGCTGAAGCTGCTGATTCTCATACAGCAGCTGCTGGTCCAGCTCATTGCGGTAGCCCAGTTCCGCATCGCGGATGGAAACCTGCTCCCGATACTGGGCCTCCAGCGCGACGATACGGCCCTTGGCCTCGTCTTCGATCTGTTGGCGCAGCTGCTCCAGTTCGTCGCGGCCACTCGCCTCGATCTGCCGCAACTGTGCGGTCAGCTCCTCACGGCCACGCTGGAATCCACTGACCTGCCCGTCCAGTTCCTGGCGCAGGCCGGCATTGATCTCTTCCTCGCGCTTGAGCCCGTCGCGCAGCGCCGTGGCTTCGGCCTGCAACACCTTGACCTGCTCCTGCGCATCGAGCTTCAGGCGACTGAGTTCCTGTTCGTGCCGCAGGCTAATCTGCGACAGGCGGGTTTCGTGCTGGTCGAGCAGCTCGGCGGTCTTCTGCTGGTGCTCCTGGAGCATCTCCCGCGCCAGCTTCTCGGCCGTTTCGCGGGACTCTTCCTCGGAGGGTGCATACCATTGGTGCTCGGCCGCCATCTGCAGGCGCTCGGGCTCGACGGCCACCGGTTCCTCTTCCACCAGCAGGCCGAGGTTGTTGCGCTTGGCCGCGGCGCGCAGCTGAGTCAGAGGGGTGTTGTCGCCTTCAAGATCCGGGTCCCAAAGGTGCATCTGGTGCCAGGACACCGGGCACTGGCTGCGAGAGGCCAGGCGGATCGGCCCGGCGCCCAGGTCCGGACCACGGCCGGCGCGCTCGGACAGGTTGCGCAGGGGCAGGTTCCAGCCGCGATCGGCCTCGCCCTTCTCGTCGAAGTCCAGGTAGAAGAACACCGCCGCCTTGATCATCAGGCGCGGATTGATCAGCACATAGGCCAGCCGCACCTGCTGCTCGGCGAGATCCGGCATCTGCACGACGTTGTCGAGCAGCGCCTCGAATTCGGGGTAGAGCATTTCCTTGCAAACGCCACGGTCATTGAAGAAGACCACGGCTTCCACCATCTGAGGCTTCTTCTGCATGCTCATCGATTGACCTCTGGGCCTGTGCGGGAGGAAGTCTGGGAAATGATGCCGTAGGAAAGTGGCACCCTGATGGCAGGAATGCCCTGACATTCGGACCAGTCTAGGGGAAATAATGTCGCAGGCAATGTGACTGGGTTCGCAGCCGACCTGCCGGTCAGGTTAACCGGTTGAGCGGAGAGATAAATCTGTGATGCAGTTTGGCATTCAGCAAAAAACGCAGGCCCCGGGAGAACTTTCCGGGACCTGCTTTCCAGATCTTGCGAATCAGAGCTCGGCGGCGAGGCGCGATCCCTGATTGATGGCACGCTTGGCGTCCAGCTCGGCGGCCACGTCGGCCCCCCCGATCAGGTGAACGCTCTGGCCGGCGGCGACCAGGCCGTCGTGCAGCTCGCGCAGCGGCTCCTGGCCGGCGCAGACGACCACGGTGTCCACCGGCAGCAGCTGCGGCTCACCACCGGCAACGCTGATATGCAGGCCATCGCCATCGACCTTCAGGTATTCGACGCTGTTGAGCATCTGCACCTGCTTGTTCTTCAGGCCCGTGCGGTGGATCCAGCCGGTGGTCTTGCCCAGGCCGTCGCCGACCTTGGACTTCTTGCGCTGCAGCAGGAACACCTGGCGCGCCGACGCGTGCGGGTGCGGCTTGATGCCGGCAACGCCGCCACGGGCCTCCAGATTCTCGTCGATGCCCCACTCCTTCCAGAAGGCATGACGATCGAGGCTGGTGGATTCACCGTCGTGGGTGATGTATTCGGAGACATCGAAGCCGATGCCGCCGGCGCCGATCACCGCCACACGGCTGCCCACCGGCTTGCGCTCGAGGATGGCGTCCAGATAGCTGATCACCTTGGCGTTGTCGATGCCCGGGATGGCTGGGGTGCGCGGCACGATGCCGGTGGCCAGGATGATCTCGTCGAAGCCACCCTTGGCCAGGTCGTCGACACTGACGCGGGTGTTCAGGCGCAGGTTGACGCCGGTGGTTTCCACCTTGCGCTTGAAGTAGCGCAGGGTCTCGTAGAACTCTTCCTTGCCCGGCACGCGCTTGGCCACGTTGAACTGACCGCCGATCTCGCCGGCGGCGTCGAACAGGGTCACCTCATGACCACGCTCGGCGGCCACGGTGGCCGCGGACAGACCGGCAGGGCCGGCACCAACCACGGCGATCTTCTTCACGTGGGTGGTCGGGATGTAGTTCAGCTCGGTCTCGTGGCAGGCGCGCGGGTTGACCAGGCAGCTGGTCAGCTTGCCGCCGAAGGTGTGGTCCAGGCACGCCTGGTTGCAACCGATGCAGGTGTTGATCTCGTCAGCGCGACCTTCGGCGGCCTTGTTGACGAAGTCCGGGTCGGCGAGGAACGGACGAGCCATGGAGACCATGTCGGCATCGCCTTCGGCCAGCACCTGTTCAGCCACTTCCGGGGTGTTGATGCGGTTGGTGGTGACCAGCGGGATGCCGATCTCGCCGCGCAGCTTGGCGGTGACCTTGGTGAAGGCCGCGCGCGGCACCTTGGTGGCGATGGTCGGGATACGCGCTTCGTGCCAGCCGATGCCGGTGTTGATGATGGTCGCGCCGGCCTTCTCGATGGCCTTGGCCAGCAGGACGATCTCGTCCCAGGTGCTGCCACCCTCCACCAGGTCGAGCATCGACAGGCGATAGATGATGATGAAGTTCGGGCCGACGGCCTCGCGCACGCGGCGGACAATTTCCACCGGCAGGCGCATGCGGTTTTCGTAGCTTCCACCCCAACGGTCGGTGCGGTGGTTGGTGTGGGCGGCGAGGAACTGGTTGATGAAGTAGCCTTCCGAACCCATGATCTCGACGCCGTCGTAGCCGGCCACCTGGGCCAGGCTCGAGCAATTGACGAAGTCGGCGATCTGCTTCTCGATGCCCTCTTCATCCAGCTCGCGCGGCTTGAACGGGTTGATCGGCGCCTGAATGGCGCTGGGCGCGACGGACTTGGGGCTGTAGGCATAACGGCCGGCGTGGAGGATCTGCATGCAGATCTTGCCGCCCGCCTCGTGCACCGCCTGGGTGACGACCTTGTGCTTCTCGGCCTCTTCCGGGGTACTCAGCTTGGCTGCGCCGGAGTACACACCACCCTCTTCGTTCGGACCGATGCCCCCGGTGACCATCAGGCCGACACCGCCGCGGGCGCGCTCGGCAAAGTAGGCAGCCATACGCTCGAAGCCTTGCGGCTTCTCCTCCAGGCCGGTGTGCATGGAGCCCATCAGGGTTCGGTTGCGCAGGGTGGTGAAGCCCAGGTCCAGCGGGGCGAGCAGGTGCGGATAAGGGGCGGTCATACGTCCTCCAGCAGTCACGGTGGCGCCGCACCCTCGGCTCGCGCGCTCATGGAACGGGAGGCACGGGGTGCGGTCGGTATGAGGCAGACTCTAAGGAGCCACCCCGCCCCACTCAATGATCAAAAGTAACAACTTACTGATCGAAGATGACACGGCGACTTGGCAACGAACGACCTAACCCCTACCCTGTGGAGCATCTACCGAGTACTCGTTCCCCATGCGCAAGCTGATCTTCCTCATCCTGGTTATCCTGTTTGCCGGCTATGCCGGCTGGGCGGAGCGTCGCCCGGTGGGCCACTACCTCTCCGACCTGCGCAGCCAGGTCGCGCTCAACCAGGGCGAACCCTCCGAGCGCGGCAACCTGCTGGGTGTACAACCGGAGCTCTTCACCCAGGACTACCAGAGCGTCGAGCGACTACGCCTGAAATTCCACGCCTACCTGGCCAAGGCCCGCGACGAAGGGCTGATCAATGCCCGCACCGTGGTGGTCTTCCCCGAACACATCGGCACCTGGCTGGTAGCCGCTGGCGAGAAGCCCGAGGTCTACCAGACCGAACACCTGGCCGAAGCCATGGAGTGGATGGTCGCCAGCAACCCGCTGAAAGTGGCACGCGGCTGGCTCGGCGCCAAGAGTGAGGACCGCATGGCCGACGCCCTGTTCCGCATGAAGGCGGTGGACATGGCCCACGACTATCAAATGCTCTTCGGCGGTCTGGCCAGGGAGTTCGGCGTGACCATAGTCGCCGGCTCCATCGTGCTGCCCAATCCGCAGATCGTCGAGGGCCAGATCCGCACCGGCAATGGCCGCCTCTACAACGTCAGCCAGGTCTTTGGCAGCAACGGCCTGCCGCTGGGCGAGCCGCAGCGCAAGCTGTTCCCCATCGACGAGGAGAAAGGCTTCACCCGCGGCAGCGATGCCAACGATCTTCAGGTCCTGCAGACCCCGGCTGGACGTCTGGGCGTACTGATCTGCGCCGACAGCTGGTATCCCGCCGGCTACACCGCGCTGGCGGCGAACAAGCCTGACTTCATCGCGGTGCCGGCGTTCCTCACGGGCAATGGCAACTGGAGCAAGCCGTGGAAGGGCTACAACGGCGCCCCCACACCCACCGATGTCACCCTCAAGCCCGGCCAACTGACCGAGGGCGAAGCCTGGGAGCGCCTGGCGCTGGCCGGACGCATTAGCGAAAGCGGCGCCCATGCCGGCATCACCGTGTTCCTCCGCGGCCACCTCTGGGACCTGGGCAGCGACGGCCGCAGCCTGGTGGTCAGCGGCGACAGCCATACCCTGGCGCCCGAAGGCCCCGGCGCGCGCCTGATCAATCTCTGGCTATGACCCGCCCAACCATGCGTCTGGGCGACCTGTCGGTGGGCTTCGTACACAGCCTCGCCGACGCCCTGGCGGAAAGCGGCGTCGCCCCGCAGCCGCTGCTGGAGCAATACGGCCTGGATAACGCGCGCCTCGGTGAACCCGGCGCACGCCTGTCGATCCCCCGCTACATGCGCCTGGGCCACGCCGCCATCCAGCAGAGCGGCGACCCCGCCCTGGGCCTGCGCATGGGCCAGTTGAGCCGACCGGGCCAGAGCGGCCTTGCCGGTGTCACCGCCGCGCAGGCACCCAACCTGCGCGCCGCAGCCCGCGCGCTGATCCGCTTCGAGCCGCTCTACGCGCAGAACTATCGAGGCCAGAGCAGCTTCATCGAGGACGCCAGCGGTGCCTGGCTGCGCTTTTACTCCATCAGCCCGTACAACGCCTACAACCGCTTCGTGGTGGACTCGGTGCTGGCTGGCTGGGTGAGCATGCTCGGCAGCATCGGCGCGCAACCGTTGCGACCGGAGAAGATCGAGATCGAGTATCCGGCGCCCACCTGGGCGTCGCGCTTCGAGGAAATGCTGGGCTGCCCGGTGGAGTTCGGCGCGGAGCACAACCAATTGCGCCTGGATCAGGCAGCGCTTGCGCGCAGCAACCCGGACCACTGTCCGAGCACCTGGCGGCAATTGCTGGAAATCTGCGAGAAGGAACTTGAGCAGTTGACCCGCACCCGCAGCCTGCGCGAACGCGTCGCCCAGCTGCTGGGCCCGATGCTCAACGGTCGCGAACCGGACCTGGAGGAAGTCGCCGCACGCCTGAAACTGCCGACCTGGACATTGCGCCGCAAACTGGCCGAAGAAGGCACGCAGTTCCGCAGCATCCTCAACGACACCCGCCGCGACCTGGCGATGATCTACATCCGCGACACGGACCTCGCCTTCGGCGAAATCGCTTACCTGCTCGGCTTCGCCTCGGCCGAGGCATTCCAGCGCGCTTTCAAGCGCTGGAGCGGGCAGACCCCGGGCGAATTCCGCCGCGCCCAGCGCCACAGCGCCTGATCACATCTCCGTGGCGTCATCGGCGCACTCCGGCGCATCGTCCTGCTCAGCGTGCAGTTCCAGCAGTTCTTCCTTATAGTCGTCCATTGGCTGTCTCCTGACCGTTCGATCCGGTTTTAGTAAAAGGCGCAGGATAAACCTAGAGGCAGGAGGTGACCGAGCTGTGACAGGACCTTACAGAAACGGGAATGGGAGGAAGGGAGTTTTCCGAGGCACAACGAAAAAACCCTCAGGTATTGCTACCTGAGGGTTTTCGAATATGGCGCAGCGGACGGGACTCGAACCCGCGACCCCCGGCGTGACAGGCCGGTATTCTAACCGACTGAACTACCGCTGCGTGTCGGTTGGACTTGCGTCCGGTAAAGCAACCTCCTTGTGCCTGGAGCTATTCGCTCTACAAGCTGGTTCGGGGTAGGAACCAAGGAGGGGGAAAATGGCGCAGCGGACGGGACTCGAACCCGCGACCCCCGGCGTGACAGGCCGGTATTCTAACCGACTGAACTACCGCTGCGCGTAACTTGCGAGAGTGGTGGGTGATGACGGGATCGAACCGCCGACCCTCTGCTTGTAAGGCAGATGCTCTCCCAGCTGAGCTAATCACCCTTCGTCTCGAAGTGGGGCGCATTCTACAGTCGGCAGATCCTAAGTCAATGCCCTGATTGAAATTTTTTTCATTTTCCTCGAAAAAAGTTCGGCGCGCTGTCAGCGACCTCAGGTTCACGAGCTAGATCGCTTCAGGGAGACTCTGTTTTCGCAGGAGCGGATCTTGCCCGCGAAACTCTCCTTGCAGCGAAGCATGGTGCCAACCTGTAGGAGCGGGCCATGCGCGCGATCGCGGGCATGGCCCGCTCCTACAACTGAGCTTCGGCGCTCGCGAGCTGCCAAACGCCCGAAGCGGCCGGAAAAGAAAAAGGGCGGCCCTCAGGCCGCCCTCCTCTTCCACACCCGACACTCAGTCGAGGTAGATCATCTTGCACGCCATGCCACCGTCGATCACCAGCTCTTGGCCAGTGACGAAGCCGGCGCTTTCGCCGATCAGCCAGGAGACCGCCGCTGCGACATCCTCCACCGTCCCGACCCGGCCGACCAGGTGCTGGTCATGGTCCAGTTCAGTGAGCGGCTCGGCTTCGCGGGCACGCAGGTCGCGGGCATCGATCCAGCCGGGGGAAATGGCGTTGACGCGAATGTCCGGCCCCAGGCTGCTGGCCAGGGCATGGGTCAGCGACAACAGCCCACCCTTGCTCGCGGCGTAGGCTTCGGAGTTCGGCTCGGACTGGTGGGCCCGGGTCGACGCGATGTTGACGATGCAGCCGTTGTGCGCACGCAGGTACGGAGCCGAGTGCTTGGCCAGCAGCATCGGGCCGGTGAGGTTCACTGCCAGGGAGCGGTTCCACTCGTTCAGGCCCAGGCCTTCCAGTGGCGTATTGTGCGGACGGGAGATGGCAGCGTTGCTCACCACCGCATCGAGGCGACCGTACTGGCCGATCACCTCGGCGACCGCCGCTGCCACCTGCGCCTCGTTGGCCACGTCCAGCGCCACGAAGCCGGCTCGCTCGCCCAACGCCTGGGCCACTTTCGGCCCGCGCTCGCGATCGATGTCCGCCAGCACCACCTGCCAGCCCTCGGCGATCAGCCAGGCGCTGACGCCCAGGCCGATGCCGCGCGCCGCACCCGTCACCAGGGCGACGCGGCCGTTACCGAAGATATCAGTCGCGCTCACAGGGCAGCCAGACCCCGCGCCAGGTCGGCCGTGATGTCGGCGACATCCTCCAGGCCCACGGCAACGCGGATCAGGTTGTCACGGATACCGGCGTTCTCGCGCTCCTGCGGCGACAGGCGCCCGTGGGAGGTGGTCGCCGGGTGCGCGATGGTGGTCTTGGTGTCACCCAGGTTGGTGGTGATGGAGATCATCCGGGTGGCATCGATGCAGCGCCAGGCTGCTGCCTTGTCGCCCTTCACCTCGAAGCTCACCACCGCGCCGAAGCCCTTCTGCTGACGCTTGGCCAGCTCGTGCTGCGGATGGCTCGGCAGGCCCGCGTAGTACACGCGCTCCACGCCCGGCTGCTGCTCCAGCCACTCGGCGACCTGCTGGGCCGAGGCACTGTGGGCCTGCATGCGCACGCGCAGAGTTTCCAGACCCTTGATGAAGATCCAGGCGTTGAACGGGCTCAGGGTCGGGCCGGCGGTACGCAGGAAGCCGACAACGGGCTCCATCTGCGCGCGGCGACCGGCGACAACGCCGCCCATGGTACGACCCTGGCCGTCGATGTACTTGGTCGCCGAGTGGATCACCACATCCGCGCCCAGCTTCAGCGGCTGCTGCAGCGCCGGGGTGCAGAAGCAGTTGTCCACCGCCAGCAGCGCGCCCTTGGCGTGGGCGATATCGGCCAGCGCAGCGATATCCACCAACTCGGCCAGCGGGTTGGACGGCGACTCGACGAAGAACAGCTTGGTGTTCGGCTTGCAGGCCGCTTCCCAGGCCTTCAGGTCACTCAGCGGCGGGTAGTCCACCTGGATGCCGAAGCGCTTGAAGTACTTCTCGAACAGGCTGATGGTCGAGCCGAACACGCTGCGGGAGACCAGCACGTGGTCGCCGGCACTGCACAGGCTCATCACCAGGGAAAGGATCGCCGACATGCCGGTGGAGGTGGCCACCGCCTGCTCGGCGCCTTCCAGCGCGGCGATGCGCTCCTCGAAGGTACGCACCGTGGGGTTGGTGTAGCGCGAGTAGACGTTGCCCGGCACTTCACCGGCGAAACGCGCGGCCGCATCGGCGGCGCTACGGAACACGTAGCTGGAGGTGGTGAACAGGCCTTCGCCGTGTTCAGCCTCCGGGGTGCGACGCTGGCCGGCGCGCACCGCGAGGGTATCGAAACCGACGCCCTCCAGATCGCTGTCCAGCCGACCGGCTTCCCAATCCTGAGCCATGCCCTGCTCTCCCCTATTCGTTTCTGAATCAGTCAGTCGTTGTACAGATCGATGATGGCGCTTACCGCGGCACCCTTGGTCTTGGTCGCGTCGTTGCGCGCCTGCTCGATCTTGTTCAGATAGGCTTCGTCGACGTCACCGGTGACGTATTCACCGTTGAACACGGCGCAGTCGAAGTGCTCGATCTTGATCTTGCCGCCCTCGGTGGATTCGATCAGGTCCTGCAGGTCCTGATACACCAGCCAGTCGGCGCCGATCAGCTCGCAGACCTCTTCGGTGCTGCGGTTGTGGGCGATCAGCTCGTGGGCGCTCGGCATGTCGATGCCATAGACGTTGGGGTAACGCACGGCTGGGGCGGCGGAGCAGAAGTAGACGTTCTTCGCGCCGGCCTCACGGGCCATCTGGATGATCTGCTTGCAGGTGGTGCCACGGACGATGGAGTCGTCCACCAGCATCACGTTCTTGCCGCGGAATTCCAGCTCGATGGCATTGAGCTTCTGGCGAACCGACTTCTTGCGCGCGGCCTGGCCGGGCATGATGAAGGTACGGCCGATGTAGCGGTTCTTCACGAAGCCTTCGCGGAACTTCACGCCCAGGCGGTTGGCCAGCTCCAGCGCGGCGGTACGGCTGGTGTCCGGGATCGGGATGACCACGTCGATGTCGTGATCCGGACGCTCGCGCATGATCTTGTCGGCCAGCTTCTCGCCCATGCGCAGGCGCGCCTTGTAGACCGAGATGCCGTCCATGATCGAGTCCGGACGCGCCAGGTAGACGTGCTCGAAGATGCACGGGGCGTACTGCGGGTTGGCCGCGCACTGGCGGGTGAACAGCTTGCCGTCTTCGGTGATGTACACCGCTTCGCCCGGCGCCAGGTCGCGGATCAGGGTGAAGCCGAGAACGTCCAGGGCCACGCTTTCCGAGGCGATCATGTATTCCACGCCGTTCTCGGTGTGGCGCTGGCCGAAGACGATCGGGCGGATCGCATGGGGGTCGCGGAAGCCGACGATGCCGTAGCCGGTGATCATCGCCACCACGGCGTAGCCACCGACGCAGCGGGCATGCACGCCAGCCACAGCGGCGAAGACGTCTTCCTCGGTGGGCTGCAGCTTGTTGCGCACCGCCAGCTCATGGGCGAACACGTTGAGCAACACTTCCGAGTCGGAGTTGGTGTTCACGTGGCGCAGGTCGGATTCGTAGATTTCCTTGGCCAGCTGCTCGACGTTGGTCAGGTTGCCGTTGTGCGCCAGGGTGATGCCGTAAGGCGAGTTCACGTAGAACGGCTGCGCCTCGGCAGAGCTGGAGCTGCCCGCGGTCGGGTAGCGCACGTGGCCAATACCGATCTTGCCGACCAGGCGCTGCATGTGACGCTGCTGGAAGACGTCACGGACCAGGCCGTTGTCCTTGCGCAGGTACAGGCGGTCATCCTGACAGGTGACGATCCCCGCAGCGTCCTGGCCACGATGCTGGAGAACGGTGAGCGCGTCATAGAGCGCCTGATTGACGTTCGACTTGCCCACGATACCGACGATGCCACACATGCGACGCAACCCCTAGTTGGTTTCAGGCTAAAACAATCCGTTACTCGGCAGTATCCACCGGACCTGCCGTTGCGGCGACGGCTTCCCGTCGCCTCCACCCGCCCGTCACTGGGCCGGCAGCAAAGTACCCACTCCGGACGGCGGAGCAATGGTAACGCCGGACATCCAGTGCCCGGCAAAAGTCAGAATGGTGTTCTTCGACCAGTCGGCGACGATCAGGAAGTGTGGCAGCAGCACCGATTGCTGCCACCACGGGTCCTGTTGCACCGGAGCAAGGCTCAGCAGGCCGACCAGCAGCACCACCAGCAGCACGCCACGAGCGCCACCGAAAACCATGCCGAGCACGCGGTCGGTGCCGGACATGCCGGTCACCCGCACCAGCTCGCTGATGAGGAAATTGACGAGTGCGCCCAGCAGCAGCGTGATGACGAAAAGAATGGCGCAAGCGGCGATGACGCGCCCCGAGGGCAGCTGAATGTAGGGTGCGAGATGCTCGGCCAGCGCGCCGCCGAACATCCAGGCGACCGCACCGGCTACGATCCAGGTGACCAGCGACAGGGCTTCCTTGACGAAGCCACGACTCAAGCTGATCAGGCTGGAAATGACGATGATGCCGATCATCGTCCAATCGACCCAGGTAAATGCCACGTTGCGGCCCAGAAACGGAAAGGCCCCGCATTTTAGCAGAGGCCTTCGATTTAGCGGAGCCCCAGTTTGACTTGGGGCTGATTGAGTCAGGCTAACGAAGCGGCTCAGCCGCGCTCAGGCTGGAAGCGCACGACGAAACCGTTGAGCTTTTGCTGCTTGCCCAGCTGGTCGCGCAGGCGATCGGCCTCGGCGCGCTCCACCACCGGACCTACGAACACACGGTTCATGCCGTCGAAGCTGCGCACATAGGCGTTGTAACCCTGGCTGCGCAGCTGCTTCTGCAGCTCGTCAGCACGAGCACGGTTGGACAGGCTGGCCAACTGCACCGACCAGCTGACCGGCAGGTTGCTGGCATCCAGGCGTTGGGCTGGAGCCGGGACTGGAGCCGACGCGGGCGCTTTCGGCGCAGTGCTGGCCTGGGTCTGTACCGGCTGAGGCGCCGGGGCGGCAGGCTTGGGCGCTGGAGCTGCCGACTGGGCCGGAGCCGTTGGTACGGGGATAGACGGCGCAGGAGTCGACGGCGCAGCAGTGACAGCTGGCTGTTCCGCGGCCTCCGCGTCTTCCGCCTGAGGCTCAGGCACCTCGGTGGGCTGTACCTCGACGCTGGGCATGGCCGGCGGCTTGGGCATTACCGGCGCCTCGACCACGACCTGACGCATCTCGTCCTCGCGGGTAAACAGCATCGGCAGGAAGATGATGGCCAGCGCCAGCAATACCAGCGCACCGACAACCCGCTGCTTGAGCCCCTTATCGAGCAAGGCCATGAATCACTCCCCTTTTCCTTATCGAGCAGCCCTGACGAGCCACTCCAGGGCATCCGCCACGCTGTAGAACGAACCGAACACCAGAATTTCGTCATCCGCCGAAGCCGCATTGCATTGCGCTTCGAGCGCCGCGGCGATGTCCGCGTGACGACTGACGCTTGCGCCACGGGCACGCAGCGCAGCTTCCAGCTCTTCTGCCGGCCGACTGCGACCAGTGGGCAGCGGCGCGACGGCCCAATCCTGCACCAAGCCGAGCACGGGTTCCAGTACGCCGTCCAGATCCTTGTCCGCCAGCAGGCCGAACACGGCACGACGCAGGCCCTTTGGCGGCGCCGCACGCAGGCGACCGGCCAGGTACTGCGCGGCATGCGGATTGTGCCCCACATCCAGCAGCAGATGGCGCTCTTCACCCTGCCAGTGCACCGTGCGACGATCCAGGCGCCCGGTGACGTGGGTGCGCTGCAAGGCGGCGACCAGTTGCTCCGGCTGCCATGGCATGTCCATCAGCGCATAGACCTGCAAGGCCAGCGCCGCGTTCTCCATCGGCAGATCGAGTTGCGGCAGGTTATGCAGCGCCAAAGCCTCCCCGGCGGCGTTGCGACCGCGCCAATGCCAGTCGCCCTCACCCAGCGCCAGGTCGAAATCGCGACCGCGCAAGACCAGCGGCGATCCGAGCTTGCGCGCCTGCTCCATGATCGGCGCTGGCGGCTCCAGGTCGCCACACACGGCAGGCTTGCCGGCGCGGAAGATACCAGCCTTCTCGAAGGCCACGCTTTCGCGGGTGTCGCCCAGCCAGTCGGCGTGATCGATACCGATGCTGGTGACCACGGCGACATCGGAGCCGACCAGGTTCACCGCATCCAGGCGGCCGCCGAGACCGACTTCCAGCACCACGGCATCGAGGCCGGCGCGCTCGAACAGCCAGAAGGCCGCGAGGGTGCCCATTTCGAAGTAGGTCAGGGAGATTTCGCCACGCGCCGCCTCGACGGCGGCGAAGGCCTCACAGAGCGCTTCATCGCTGGCTTCGACACTTTCGATGAGCACGCGCTCGTTGTAGCGCAGCAGGTGCGGCGAGCTGTACACGCCGACCCGCAGGCCCTGCTCGCCGAGCAGGGCGGCGAGGAAGGCGCAGGTGGAACCCTTGCCGTTGGTGCCGGTGACGGTCACCACGCGGGGCGCGGGACGCCCCAGCCCAAGCCGGCCGGCTACCTCACGGGAGCGGTCCAGCCCCATGTCGATTGCCGTGGGGTGGAGTTGTTCGAGATAGCTGAGCCAGTCGGCAAGGGTACGTTGGGTCATCCTGCGAGGGCGGCACTTGGAGTGTGGGTGAACTTGGCCAGCAGCTTGGCCAGCCGCTCGCGCATTTCGGAGCGGTGAATGATCATGTCGATGGCGCCGTGCTCCAGCAGGAACTCACTGCGCTGGAAGCCTTCAGGCAGCTTCTCGCGCACGGTCTGCTCGATCACGCGCGGGCCGGCGAAGCCGATCAGGGCGCGCGGCTCGCCGACGATCACATCGCCAAGCATCGCCAGACTGGCGGACACGCCGCCATAGACCGGGTCGGTCAGCACGGAAATGAACGGAATACCCTCTTCGCGCAGACGGGCCAGCGCGGCGGAGGTCTTGGCCATCTGCATCAGGGAGATCAGGGCTTCCTGCATGCGCGCACCGCCCGAGGCGGAGAAGCAAATCATCGGGCAACGGTTTTCCAGCGCGTAGTTGGCGGCACGCACGAAGCGCTCGCCGACGATGGAGCCCATGGAGCCGCCCATGAAGGAGAACTCGAAGGCACTGGCCACTACCGGCATGCCCATCAGCTTGCCACTCATGGAGATCAGCGCGTCCTTCTCGCCAGTGTCTTTCTGCGCGGCGGTCAGGCGGTCCTTGTACTTCTTGCTGTCGCGGAACTTCAGACGATCCACCGGCTCCAGCTCGGCGCCGAGTTCTGCGCGGCCGTCGGCATCAAGGAAGATGTCCAGGCGGGCACGGGCGCCGATGCGCATGTGGTGATCGCACTTCGGGCAGACGTCCAGGGTCTTTTCCAGCTCGGGACGGTACAGCACCGCTTCGCAGGACGGGCACTTGTGCCACAGGCCTTCCGGAACCGAGCTCTTCTTCGCCTCGGAACGCATGATGGAAGGGATCAGCTTGTCTACCAGCCAGTTGCTCATGCTCTCGTCTCCAGTGCAGGGGCACGGCCTGAAGCCACGCGCGTGTCCCTGAGCAAATTCATCGTCGCGGTTCCGGCCTCAAGACCCGAACCCCTCGCAAACACAGGCGCCGCCGGAAGCGTCGCCATGAATACACCACTCGATACGGGGCGCCAGCGGCTTGCACCGACGACTCCCAGCGCTGCCAGGCAGCGATTGGGTAGTGGACGGCGGCAGCTCGCTCGTCGTCACATGAAGATTCCGCATCACGCCACCGACCGGCATTGAGCGATGAAGTCGCGGATCTTCTGCGCGTCCTTGATGCCCTTGCTGGCTTCCACACCGCCACTGACATCCACCGCGTAGGGACGCACCTGAACGATGGCATCAGCCACGTTCTCGGGCGTCAGCCCACCCGCCAGGATCAGCGGTCGATCCACGCTTTTCGGCACCAGTGACCAGTCGAACGCCTGGCCGGTTCCGCCGGGCACGCCTTCCACGTAGGTATCCAGCAGGAAACCGCTGGCCTGCGGGTACTTCGCGATCTGCGCCGCCACATCGTCACCCGGCTTCACGCGCAGGGCCTTAAGATAGCGTTTGTGCCAGCCGGAGCAGGCTTCAGGCGTCTCGTCACCATGGAACTGCAGGACGTCCAGCGGCACCGCATCGAGGATCTCCCCCAACTCGCAACGACTGGCATCGACGAACAGGCCGACGGTGCTGACGAAGGGCGGCAACGCAGCAATGATCGCCCGCGCCTGCTGGATGCTGACTGCGCGCGGGCTCTTGGCGTAGAACACCAGCCCGATCGCGTCGGCGCCGGCCTCGGCGGCGGCGAGGGCATCCTCGACACGGGTAATACCGCAGATTTTGATGCGAACGGCGGACAAGATGCAGTAACCTTCAGGCAAGTGATCGATCGATGGTAGCAAATGCCCCTGGCATCGTCAGCCAAGGATATCGGGCAAACTTGAAAGGAAATGTGGCCCCAGGTAGCGCTCGGGCAACTCGAACTCCTCCGGGTACTCCACGCGCACCAGATAGAGCCCGTACGGGTGCGCGGTGACGCCACCGGCCCGCCGGTCGCGCGCCGCCAGCACTTCTGCAGCCCACTCCAGCGGACGCTCCCCGGCGCCGATGGTCATCAGCACGCCCGCGAAGTTGCGCACCATATGGTGCAGGAATGCGTTGGCGCGGATATCCAGGACGATGAAGCGGCCATGCTCGATCACCTCCAGGTGATGCACGGTCTTTACCGGCGATTTGGCCTGGCACTGCACGGCACGGAACGAGGTGAAGTCATGGGTGCCGACCAACGCCTTCGCCGCTTCGCGCATGCGCGAAACGTCCAGCGGACGGTGGTTCCAGGTGACCTCCTCGGACTGGTGCGCCGGGCGGATCTGGTCGTTGTAGATCACATAGCGGTAACGCCGCGCCATGGCGGTGAAGCGCGCATGGAAATGCGCGGGCATCACCTTCGCCCAGGTCACGCTGATGTCGGCCGGCAGGTTGGCATTGCTGCCCATGATCCAGGCTTTCAGCGGGCGCTCGACAGTCGTGTCGAAGTGCACGACCTGGCCGCTGGCATGCACTGCGGCATCGGTGCGCCCGGCACAGAGGACGGACACGGGCCCGTCGGCCACTTTCGACAGGGCTTTTTCCAGCGCGGCCTGCACCGAAGGCACGCCGTCTTCCTGGCGTTGCCAACCGCGATAACGCGCACCTTTGTATTCGACGCCCAGGGCAATCCTGGAAACGCCAGCGGCAGCCACTTCGGCTGCCGCTTGGGGTATAGCTTCACTCATCTATCTGGAGCCTTCCGGCTCAGGCGATTCGCCCGAGCAGTTCGCGCGCTTCCTGCTGCTGGTTGTCGTTACCCTCGGTGAGCACTTCGTCGAGGATGTCGCGGGCGCCTTCGGTGTCGCCCATGTCGATGTAGGCACGCGCCAGATCGAGCTTGGTGGCGGCCTCGTCGGCACCGGAGAGGAAGTCGAAATCATCATCCTCATCGGCGCTGTCGGCTGGCAGCTCAAGATCATTCGCCGCGAATGCGGCCTCCGGCGCAGGCTCCGACGCCTTGGGCTCGTCGACGTCACCTGCCAGACGATCCAGCTCGGCACTCACTTCGTCGAGCTGAGCGGAGAATGCGTCATCGGCCTTCACCGGCTCGGATTCCTCGCCAGGCAGAGACAGGTCGAAATCATCCGGCAGATCGGCCAGCGACTGCTTCACGCCAGTGTCCTTGTCGAGGGAGAACTCCTCCGCGCTGACACCGGACAGAGACGTCACGTCATCATCCAGCCCCAGCAGGAAGTCTTCCTCAGCGGACGACGGGGCGTCCTTTTCCAAATCGAGAGCAAAGTCGGCCAGGTTATCGGACAGCGAAACATCCGCAGGCTTGGCAGCCGGTTCTTCGCCCAGGTCGAGATCGAAGGCGAAGTCATCTTCCGGCTTGACCGGCTCGGTAGCGGGCGCGTCGAACGCCAGGTCATCATCCAGGTCGAAATCGCCCAGCGACAGTTCGTCGTCCTTGCTCTCGACCGGCGCCGCAGGCTTGTCGTCCTCCAGCTCGAGGTCATCCAGCGCCAGGTCGAAGGCATCATCGAGATCACCCACCAGCGGGGCAGACTCGGCGGCAGGTTCCGGCTGGGCCGGCGAATCCCCATGCAGGTCATCGAGGCTGAAGCTGCCAAACTCTTCGGCAGCCACTGCGGTTGCGACACCTGCAGCACCCACTGCCGCCAGCGCAACCATGCCCGGATAACGGGACTTCAGCTGCTCCACGTGGCCTTCGGCGCCGCCCATCTCGCGCAATTCGTTTTCCTGACGGGCGAAACCTTCGCGATCACCGATCTCGGCATACACCTCCATCAGCTTGAGGCGCAGGTCGGCGCGGTGCGGTTCGTCGTAGATGGCACCCTGCAGGAGCTCGGCAGCCTGGTTGAAGCGGCCGTAGGCAATGTAGATGTCCGCTTCGCTCAGGGCATCGGTGGTCTGCGGTGCGACGCGCTCGGGAGCCGACGCCGCCGGAGCGGCCACTTCGGCGGCATGCGGCACGTCGAGGGAATCCAGATCAGAGTCGCCCAGATCCAGTGCGCCACCCAGGCTGGGCTCGTGCGCATCGGACTCGGCATCCCGTTGCTCGCGCTCCTTGGCGGCCGCGGCTTTGCGGCGAGCCACCATCAGCACTACCAGCAGCGCCAGCAGGGCGCTACCGGCGATGGCGCCCAGCCACAGCGGGTTGGCCAGGAGGTCATCGATGAAGCTCGGCTCGCTCTGTTCGACCGGAGCCGGGGCCGGAGCAGGTGCCGGGGCCTTCTGCGCCTCCACGGGCTTGGCCGCCTCGGGAGCCGGAGCAGGCTGTGCCGCAGGAGCAGCCGGAGCAGCAGGTGCGCTGGCTTCGGAAGCGGCAGGTGCTACGGGCGCTGCGGGTTCAGCCGGCTGGGCAGGTGCAGCAGCCTGAGCAGGCTCGGCAGGCTGAGCCGGCTGTACAGGTGCGACGGACTGAGCGGCCTGATCAGGAGCTGCCGACTGAGGCGCAGCGGGAGCGGGAGCAGGAGCAGCATCGGCCACCGGTGCCTGGGCCGCGCCTTGCGGCGCGCTGCCAAGCTGGCTCTGCAACTTCGCCAGTTGGGCATCCTTCAGCTCGATGAGCTTCTGCAGCTTGTCCATCTGGCTTTTCAGGTCGCCCATGCGACTCTGCAGTTCGTCATTCTCGCGGCGCGTGGTATCCAGGCTTTCCTGGGTGACGGCCAGCTTGTCGGCAATCGCCTTGCCGTCCTTGCTGCCCTTGTCGCCGCCCTTGACCTTGCCGTTCTCGCCGGAGACCAGGTGCAGGCTGTCCTTGTCCTCGGCTGTCGACGGAGCTGCACCGGCATTGGCGCGCGGCGTGGCATCCAACTGACGGGTGCCGCTGGCCGGCAGGCTGCGGCCTTCGCGCCAGGCGGCGTATTGCTGATTGACCTGGGTGGCGGCATCGGGCTGCGTGCGGGCCTTGATCTGCTCCGCATCGGGCAGGCGCAGCACCTGGCCACTCTTCAGGCGATTGATGTTCCCGCCAAGAAAAGCATCGGGATTGAGGTCCTGGATCGCCAGCATGGTCTGCTGGACCGAAACGCTGCCGTTCGGACGTGCGCGCGCTGCGATTTCCCACAGGGTGTCTTTGCGGCCGGTCCGGTATTCGTTGCCTTCCAGGCGACGCGAAGTCGGTGCCGCTGCCGCAGCGGGGCGCGGGGACGGCGCAGCAGCGGGACGCGGCGCGACCGGTGCGGGCTGGCGGGCGATCGGCGCCGGCGCGGCCATGGGCGCACGAGGTGCGGCAGCCGCGGCGGTCTGCGGGGAATACAGCGGCGGGTCGAGCAGCACGGTGTATTCGCGCAGCACCCGGCCGTTGGGCCAGAGCACTTCTACCAGGAAGTTCAGGTAGGGCTCCTGGACCGGACGATCCGAGGTCACGCGAATGACGCTCTTGCCGTTCGGCTTGATGATCGGGGTGAACTTGAGGCCGGTGAGGAAGTACTGGCGGTCAACGCCCGCCTTGTTGAAGTCTTCCGGCGACGCCAGCTTGGGAATCACCTCGCCCTGGGCAAGATCACGAACTTCGACCAGGTCGATCTCGGCATCCAGCGGCTGGTTCAGAGCCGAACGCAGGTGGATGTCTCCCAACCCCAGTGCATGCGCCATGCCCGTGGTCAATGCCGAAGCAGCCGCGATTGCCTGCACCAGTTTACGAAGCCGGATCATAATTTAATCCCTTGTTTTAATAGCTTTTTCTGGATTAGAACGAGGTCTATTCAGGTTGCCGCTGCCCATGATGTCCGCCGTTTTCACGGCTGGACCTCCCCCTGTCAGCGTCAATCCCAGCCAGTATTGCCAAGCTAGAATACTTCTTCAAATATTCGGTAAGTATCTTTTACAGATAGTGTTTTATCAACAATTCGCCCAAGTTCACAGCATTTAGGGCTGCGCCTTTTCGCACATTATCTGACGCAATCCACAAATTCAGTTTGTGCGAATCTGTCAGACCAAGACGTAGGCGACCGACGTAAACACTATCCTGCCCCTGTGCATCACCGATGACAGTCGGGTAATCGTCTTCGACCAACTCGATACCAGGCGCGTTATCCAGGGCCGCCTCCACCGCATCCAGCGAAACCGGCGCGACCGTGGCGATCGACAGCATCAGCGTGTCGCCGAAGAAAACCGGCGCCATGGCGCAGGTGACATCCAGCGTACCCGCCAGCTCAGGAAACAGCGCAGACAGCTCCGCGGCCATGCGCCGCTCCAGGGCGGAATGCCCCTGCTCATCCACGGCGCCGACCTGGGCCAGCATGTTGAATGCGTATTGCCGATCAACCAGCTTCGGCTCCAGTGGACGGGCATTGAGCAATTCAGCGGTCTGGCGCGCCAGCTCCTGAACCCCCTCGCGCCCCAGCACCGAGGCGGAGAGGCAGGCGGTGACGCTCAACTGGCGAACTTGGAGCACGTCTCGCAGCGCCGCGAGCACTTCGGCGACTTCCGCGGCCGGCGCACAGGGCGCGGCGATCCGTACCGGCAGGCTGAGCTGCTCCAGCGCCTCGCCATTGGCAGCAGGCAGCATGACAGCGGACTGTTCGGCCAGCGCCGCGCCGCTCAGGTCGATCACGCTGCACCCTGCCGAGAGGGCCTGGCTTGCGCACTCGCGAGCGGCGTCCGCGGTGGTGGAAAGGAAGGCCAGACGGACCTTGGCGAAGTCGAAGTCGGCCAGCTTGCCGACGCGCAGGTTGCGCCCACGGTACGCCACCGACTTCCCGGCGGATTCGCCCGTGGCGAGCAGATACAGGGTGCCTACGGGAAAGTCCCGTTCCTCCAGCAGCTCGACCAGCGCCTCGCCCACAAGTCCGGTGGCGCCTACTACGGCGATATCGATGGTTTCAGGCATCCAGTGTCTCGCGATATTCAGGGAGGAAAACTGCGCAGCACTTTACTTGCCCCCCAACGGCGAGGCAATCGAGTGCCCCGCCGCCTATCGCCGCAGCACGGACTAAGGGTGTGCGGCGTTTTCCGTGGCCTGGGCGCTAACCACGACCTCACCCTGGACCGGCGCAGGGGCCACGCCAGGTGCTGTCGGCTGATCGGCGCCCACGGCAGCCCCGGCGGGCTTGGCAGCGCGATCCTGTTCCGCCAGCCGGGCGATCAGGCTGGCAATCTGCGCATCCTTCAGCTCGACCAGTTTGTTCAGCTTCTCCATCTGGCTTTGCAGATCGGCGACCCGGCTGCGCATTTCATCACCCTCACGACGGGCGCTGTCGAGCCCCTCCTGAAGGACCGCGAGCTGCTCGGCGCCGGCCTTGTCCTTCTTGCTGGCAGCATGCCCGGACAGCAGGCGCAGGCTGTCGCGCGCCTCGACACTGACCGGCGCCGCTCCCGCCTCGGCCCTTTTCGTCGCATCCAGCTGACGACCTTGCGGCAGCGCGGCCTGGCGGCGCGCACGCCACTCGCCGTTCTGCGTCTCGATGTGCGCCACAGCCTGTGCATGGCTCTGCGCCCGCACCTGCTGTTCATCGGGCAGGCGCAGCACCTGCCCGACCTTCAAACGATTGGCGTTGCCATCGACGAAGGCATCGGGGTTCAACTGCTGGATTGCCAGCATGGTCTGCATCACTGACACGCTGGAGGACGGGCGATTGCGCGAGGCGATATCCCACAGGGCATCGTTGCGATGGATTCGGTAGCTGTCTGCCGATTCACGCGTAACCGCTGCGGCCGACGACGCCGTTACCGGCGACGGTGCAACCTGGCGTGCCGGCGCGAGCACCGGACGGGTCGCGATGGCCGCCGGCGGCGTCACCGGCGTGGCGACATAGCTCGGCGGATCGAGCAGCAGCGTGAATTCACGCACCACGCGCCCCTGCGGCCAAACCACCTGCAGGACGAAATTGACGTAGGGTTCCTGGATCGGACGCTGCGAAGTGACGTGGATGACGCCACGGCCATTCTTGCCGATGTCAGAGCTGAAGCGCAGGCCGGTCACCAGCTGGCTGCGGTCGACACCCAGGCGGTCGAAATCCTGCTGGGACGCGAGACTGACCACCACCTCCTCCGCATTCAGGTCGCCCACTCCGCGAAGATCGATGTTCGCCGACAAGGTCTGCCCAAGGGCCGCGCGCGATGAAATCTCCCCCAGCTCCAGCGCATTGGCGGCGCCTGGAAGGAAGGCCGAGGCAATGGCCGCCGCCAACAAGAATCCGTGAACCCGAGACATCCTCTCCCCCGCAGCAAGTATCCGATTGGCCGGCGCGAAAAGGCGCGCCGAAACCTGGGCTGCGAGGATAGCGACTGGTTCCTGGCTGCTTTTACGGGTCCGTCACAGAACACCGCGAAATCAACGGAGAACCCCGCCAGGACCGCGGACTTCGAACGGTTTTGTGCAGGAGATCACTAGTCACGGAAAGCACGACGCCGGCACAAGGCCGGCGTCGCGGGGATCACAGGGAGCGAATCAACGCTCGAGCAGGATGCGCAGCATACGGCGCAGCGGCTCGGCGGCGCCCCACAGCAGCTGGTCGCCCACGGTGAAGGCGCCCAGGTACTGCGAGCCCATGTTGAGCTTGCGCAGGCGGCCGACCGGAACGCTCAGGGTACCGGTGACGGCGGCCGGGGTCAGCTCGCGCATGCTGATGTCGCGCTGGTTGGGAACCAGCTTGACCCAGGGATTGTGCTGGCTGATCAGGCCTTCGATATCGGCCATCGGCACATCCTTGTTCAGCTTGATGGTCAGCGCCTGGCTGTGGCAGCGCATGGCGCCGATGCGCACGCAGATGCCGTCCACCGGGATCGGGCTCTTGAAGCGGCCGAGGATCTTGTTGGTTTCCGCCTGGCCTTTCCACTCTTCGCGGCTCTGGCCGTTGGGCAGTTCCTTGTCGATCCATGGGATCAGGCTGCCCGCCAGCGGCGCGCCGAAGTTCTCGGTGGGCATCGCGTCGCTGCGGATGGCCTCGGCGACCTTGCGGTCGATGTCGAGGATGGCGCTGGACGGATTGGCCAGGTCATCGGCGACGGAAGCGTTGATGGCGCCCATCTGCTTGATCAGCTCGCGCATGTTCTGCGCGCCGGCGCCGGAGGCCGCCTGGTAGGTCATGGCGCTCATCCACTCGACCAGGCCGGCTTCGAACAGGCCGCCCAGGGCCATCAGCATCAGGCTGACGGTGCAGTTGCCGCCGATGTAGTTCTTGGTGCCAGCGTCCAGCGAGTTGTCGATGACTTTGCGGTTCACCGGGTCGAGGACGATCACCGCGTCATCCTGCATGCGCAGGCTGGAAGCGGCGTCGATCCAGTAGCCTTGCCAGCCGGCTTCGCGCAGCTTGGGGAAGACTTCGTTGGTGTAGTCGCCGCCCTGGCAGGTCAGGATGACGTCGAGGGTTTTCAGTTCCTCGATGCTGTAGGCGTCTTTCAGGGGGGCAATGTCCTTGCCAATGGACGGACCTTCGCCACCCACGTTGGAGGTGGTGAAGAACACCGGCTCGATCAGGTCGAAGTCCCGCTCTTCCAGCATCCGCTGCATGAGCACCGAACCGACCATGCCACGCCAACCGATCAGACCTACACGCTTCATCGCTACTACACCTTCAAATATTTAGAGGGCCGTCGCTCCCGCTTTCCTATGGGGCCGGGAGCGAGCGAACCGGAGAGATTACAGATTCCGCAGAGCCGCGACTACCGCATCGCCCATTTCGCGGGTACCGACCTTGGTGCAGCCTTCCAACCAGATGTCGCCGGTGCGCAGACCCTGGTCCAGCACCAGGCTGACCGCCTTCTCGATGGCGTCGGCGGCGGCGCCTTCGTTGAAGGTGTAACGCAGCATCATCGAGACCGAGAGGATGGTCGCCAGCGGGTTGGCGATGCCCTTGCCGGCGATGTCCGGCGCGGAACCGTGGCACGGCTCGTACATGCCCTTGTTGTTCGAATCCAGCGACGCAGAAGGCAGCATGCCGATGGAGCCGGTCAGCATGGAAGCCTCATCCGACAGGATGTCGCCGAACATGTTGTCGGTGACCATCACGTCGAACTGCTTGGGCGCGCGGACCAGTTGCATGGCGGCGTTGTCGACGTACATGTGCGACAGCTCGACGTCCGGGTAGTCCTTGGCCACTTCCTCGACCACTTCACGCCACAGCTGGCTGGAGGCCAGGACGTTGGCCTTGTCCACCGAGCACAGCTTCTTGCCGCGCACTCGGGCCATGTCGAAGCCGACGCGGGCAATGCGGCGGATTTCGCTTTCGCTGTACGGCAGGGTGTCGTAGGCCTGGCGCTCGCCGTTCTCCAGCACGCGCTGCTCGCGGGGCGAGCCGAAGTAGATGCCACCGGTCAGTTCGCGGACGATGAGGATATCCAGGCCGGCGACCACTTCCGGCTTCAGGCTGGAAGCGCCAGCCAGTTGCGGATAGAGGATGGCCGGACGCAGGTTGCCGAACAGGCCCAGCTGCGAGCGGAGCTTCAGCAGGCCGCGCTCCGGACGGATGTCACGCTCGATCTTGTCCCACTTCGGGCCACCCACGGCGCCCAGCAGGATGGCGTCGGAGTTGCGCGCGCGCTCCAGGGTCTCGTCGGCCAGCGGTACGCCGTACTTGTCGATGGCGGCGCCACCCAGATCGTCCTGGGTCAGCTCGAAGCCCAGCTGGAACTTGTCGCTGGCCAGCTCCAGGACCTTGATCGCTTCGGCCATGATCTCCGGGCCGATACCGTCGCCGGGAAGAACCAGAATCTGTTTGCTCATCGTTTATATCCTTTGGCAAATAACGTATCGCCCCGGATGGTTCGTTCCACCCGGGGCGCTCAAGAAAGTGTTCAGCGCTCCGCCCAGAGCATCAGCACGTCAGTGCTGAAGGAGCCCTCGGCGTCGATCTCGAAGTATTCGCGCACCTCGTCACCCACCGAAAGCTGCAGGGCGCGAATGGCCTGGCGCATCACCTCGGGCGTACGCATGCGCTCGACCCAGGAGGTGAACTCCAGGCGCAGACGCTGGCGCTTGGCGGCGGTGACCGCAAGCCCCGCCTCACCGAGCAGGCGCGCCCACTCGGACGGCGAATAATCGCGCACGTGACTGGTGTCGCGCAGCACTTCCACCGCTTGCAGGTGGGTATCGAGCAGCGGCAGGCCGGGCGCCGCCACGTCGATGAAACAGGCCACGCCGCGCGGCTTCAGCACCCGGCGCACTTCACGCAGGGCCTGGCCGACGTCGCGCCAGTGATGCGCGGAGTAACGACTGAAGGCGAAGTCGAACTCGCCGTCCTCGAACGGCAGCTGCTCGGCAGCGCCACAACGGGTGGAGATGTTGCCCAGACCACGCTCGATGGCGGCCGAGGCCACCACGTCGAGCATCTGCTGGGACAGGTCGTAGGCCACCACCTCACCGGCCAGCGGCGCGACGTTGAAGCTCACGTGCCCTGCCCCGCACCCCAGGTCCAGCACACGGGCACCGGTAGTCGCCGACAGTCGCTCACACAGCTGGGCGAATTCCTCGCCCTGGGCGTGCACGGTACTGGTCAGGTAAGCGTTGGCCTGTGCGCCGAACTGGCGCTGGACCACGTGCTCGTGGCGACTCTCGGTCATGCTGCTCTCCTTACAGAGTGATGCGACGCCGGTCAGGCGTCGCGGAACAACCAGGGCTGGCTCTTCTTGTAGCCGGTTTCGAAACTGCGGATGGCGTCGGCGTCCTGCAGGGTCAGGCCGATGTCGTCCAGGCCGTTGAGCAGGCAGTGCTTGCGGAACGCGTCCACTTCGAAGCTGTACTGCTTGCCGTCCGGACGGGTCACGGTCTGCGCGGCGAGGTCGACGGTCAGTTGGTAACCCTCGGTGGCTTCGCACTGGGCGAACAGCTCGTCCACTTCTTCATCCTTCAGAATGATCGGCAGCAGGCCGTTCTTGAAGCTGTTGTTGAAGAAGATGTCGGCGAAGCTCGGCGCGATCACGGTGCGGAAGCCGTACTCGTCCAGCGCCCACGGCGCGTGCTCGCGGGAGGAGCCGCAACCGAAGTTCTCACGGGCCAGCAACACGCTGGCACCCTGGAAGCGCGGGAAGTTGAGGACGAAGTCCTTGTTCACCGGACGCTTGGAGTTGTCCTGGTTCGGCTGGCCCACGTCGAGGTAGCGCCACTCGTCGAACAGATTCGGGCCGAAGCCGGTGCGCTTGATCGACTTGAGGAATTGCTTGGGGATGATCTGGTCGGTGTCGACGTTGGCGCGGTCGAGCGGCGCAACGAGACCGGTGTGCTGGGTAAAGGCTTTCATGTTCGGTCTCCTCAGGCCTGCATCAATTCACGTACGTCGATGAAACGACCGGTCACCGCGGCTGCGGCGGCCATTGCCGGGCTCACCAGGTGGGTACGACCACCGGCGCCCTGGCGGCCTTCGAAGTTGCGGTTGGAAGTGGAAGCGCAATGCTCGCCACTTTCCAGGCGGTCCGGGTTCATCGCCAGGCACATGGAGCAGCCCGGTTCACGCCACTCGAAGCCGGCTTCGATGAAGATCTTGTCCAGGCCTTCCTGTTCGGCCTGGGCTTTCACCAGACCAGAGCCCGGGACAACCAGCGCCTGCTTGACGGTGGTAGCGACCTTGCGGCCCTTGGCCACGGCAGCGGCGGCGCGCAGGTCTTCGATGCGCGAGTTGGTGCAGGAGCCGATGAACACGCGGTCCAGCTGGATATCGGTAATCGCCTGGTTGGCGCTCAGGCCCATGTACTTGAGGGCGCGGACGATGGAGTCGCGCTTGACCGCATCGGCCTCGGCGGCCGGGTCCGGCACGTTCTGGTCGACGGCCAGGACCATCTCCGGGGAAGTCCCCCAGCTGACCTGCGGCTTGATGTCCTCGGCACGCAACTCGACGACGGTGTCGAAGTGCGCATCGGCGTCGGAAACCAGGTCGCTCCAGGCTTCCACGGCCTTGTCCCAGTCACCGCCTTGCGGCGAGAACGGACGGCCCTTCACGTATTCGACGGTCTTCTCGTCGCACGCCACCATGCCGACGCGGGCGCCCGCTTCGATGGACATGTTACAGATGGTCATGCGGCCTTCCATGGACAGGTCGCGAATGGCGCTGCCGGCGAACTCCAGCGCGTGGCCGTTGCCACCTGCGGTGCCGATCTTGCCGATCACGGCGAGGACGATGTCCTTGGCGGTCACGCCGAAGGCCAGCTTGCCTTCCACGCGAACCTGCATGTTCTTCATCTTCTTGGCGACCAGGCACTGCGTGGCGAGCACGTGCTCCACCTCAGAGGTGCCGATGCCGTGGGCCAGCGCGCCAAAGGCGCCGTGGGTCGAGGTGTGCGAGTCGCCGCAGACCACGGTCATACCCGGCAGGGTGGCGCCCTGCTCCGGACCGACCACGTGGACGATGCCCTGGCGCACGTCGTTCATCTTGAATTCGAGGATGCCGAAGTCATCGCAGTTCTCGTCCAGGGTCTGGACCTGGATGCGCGACACTTCGTCGGCGATGGCCGCAAGGCCGCCCTTGCGCTCGGCCTGGGTGGTCGGCACGTTGTGGTCCGGGGTCGCGATGTTCGCGTCGATGCGCCACGGCTTGCGGCCGGCCAGGCGCAGGCCCTCGAAGGCCTGCGGCGAGGTCACTTCGTGGAGGATGTGGCGGTCGATGTAGATGAGCGACGAACCATCGTCACGGCGCTTCACCTCGTGCATTTCCCAGAGTTTGTCGTAGAGCGTCTTGCCGGCCATCAGAGAATCCTCATCAGCGTATTTCTATGCCCCTCGGGCTTGTGGGGATGATCCTATGGAAAGGCACCGAATAACTCAAATTCATATTTTTTATTCAAAGGATTCCCAGAAGGAATACGGGTACGTTATAAGAGTCGGGCGCCGTTTCCAGCCCCCAGGGAGTCGCCATGGATCTGACCAGCCTCAACACCTTCCTCGCCATCGCCGAGTCCGGCAGCTTCTCCGAAGCCGGTGAGCGCCTGCACCTGACCCAGCCGGCGGTGAGCAAGCGCATTGCCGCCCTGGAAAGCCAGCTGGGCGTACGCCTGTTCGACCGCGTCGGCCGCGAGGTGACTCTGACCGAATCCGGCCGCGCCCTGTTGCCGCGCGCCTACCAGATCCTCAGCGTACTGGACGACACCCGCCGCGCCCTGACCAACCTCAATGGTGAGGTGAGCGGCCGGCTGGTCCTGGCCACCAGTCACCACATCGGCCTGCACCGTTTGCCGCCACTGTTGCGCGCCTTCACCAAGGCCCACCCGCAGGTGGCGCTGGACATCCAATTCTGCGACTCGGAAGTGGCCTACGAAGAGATCCTGCACGGCCGCGCCGAGCTGGCCGTGATCACCCTCGCCCCGGAAACCGCAGAACCCGTGCGCGCCGTGCCGGTGTGGGACGACCCGCTGGACTTCGTCGCCGCCCCCGAGCACCCGCTGTCAGTGCAAGGCCCGGTGTTCCTTGCCGACGTGGCGCGACACCCGGCGGTATTCCCCGGCGGCAACACCTTCACCCACCACATCGTGCGGCGCATGTTCGAGGCCGAGGGCCTGACGCCGAACATCGGCATGAGCACCAACTATATGGAGACCATCAAGATGATGGTTTCCATCGGCCTGGCCTGGAGCGTGCTGCCACGCACCATGCTCGACGACAGCGTCGTCCGCCTGCCGTTGCAGGACATCCAGCTCAGCCGCCAGCTGGGCTACATCCTGCATACCGAGCGCACGCTATCCAACGCCGCGCGCGCCTTCATGCGCCTGCTCGACGCCCAGGCGGCCGGGCTTGCGCCTGTCGCGGCCTAACCTCTATTGTTCTGGCAGAACTAGAAGAACAAGGGGCCCGAATGCCCGTCCGCACGCCATTTCGCGACCGCCTTGTGCGTGGTCGCGGTTTCTTGCCGGGGAGCGCTGCATGACCCGACAGTCTCCCTCGTCCCTGCCCGAATCCGAAGGCCAGGATCAGTTCGCCAAGGCCTTCCATACCGGCCCCGACGCCATGGTCATCACCGACCGGGAAAGCGGGCGCTTCCGCGAGATCAACGCCAGCTTCACCGAACGCTTCGGCTGGAGCCGCGACGAAGCCATCGGCCAGACTTCGCTGCAACTGGGCATCTGGCGCAACCTGGATGAGCGCCAGCGGATGCTCGACAGGATCGATGCCGAGCAGCGCATCGACGGCTTCGAAGCCACCCTCCTCACCCGCTCCGGCGAACAACGCAGCGCCCGCGTCTACGGTTGCCAGATCGACCTGCAGGGCCAGACCTGCCTAGTCCTGACCATCCGTGACGTCACCCGCCTGCGCGCCCAGGAGCAGGCACTGCGCGACAGCCAGGAACGCCTCGACCTGGCGCTGGACTCCGCCCAACTGGGCATCTGGGACTGGGACATCTCCTCCGGGAGAATCTACGGTTCCACCCGCGCCGCCGTGCTCCACGAACTGCCGGCGCGGGACTTCCACGGCCCCTTCGGCGAGTTCTTCGCCTGCGTCGACGAAGCCGATCGCCGGCGCATGCGCCAGGCCTACGCGCGCCTGTCCAAGGGACCGGACAACGATTACCAGTTCACCTACCGCGCACAGCTGCAATCTGGCGAGGTGCGCTATCTGGAGAGCCGAGCGCGGCTCTACCGGAACGGCGAAGGCAAGCCGCTGCGCATGGCCGGCACCCTGCTCGACATCACCGAGCAGGTGGTACGTGAACGCAACCTGGAAGCCTCCGAGGAAAAGTTCGCCAGCCTGTTCCAGGGCAGCCCGGACCCGATCTGCGTGACGCGGGTGCGCGACGGCGAGTTCATCGAGGTCAACCCGAGCTTCTGCAGCACCTTTGGCTGGCGAGCCGAGGAGATCATCGGCCAGTCGTCACACCAGATCGCCTTCTGGGCGGACAACCCACTGCGCGAGCGACTGTTCGAGCAACTGATGCGCGACCACTCGCTACAGAACACTGAGGTGCAATTCCTCACCCGCGACGGTCACCCCATTACCTGCATGGTCGCCAGCCGGCTGATCTGGGTCGACCGCCAGCTGTGCATCCTCTCCACCTTCCGCGACGTCACCCGGCGCCTGCAGGCTGAGGCGGAGCTCAAGGCCAGCCAGGAGAAGTTCTACAAGGCGTTCCACTCCAGCCCCGACGCCATCACCATCACCGAGCGCGACAGCGGCCGCTACATCGAGGTCAACGAAGGCTTCCATCGCCTGACCGGGTATCGGCCGGAGGAAGTGATCGGCCAGACCGCGATGGGCATCAACATCTGGGCCAACCCTGACGAGCGCGAGAGCATGATTGCCGCGCTGCAGCGCGACGGCTTCGTACACCACCTGGAAATGCTCGGTCGCCACCGCGACGGCACGGTCAAGACGGTGGACGTCTCGGTGGAACAGATCGACCTGGGCGACACCGCCTGCCTGCTGCTGACCGCCCGCGACACCAGCGAGCTGCGCGAGGCAGAAGCGCGCATCCAGCACCTGGCCTACCACGACGCCCTGACCGACCTGCCCAACCGCGCGCTGCTGATGGATCGCCTCAAGCAGCAGATCGCCCTGCTGCAACGCCACAACATGCGCGGCGCGCTGCTGTTCCTCGACCTGGACCACTTCAAGCACATCAATGACTCGCTGGGGCATTCGGTGGGCGACGCGATCCTGCAGATGGTCACCGCACGCCTGGAGGCCAGCGTGCGCCAGGAAGACACGGTGGCACGACTGGGTGGCGACGAATTCGTGATCCTGCTGACCGGCATCGCCGGCAGCCGCCTGGAAACCGCGCGCCGGGTACGCCAGCTGGCCGAAAAGCTGCGCGACCTGCTGGCCGAGCCCATGCTGCTGGACGGCCACCGCCTGCAGATCACCCCGAGCATCGGCATCGCCCTGATCCCCGACGACGGCGCAACGCCCGAGGACCTGCTCAAGCGCGCCGACATCGCCATGTACCGCGCCAAGGACGCGGGCCGTAATACCGTGCAGCTGTTCCACGCCTCCATGCAGAAAGCCGCCAGCGAGCGCCTGCGCCTGGAGAGCGGCCTGCGCATGGCCATCGCCCGCCGCGAATTCAGCCTGCACTACCAGCCGCAGATCGACTGCCGCGGCGCACGTATCGTCGGCGCCGAAGCCTTGTTGCGCTGGGAACACCCAACGCAAGGACCGCAATCGCCGGCCAGCTTCATTCGCGTACTGGAAGACAGCGGGCTGATCGTCGAAGTGGGCCGCTGGGTCATCGAGGAAGCCTGCCGCACCTGTGCGCGCCTGCTCGCCGAAGGACGGATCGACACCGAGGACTTCTGCCTCAGCGTCAACATCAGCCCCCGGCAGTTCCGCCAGAACGATTTCGTCGAACGCGTCCTCGACAGCCTGCACAAGGCCAGGCTGCCCGCGCGCCTGCTGAAGCTGGAGATCACCGAAGGCATCGTGATCCAGCAGCTGGAGGACACCATCGCCCGGATGCAGCGCCTGCGTCAGGCCGGAGTGCGCTTCGCGATGGACGACTTCGGCACTGGCTACTCCTCGCTCACCTACCTCAAGCGCCTGCCGGTGGACAGCCTGAAGATCGACCAGAGCTTCGTGCGTGACGCGCCCAACGACAGCAACGACGCGGAAATCGTCCGCGCCATCATCGCCATGGGCCACAGCCTGGGCCTGGAGCTGATCGCCGAAGGCGTGGAGACCCCGGAGCAACTGGCCCTGCTGGAAGAACAGGGTTGTCACCTGTACCAGGGCTACCTGTTCAGCCGACCCGTGCCGCTGGAAGCCTTCATCGACCTGCTGCCGCGCCGGGAACCGCAACAGACGCTATGAGGCGCTCCGCCCGGTCAGCAGACCGGGCGCAACTCCGACATCACCACCATCACCTGCGCCTCGTCCGCCTCGCCGTCATTCAGGTAGAGGTGGCCGACGCTGCTGTCGAAGTAGGCCGTCTCGCGCGGGCCGATGCTCACCGACTCGCCCGTCTCGAACTGGATGCGAACGCGCCCGGACACCACCAGGGCGAACTCCTGTCCGGGGTGGCGGACGAAATCGTCGAAATCCCCCACCTCGCGGGCAAAGATGCGCGCGTACAGCGGGGTCATGCTGCGCTGCGGGAAGTCGCCGGCGATCGGGTAGTACTCATAGCCCCCGGTATCGTAGCCGGCGGCTTCATCGACACGTGTCTTCACGAAGGTCTTCTGCCCGGCCTGGACGCCGACGAGCGGTAGCGGACGGAACAACTGGGCGATATCCACCTGCAGCGCGCGAGCCGCTGCGGCCAGCTTGTCATAGCTCACCGCGACCTGCGCCAGCTCCATCTTCGACAGCGTGGAAACGGCCACGCCAGAGAGGTCGGAGAGCTGTTTCAAGGTCAGTTTCTGCTGCTTGCGCACGGCCCGCAGGCGCGCGCCGACTTCGTTCCGATCCAGTTGCTGAGGCTTGGGCAGGGCTTGGACGGTTTCGCTCATGGGGCATCTCGAAAGTGGATGCGGAAAGTTTACCGGGCCTTGCCTTTGCCGCAAAAATTCTCATATCTTAGATTTCTCACATAAGAGAAAACCTGCAGAAGGTCCTTGCCGTGAATCCATTCGACATCGTCATCATCGGCGCCGGCATCGCTGGCGCTTCCCTCGCCTACCGCTTGAGCGAGACCCACCGGGTACTGGTGCTGGAGCGCGAAGAGCAGCCCGGCTACCACTCCACCGGACGCTCCGCCGCCATGTTCATGGAGGCCTACGGTACCCCGCAGATCCAGGCGCTCACCCGAGCCAGCCGGGCCTTCTACGAAAACCCACCGACCGGTTTCAGCGAGCATCCGATCCTCACCCCGCGCGGCTGCCTGTACGTTGCCGGCCCGGAACACCTCGAACTGCTCAAGCAGGCCGAAGCCACGCCGGGCGTGCAGCGCATCAGCACCGAACAGGCGCTGGAATTCCTCCCCTACCTGCGCGCCGACGCCATCGCCGGTGCGTTGTACGAATCCGACGCCCGCGACCTCGACGTCCACGCATTGCACCAGGGCTACCTGCGCGGCCTGCGCCAGCGCGGTGGCGAACTGCGCTGCAACCGCGAGCTGCTGTCGGCACGCCATGAAGGCGGCGTCTGGACCCTGCAACTGAGCGAGGGCGATAGCGTGCAGGCCCGGCAACTGGTGAACGCCGCCGGCGCCTGGGCTGATCACGTGGCCGAGCGCTGCGGCATCCGCCCGGTTGGCCTGCAGCCCTGCCGCCGCACCGCCTTCACCTTTGCCGTTCCCGAGGGCGTAGACATCAGCCACTGGCCGACGGTGATCGGCATCGACGAAAGCTTCTACTTCAAGCCCGACGCCGGCCAACTGCTCGGCTCGCCTGCCAACGCCGACCCGGTGCAGGCGCAGGACGTTCAACCCGAGGAGCTGGACATCGCCCTGGGCGTGTACCACATCGAAGAGCACACCACCCTGTCGATCCGCCGACCGAACCACAGCTGGGCTGGCCTGCGCTCCTTCGTTGCCGACGGTGACCTGGTGATCGGCCAGGACGAGGAGAATCCCGCGTTCTTCTGGCTCGCCGCCCAGGGCGGCTACGGCATCCAGTCGGCCGACGGCGTATCGCGCCTGGCCCAGTCGCTGTTGCTCGACCAGCCACTTCCCGAATCCCTGCGCCAGGAAGGCGTGGATCCCCTGCGCCTGAGCCCGGCGCGCTTGCGTTGAGTCCTACTGGAGGCAATCCCATGAGCGATATCCAGCGTTACCCCAGCCCCCTGCCCTTTCCCTTCTCCCGCGCGGTCAAGGCCGGCGGCTTCCTGTTCCTGTCCGGACAGATCCCGATGACCGCTGACGGCCAGGTGGTGAAAGGCGACATCCAGACCCAGGCCGAATCAGTGATGACCCGCATCGCCGAAAGCCTGGAAGCCTGCGGCGCGAACTTCTCCCAGGTGGTGAAGGCCACCGTCTGGCTGTCGGACATGGCGCACTTCGCCGGTTTCAACGAGGTGTACAAGCGCTACTTCGACCAAGGCCTGCCGGTGCGCTCGTGCGTGGCCTCGGCCCTGGCGCTGGGCGTGGACGTCGAAGTGGAAATCCAGGCCTTCGTCGGCGAAGCGTGATCCATCCTCCGGCCTCGCCACAGCGAGGCCACTCCAATAACAACAATAGGGTTCAGATCATGAAAACCAGTATCAAGCTCGGCGGTGCCTACATCGGCCTGGTGGTTGGCGTCGGTTTCGCCTCGGGCCAGGAGATTCTCCAGTTCTTCGGCAGCTTCGGCATCATGGGCCTGGCCGGCGCCGTGGTGGCGCTGGCGCTGTTCGCCTTCCTGCTGATGAACCTCTACCAGATCGGCAGCCGCCTGCAGACGCAGTCGCACAAGGAGGCCATGGAGTTCATCTGCGGCAAGCCGCTGGGCCGCGTCGTCGACCTGATGCTGACGTTCTTCCTGTTCGGCACCATGGTGGTCATGTTCGCCGGCGCCAACTCGTCCTTCGAACAGCAGCTGGGTATCGGCCATTCCATCGGCGGCGTCGTGCTCGGCGTACTGACCGTCATCACCGTGTGCCTGGGCCTGAAGCGGGTGATCACCCTGATGAGCCTGATCACTCCGGTGCTGATGATCATCGTGGCGATCATCGCCATCTATGCACTGACGCACATCCAGAAGCCGCTGGCCGAACTGGAGCAGATCGCCCTCACCCTGCCGCACCCGGCGCCCAACTGGCTGCTCGGCGCGTTGCTCTACGTGTCCTACAACGTCGCCGCCACCGCGGCCGCCGTGGTGGTGATGGGTGGCAGCGTGGCCAATCTGCGCACGGCAGCGCTGGGCGGAATGTTCGGCGGCATCGGCGTCGGCCTGCTGATCCTGACCATGGCCCTGGTGATGCTGGTGCAGATCGACGTGATCGGCGGCAGCGCCATTCCCACCCTGCTGCTGAGCAACAGCATCGCAACCGGGTTCGGCAACGTGATGCTCGCCCTGCTGCTGGTGAAGCTGTACTGCACCACCAGCGGTTTCGCCTACACCCTGGCCGCGCGCTGCGTCGCCTACGGCGTGCCCTTCCGCGTGGCGACCGTGGTCGCGGTGGTGCTCGCCTTCATCGCCAGCCAGGTCGGCTTCGTCAAGCTGGTGGGACTGGTCTACCCGGCCATGGGTTACCTGGGCTTCGTGTTGATGGCGGCGATCGTCATCGCCTGGTGGCGCAATCGCTCGGCGCCACTTCCGGAACAGCAGAAGGCTTGACCCTGCCTTCAGGAAAAAACGGACAAAAGAAAATGCCCGTCTCTTGCGAGACGGGCATTTTGCTTTGCGCTTACGGCCCGGCGAATGCCGGGCGGTCAATCAGCCTTCGATAGCCGGGCGCTGGCCGTTGATGGCGATCCGCTTGGGCTTGGCTTCTTCCGGAACGATGCGCACCAGCTCGACGCTGAGCAGGCCGTTCTTCAGCGACGCGCCCTGGACCTCGATGTGGTCGGCCAGGCGGAAGGACAGCTTGAAGGCACGCTGGGCGATGCCCTGGTGCAGGTAGGTGACGCTCTCGGAAGCCTTCTCGCGCTTGCCGCCGTTGACGGTCAGCACGCCGCGCTCCACTTGCAGCTCCAGGTCTTCTTCCTGCAGGCCGGCGGCAGCGATGACGATGCGGTACTGGTCGTCACCATGCTTCTCGACGTTGTAGGGCGGGTAGGAACTGCCGCTTTCGCTGCGCAGGGCGGATTCGAACAGATCGTTGAAACGATCGAAACCGATGGACTGGCGGAACAGCGGGGCGAGGGAAAGGACGTTGCTCATGCGAATCTCCTGAAATTTTCAGCAAGGTATGATCTGGAGCCTGACTTCAGAACTCCGGTGCGGGACCCGTCTTCGGCCTCCCGCAGGAACATAGATTGGGCTGCTCGATTTCATTTCAAGCCCCCTTCGCGACAGGAAGATTCTCCATGGACAAGGTCATGCTGATCACCGGCGGCAGTCGCGGCATCGGCGCCGCCACGGCACAACTCGCCGCCGAGCGCGGCTTTGCCGTGGCGATCAACTACCGCCACGAGCGCGAGGCGGCCGATGCGTTGGTCGCACAGATCACCGCTGCCGGCGGCAAGGCACGCGCCTTTGCGGCAAACGTGGCAAACGAGGAAGACGTGCTGCGCCTGTTCCGCGAAGTGGACGAAGCCTTCGGCCGCCTCGACATGCTGGTGAACAACGCCGGCATCCTGGAGCGCCAGATGCGCCTGGAAGACATGGACATGGCGCGCCTGCAGCGGGTGTTCGCGGTGAACGTCACCGGCACCTTCCTCTGTTGCCGCGAGGCGGTGAAGCGCATGGCATGCAAGTACGGCGGCAGTGGCGGGAGCATCGTCAACGTATCGTCCATGGCCTCGCGCCTGGGGTCGCCCAACGAATACATCGACTACGCGGCGGCCAAGGGTGCGGTGGACAGCCTGACCATCGGACTGGCCAAGGAAGTGGCGTGCGAAGGCATCCGCGTGAATGCCGTGCGGCCGGGGCTGATCAAGACCGAGATTCACGCCAGCGGCGGCGAGCCGGGACGCGTGGAACGCCTGCAGGCACAGATTCCTCTGGGACGGGGCGGCGAGGCGAAGGAAGTGGCGCGGGCGATCCTGTTCCTGGCCTCGGACGAGTCCAGCTACAGCACCGGCAGTTTCATCGACGTCAGCGGCGGGCGCTGATATCGCTTTTTTGTAGGAGCGAGCTTGCTCGCGAACAGAGCAACCGGCTGAAATCGACGTCTGGGCGGTTCGCGAGCAAGCTCGCTCCTACGAAGATCAAAAGCGCAGCGTCAGGCCGCTTCTTCGATCTCCACCTGCAGCAGCCGGTCCAGCGCTTCGCAGTCATTCTCGCGCCGCACCTGGGCGAACAATTCCACCGCTTCCGGGTAACTGCGGGTGAGCATCCCCAACCACTGTTTCAGGCGCCCCGGCGCATAGCGCGGCGCCAGCTTGCGCCGGGCCTGGCGCCAGAAGTCGTCGAGCAGCACGCGCACTTCCGACCAGGGCATCGGCACCACGTCGCGGCCATCACGCCAGGCGGCGATCTGCCGCGCCAGGTCCGGACGGGAAACCAGTCCGCGCCCCAGCATGATGTCCACCACGCCGCTGATGGAGCGGCAGCGGTGGTAATCCTCCAGGGTCCAGACCTCGCCGTTGGCGAACACCGGCACCTTCACCGCATCGGCCACTTTCGCTACCCACTCCCAGTGCGCCGGCGGCTTGTAGCCGTCCGCCTTGGTCCGCGCGTGCACCACCACGTGGGCGGAGCCGGCGTCGGCCAGGGCACGGGCGCAGTCGATGGCGCCATCCGGGCTGTCGTAGCCCAGGCGCATCTTCGAGGTCACCGGGATGTGCGCTGGCACGGCGCGGCGTACGGTCTCGATGATGCTGAACATCAGCTCGGGCTCTTTGAGCAGCACCGCACCGCCACGGGAGCGGTTCACGGTCTTGGCCGGGCAGCCGAAGTTCAGGTCGATCACCGGCGCGCCCAGCTCGCAGGCCTGCACGGCATTCTCCGCCAGTAACTGCGGATCGGAGCCGAGCAGCTGCACGCGCATCGGCACGCCGGCGCGGGTACGGCTGCCGTGCGCAAGCTCCGGGGCAAGTGCCAGGAAGGACGACGGCGGCAACAGCCGGTCGTTGATGCGGATGAATTCGGTGACGCACCAGTCGATGCCGCCGACGCGGGTCAGCACATCGCGGAGGATGTCATCTACCAGCCCCTCCATCGGGGCCAGGGCGATCTGCACGGGCGAGCCTCGGGCAATTGCGGGGCCGCGGATTGTAGGGAATGCGCCGCGCCGGGAAAAGCGCAGCGCGACGGATCACGCCCCGGCAGCAACGGTTTCCGGCGACAGCAAGGCGCGGCCGTAGCCCTCGACGAACTCCGCCGGCATGCGCTTGGGCCTGCCGCTGGACAGCTCGATGCAGACGAAGGTGGTCTGCGCGCGCAGCAGGGTCAGGGCATCGGCGGGACGCACCAGCTGGAAGTGACGGGTCATTCGCAGGCGCTGGTCGGACTCGACGATCCAGGTCGCCAGTTGCAACTGGTCACCTTCATAGGCCGCCGCCAGGTAATCCACCTCGTGCCGTACCACGGCCATGGCGCGGTCCAGCCGGCGATACTCGGCCAGGTCCAGGCCCAGTCTCTGCGAGTGGCGCCAGGCGCAACGCTCCAGCCAGCTGACGTAGACGGCATTGTTGGCGTGGCCGAGGCCGTCGATGTCTTCGGCCTTGACCTCGATGTCGATGACGAATGGATCGGGCAGCTGCCACGTCATGCGGAATGCTCCAGGCTGGCGGCCAGCTCGTGTGCTTCGATGGCCAGTTGGGTGATCTGATCCCAGGCACGGGCACGCACCAGGCTCGGCGGCGCGATCCAGGTGCCGCCGACACAGGCGACATTGGGCAGGCGCAGGACGTTGAGCAGGTTCTCCTGGGTGATGCCGCCGGTCGGGCAGAAACGGATGCCGGTGAAAGGCTCCTTCAGGCTCTTGAGCATCCTGATCGCCGCATTGCCGTCGGCGGGGAACAGCTTCAGCGAGCGGTAGCCGTATTCCAGCGCCACCAGCACTTCCGAAGGCGTCATCACACCCGGCAGGAACGGCAGCTTCGCATCATCGGCGGCGGCTACCAGGCGCGGCGTACAGCCGGGGCTGATGGCGAATTGCGCGCCGGCATCACGAGCTTCCTGAAACTGTTCGGTGTGAATCAGCGTGCCGGCCCCCAGGATCATCTCGGGCAGCTCACGGCGGATCTCCGCCAGAGCATCCAGCGCCTGAGGTGTACGCAGGGTCACTTCCAGCACGCGCACCCCACCGTCATACAGCGCGCGAGCGAGGTCCCCCGCCAGCGCCACATCCTCGATCACCAACACCGGCATGACCGGGCGCGCCTGCTGCAGCACCCAATCCAATGACAGACTCATGCGTTCCCCCAATCAGCCGCCCACGTACGCAAGACCTCGCGCCCAGGCCGGGGCGGCCGGAAATGCCCGAAAGTCTACGCCAGGCGGCGGGGCCTGACGACCCGCAACAGGCCATCATTCAACGATAACGGCGGCCTAAGGCCGCCGTTATCAAGGTGCTGAATGACTCAGGATGCCAGGGCCAGGGCGAGCGGCTCGTCGACGCCCTCCAGCAACTGGAGCACGGCCTCCGTCAGCGCCGTGTCGGCCAGCACCCGATGGTGGCCGCCACTGGGCAGCCGCAGCAACCGGCTGCCTGACCAGGCTTCATGGATTGCGACGGACTCCGTCACCCGCACATGCCGGTCATCCTCGGCGTGCACCACCAGACCGGGCATGCCCAGCTCGTAGCGAGCCACATCCAGCTGCTTCACCGGGATGCCCGCCTGCTGCTCGACCTGGCGGATGAAGCTCGAGCGCGCCGCCGGCGACAGGCCGACGTAGTTGGCGAAACCCCGCAGCACGGTGAGCACCTTGCTCGGCGCGGCAATGGTCACCAGCGTTTCGGTGCGCAGCCCCATCTGGGTCGCCAGCAACGCACTGGCACCGCCCATCGAATGGCCGATCACCGCGCGCAACGGTGGCAGCTCGCTGGCCGCTTCCAACAGGGCGCGGGCAAACAGCACTACGTCGGCCTCGCTGCCCGGAGAGCGTCCGTGGGCCGGGGCATCGAGGGCAATCACGCCGTAGCCGGCGCCGACCAGCTTTTCGATCAGCGCGGCGAACTGCGTCGGGCGCCCTGCCCAGCCATGCATCAGCAGCACCGCCGGCCCCTCGCCCCAACGCAGCGCGGAGAGGCCGAAGCGCAGGGTGATGCGCTCGGAACTGGCCAGCAGCGGTAGCTCCCAATCGCGCGGCGGCAACTCGGCAGGCGTCATGAACAGCTGACGCATGCGTCCCGCCGCCCATTGCGGCGCGACACGGCCCAGGGTGGCATTGATTCCACGAACCCAGCTCAGACTGCTCATTTTCCGTACCTCCTCAGATCACCGCTTTCTTCGCGGCACGCAGGACACGATCGGACAGATCGCCCTTGCCCAGGGCTCGGGCCAGCGCCAGTCCACCAATCATCAGGGCCATGTCGCTGAGCACCGCGTCGATTTCCTCCGGACGCCCGGCCAGGCTTGCCACCATCAGCTCCACATGCTCCTCCAGCGCCTCACGGAAGCCTTCCGGCAAGTGCGCCACTTCGCTCAGGGAGCTGGGGATCGGACAACCGTCATCCTCGGTATCACGGTGCTTGCGCGACAGATAGAACTGCGCCGCCAATGCACGGCGCTCGGCAAAGCTCATTTGCGGGTCGAACATCTTCAGCCCCACCCGGCGCTTGCTCAGCAGCTCGCGGAAAGCTTCAAGCATCAGCGCATCCTTGCTCTCGAAGTGCGCATAGAAGCCGCCCACGGTCAGCCCCGCCGCCGACATCACCTCGCCCACGCTGGGGTCGACCGGACCGCGCTTGAGCAGCGCGCTGGTGGCGGCGGAAAGAATGCGCTCGCGGGTCTGGGCCTTCTTGTCGCTCATGGTGGCGCTCCAAAAATATTATGATCAGAATATTATTCTCATAATAAAAATCGGCAAGCCGAAAGCGCGACCGCTGGTCGGGAGAAAATTTTCAGGCGGAGAAAAAACAAAAGGGCCACTGAAAGTCTCAGTGGCCCTATAGGCATCGCAGAGCGATAAAAATGGCGTCCCCTAGGGGACTCGAACCCCTGTTACCGCCGTGAAAGGGCGGTGTCCTAGGCCACTAGACGAAGGGGACATATCCTTCGAAGAAACCCACCACGTGGTGGATTCTGGCTTCATCCCGTATGGGAAATTGGTGGAGCTAGACGGGATCGAACCGTCGACCTCTTGCATGCCATGCAAGCGCTCTCCCAGCTGAGCTATAGCCCCAGATGACTCTGGCTGACGACGCAAACGCATCGTCGCTGGATAGTGGCGTCCCCTAGGGGACTCGAACCCCTGTTACCGCCGTGAAAGGGCGGTGTCCTAGGCCACTAGACGAAGGGGACGCAAAACCTTCGATTTCAGTCTCGTCAGGACAGACAAGACCTACTGGTAATTTGGTGGAGCTAGACGGGATCGAACCGTCGACCTCTTGCATGCCATGCAAGCGCTCTCCCAGCTGAGCTATAGCCCCAAAGTACCGCTGGATCTACTGTTCCGCTTCGCCCTGTCAGTTCAGTTCGTCGCTGGAACGGGGCGCATCTTAGGGGCGAGCCGACACCCTGTCAACAACATTTTTTCAGATTCCTAATTTTTTCTCCCAAAGAACAATCACTTATGTGTCGGTCCCGATTTCCGGGCGACGTATTGGGCAGCCCGCCTGCCCTCCCGCCGACAGCCTGATAGGGCCGCGCCCGCATAAAAAAAGGCCGGCTCCCTAAGGCGGCCGGCCTTTTACAGTGTAGGAAAGATCTTAGGCGCCGATGGCGTCGCGAATCTTTTCCCACTCCTTGGCTTCTTTCTTCGACGCACCGCCCAGCAGCTCCAGAGCCTGGCGCAGGCGATAGCGCGAGAGATCGGCACCGAGGATTTCCATGGCGTCGAGCACCGACACTGAGCTGGCCTGGCCGGTAATAGCCGGGAACATCAGCGGCATCACATCACGCAGCTTGAGGCCCAGGTGCTCGGCCACGGCCTGGATGGTCCCGGTGATGCGGTCCTTCTCCCACTGGCGCAGCGCTTCGAGCTTCCACAGGACCAGTTGCAGCACCTGGCGAACCTGGGTGGCATCGAGTTTCTTGTGCTCGAACAGCTTGGCGTCCAGTTGCACGCCGCCGCTGAAGAAGAAACCGGCCAGCGGAGCGATCTGACTGAAGTTCTCCACCCGGCCCTGTACGTGCGGGGCGATCTTCATCAGGTACTCGGGGTTGAGCGCCCACTTCTGCACTTCCTTGGCGAAGTCCTCGACGGACAGCTCGCGAATCCACTGGCCGTTCAGCCAGGAGAGCTTCTCGATGTCGAAGATCGGGCCGCCCAGGGACACACGGGACAGGTCGAAGTGTTCGATCATCTCGGCCAGGCTGAACTTCTCGCGCTCGTCGGGCATGGACCAGCCCATGCGGCCAAGGTAGTTCAGCAGCGCCTGGGGCAGCAGGCCCATGCGCTCGTAGAAGGTGATGGAGGTGGGGTTCTTGCGCTTGGACAGCTTGCTCTTGTCCGGGTTGCGCAGCAGCGGCATGTAGCAGAGCACCGGCTGCTCCCAGCCGAAGTACTCGTACAGCTTGATCAGCTTGGGCGCGGAGGGCAGCCACTCTTCGCCGCGCAGGACGTGGGTGATGCCCATCAGATGGTCGTCGACCACGTTGGCCAGGAAGTAGGTGGGCAGGCCGTCGGCCTTCATCAGCACCTGCATGTCCATGCGGTCCCACGGGATTTCCACGTCGCCACGGAGCATGTCCGGCACCACGCAGACGCCCTCGGTCGGCACCTTCATGCGCACCACGTGGGATTCGCCGGCGGCGATGCGCTTGGCCGACTCGTCCTTGCTCAGGTGCATGCAGTGGCCGTCGTAGCGCGGGGTTTCCTTGCGCGCCTGCTGCTCGGCGCGCAGCGTGTCGAGGCGCTCAGCGGAGCAGAAGCAGGGGAAGGCGTGGCCTTTTTCCACTAACTCGTCGCTGTACTGCTTATAGATGGCGCCACGCTCGCTCTGCCGATAAGGGCCGTGAGGGCCACCGACGTCCGGACCCTCGTCCCACTCGATACCCAGCCAGCGCAGCGCGTCGAAGATCTGCTGTTCCGATTCGCGGGTGGAGCGCACCTGGTCGGTATCCTCGATGCGCAGGATGAACTGACCGCCGTGTTGACGGGCGAAGCAGAGGTTGAACAGCGCGATGTAGGCGGTGCCGACGTGCGGGTCACCGGTGGGGGACGGCGCGATACGGGTGCGGACAGTGGTCATGAAGGCTCTCATGTGAATCGGTGAGGACAGCGCGAGCCACGGCACGCGCTCATGGACGGGATGTTATCAGGCGGGCCGCCCCCGGCTCCAGCCAACGCTCTGCATCGATCGGCAGGTTGTTGATCAGGAAGTCGAGGAAAGCCTTCACCTTCATCGCCTGGAAACGCCGCGACGGGTAGACCGCGTAGAGCTCACCGACCGGCAGTTGCACCTGCGGCAGCACGCGCACCAGGCTGCCGCTGGCCAGTTGTTCGTCGACGATCAGCTCCGGCAACGAGGCGATCCCGGCGCCGGACAGCACTGCCTCGCGGGCGAAGGTGATGTTGTTGCACGACAGCACCCGATGGCAGGGAATGCTCTCCCCGCTCAGAGGCCAGTAGCGCTGGGAGTCGGCCTGCAGCAGCACCGCGCGATGGCCGGCCAGCTCCTCGACCTGCTGCGGCTGGCCGTGCAGCCTCAGGTATTCCGGACTGGCACACAGGCAGCGGTTGGTAATCAGCATGCGCCGGGCAATCAGCGTGGAGTCTTCCGGCTGGCCGACCATGATGACGATGTCCACGCCCTCCTCCAGCGGATCGACGCTGCGCGAGGTCAGCTCGACCTCGGCGCTGATCTGTGGATAAAGCCGCATGAAGTCGCCCAGCACCTTCGCCAGGTACATCTGCCCGAACTCGATGGGTGCAGTGATGCGCAACAACCCCGAAGGCGCCTGCTGCAACTGCATCACGGCCTGCTCGGCTTCGGCGAAGTCGTGCATGATCTGCCGGCAACGCTCGTAGTAGGCCTGCCCCACCTCGGTCAGGCGCAACTTGCGGGTGGTGCGGTTGAGCAGCCGCACGCCGAGGCGCTCTTCGAGCAGGACGATGCGCCGGCTCACCGTGGATTTCTGCATGCCCAGGCTCTGCGCGGCCTGGGTGAAACTGTGCAGCTCCACGACACGGGTGAAGATCAGCGCATCATCCAACCCCATGATTGTTCCCTATAAGCAACAAAGTTTCCGAAGTGTAGCGGCTACGTGCCGCCACGGAACACTGTTACATTGGCAAACATTTTTCCGTCAACCAAACGCTCGTTTAACTATGCCTGCCCAACTGCAACGTCGCCTGACCGTGTTCCTTGCCATCCTCGCAGTGGTCGCCCTCGCCTTCCTGGCGCGCTGGTACTTCATCGGCCGCTTCGTCGAGACGACCGATAACGCCTACGTGCAGGGCGAGATCACCCGCATCGCCAGCCAGCTCGGCGCACGCGTCGACGAAGTGCTGGTGCAGGACAACCAGCACGTGGAGAAAGGCCAACTGCTGGTGAAGCTCGAAGCCGACGACTTCAAGCTCGCCCTGGACCGCGCCAAGGCCACCCTGGCCACCCGCGAGGCGGAACTGGAGCAGGCACGCAGCAAGCTCAAGGGCCAGTCGAGCAACATCGCCGCCAGCGAAGCCGACGTGAACGCCAGCCAGGCCACCCTCGGCCGCGCCGAAGTCGACCTGGGCCGCGCCCAGGCGCTGCGCGGCCCGGGCTACGTCTCGGAAGAGCGCGTCACCACCCTCACCGCCGACTCCCGTGTCGCCCGCTCGCAAGTGGCCAAGGCCCAGGCCGACCTGCAGGCCCAGCGCGTGCAGCGCGACACTCTGGGCACCGACGTCCAGCGCCTGCAAGCGCAGATCGAGAGCGCCCGCGCCGATGTCACCCAGGCCGAACTCAACCTGGCCCGCACCGAAGTCCGCGCCCCGGTGAGCGGCCTGGTCGGCCAGCGCAACGCCCGCATCGGCCAGTACGTGCAGGTCGGCACCCAGTTGCTGTCGCTGGTGCCGGACGGTGGCATCTGGATCCAGGCCAACTTCAAGGAAACCCAGATCGGCAAGATGCGCCCGGGCCAGAAAGCACGCCTGGTGTTCGACTCCTTCCCCGACACGCCCATCGAAGGCGAAGTGCAGAGCCTGTTCGCCGCTTCCGGCGCCCAGTTCAGCCTGCTGCCGCCGGACAACGCGACCGGCAACTTCACCAAGGTCGTGCAGCGCATTCCGGTGAAAATCACCTTCGCCGATGAAAACCCGCTCAAGGGCCTGATCCGTCCGGGCATGTCCGTCGATGCCGAGGTCGAGTTGAGTGTCCGCTGATTCCCTGGTACGGCCGGTCGGGGAACCGACCCGCCGCGACTGGATCGCTGTCTTCAGCGCCATGCTCGGCGCCTTCATGGCGGTCCTCGACATCCAGATCACCAACTCCTCGCTGAAAGACATCCAGGGCGCGCTGGCCGCCACCCTGGAGGAAGGCTCGTGGATTTCCACCTCCTACCTGGTGGCGGAAATCATCATGATCCCGCTCACCGCCTGGCTGGTGCAGTTGCTCTCGGCCCGGCGGCTGGCCTGGATGATCTCCACCGGTTTCCTGTTCTCCTCCCTGCTCTGCTCCTTCGCCTGGAACCTGGAGAGCATGATCGTCTTCCGCGCCATGCAGGGTTTCACCGGTGGCGCGTTGATCCCACTGGCCTTCACCCTGGCACTGATCAAGCTGCCGGAGCACCACCGCCCCAAAGGCATGGCGCTGTTCGCCATCACCGCCACCTTCGCGCCCTCCATCGGCCCGACCCTGGGCGGCTGGCTGACCGAGAACTTCGGCTGGGAGTACATCTTCTACATCAACATCCCGCCGGGCCTGCTGATGATCGCCGGCCTGCTCTACGGGCTGGAGAAGAAGCCGCCGCACTGGGAGCTGCTGAAGAGCACCGACTATGCCGGCATCGTCACCATGGCCATCGGCCTGGGCTGCCTGCAGGTGTTCCTGGAGGAAGGTCACCGCAAGGACTGGCTGGAATCCAACTTGATCGTCAGCCTGGGCAGCATTGCCCTGGTCAGCCTGATCCTCTTCGTGATCCTGCAGACCTCACGCCCCAATCCGCTGATCAACCTGGGAATCCTGCGCAACCGCAACTTCGGCCTGTCGAGCATTTCCAGCATCGGACTGGGAATGGGACTGTATGGCTCGATCTATGTGCTGCCGCTGTATCTCGCGCAAATCCAGGGCTACAACGCCATGCAGATTGGCGAGGTGATCATGTGGATGGGCGTGCCGCAGCTGTTCCTCATCCCGCTGATTCCCAAGCTGATGAAGATCATCGAGCCGCGTCTGCTCTGTGCGCTGGGTTTCGGCCTGTTCGGCCTGGCCAGCTTCAGCTCCGGCGTGCTCAATCCGGACTTCGCCGGCCCGCAGTTCAACCAGATCCAGCTACTGCGCGCCCTCGGCCAGCCGATGGTGATGGTCACTATCTCGCTGATCGCCACGGTCTATCTGCAACCGCAGGACGCCGGCTCCGCCTCCAGCCTGTTCAACATCCTGCGTAACCTTGGCGGCGCCATCGGCATCGCTCTTCTGGCGACCCTGCTCGATAGCCGAGCCAAGGTCTACTACGACTACCTGCGCGAAGCGGTGGTGCCGGTGAACGGCGCGGTGGACGAGCGCCTGGCGCAACTGACCGCACAACTGGGCACCCAGCAGGCGGCACTGGGCAAGCTGAGCGAGATCGTCCACCAGCAGGCGGCGATCATGGCCTACAACGACGCTTTCCACGCCATCGGCATCGTCCTGGCGGTGAGCATGGTGGCAGTGCTGCTGACCCGTTCGCTACCGGCGGGTGCAGGTGCCGGGGCGGGAGCCGGGGCGCACTAAGCGCCCTCGTGCCACAACAATCGTTGTAGGAGCGAGCTTGCTCGCGAACCCCGTTTCACGCCGGAATCTCAGGGTGCAGTGCGGTTCTCGAGCAAGCTCGCTCCTACGAAAAGCCGTCCTGGCCGGTACTCGCCAACCGGCTCCCCCCCGCCACTCAGCCCATCGACACCATCCGATCGCGCAGCTTGCCGATCTCGTCGCGCACCCCGGCCGCGGCCTCGAACTCCAGGTCGCGGGCCAGCTGGTACATGCGCTCTTCCAGCTGCTTGATGCGCTTGGCGACCTCGTCCGGCGTGCGCAGCTCGTTCTCGTATCGGCCACTCTCCTCCGCCACTTTGGCCAGGCTACGGCGCTTGCCCTTGGCGCCCGGCACCACCGCGCCTTCGAGGATGTCCTTGATGTCCTTCTTCACGCCCCTGGGCACGATGCCGTGCTTGGCGTTGAACTCCAGCTGCCTGGTGCGGCGGCGCTCGGTCTCGTTGATCGCCCGCTGCATTGAGCCGGTCATGTTGTCGGCGTAGAGGATCGCCTTGCCGTGCAGGTTTCGCGCGGCGCGGCCGATGGTCTGGATCAGCGAGCGCTCGGAACGCAGGAAGCCTTCCTTGTCCGCATCGAGGATCGCCACCAGCGCCACCTCGGGCATGTCCAGGCCCTCGCGCAGCAGGTTGATCCCCACCAGCACGTCGAAGGCGCCGGCGCGCAGATCGCGGATGATCTCCACCCGCTCCACGGTATCGATGTCCGAGTGCAGGTAGCGCACCCGCACGTCGTGATCACCCAGGTAGTCGGTGAGGTCCTCGGCCATGCGCTTGGTCAGGGTGGTGACCAGCACACGCTGATCCTCGGCCACGCGCAGGCGGATTTCCGAGAGCAGGTCGTCCACCTGGGTGGTCGCCGGGCGGATTTCCACTTCCGGGTCGACCAGGCCGGTGGGACGCACCACCTGCTCGACCACCCGCCCGGCATGCTGGGCTTCATAGGGGCCGGGGGTCGCCGAGACGAAGATGGTCTGCGGGCTGATCGCCTCCCATTCCTCGAAGCGCAGCGGGCGGTTATCCAGCGCCGAGGGTAGGCGGAAGCCGTATTCCACCAGGGTTTCCTTTCGCGAGCGGTCGCCCTTGTACATGGCGCCAACCTGGGGAACGCTGACGTGGGATTCGTCGATCACCAGCAGCGAGTTGGCCGGCAGGTAGTCGTAGAGGGTCGGCGGCGGCTCGCCGGGACCACGCCCGGACAGGTAGCGCGAGTAGTTCTCGATGCCATTGCAGTAGCCCAGCTCGAGGATCATCTCCAGGTCGAAGCGGGTGCGCTGCTCCAGGCGCTGGGCTTCCACCAGCTTGTTGTTGGTGCGCAGGTACTCCAGGCGCACCTTGAGCTCGGCCTTGATGTGTTCCACCGCCTCCAGCAGCGTTTCCCGCGGGGTGACGTAGTGGCTCTTGGGGTAGAAGGTGAAGCGCGGCAGCTTGGTGATCACCTCGCCGGTGAGCGGATCGAAGGCGGCGATGTTCTCCACCTCGTCGTCGAACAGCTCGACGCGGATCGCTTCCAGGTCCGATTCCGCCGGGAAGATGTCGATGACGTCGCCGCGCACGCGGAAGGTGGCGCGGGCGAAGTCCATGTCGTTGCGGGTGTACTGCAGGCTGGTCAGGCGGCGCAGCAGCTCGCGCTGGTCCATCTTGTCGCCACGATCCAGGTGCAGCACCATCTTCAGGTAGGACGCCGGGTCGCCCAAGCCGTAGATCGACGACACGGTGCAGACGATGATGGCGTCCTCGCGCTCCAGCAGCGCCTTGGTCGCCGACAGCCGCATCTGCTCGATGTGGTCGTTGATCGAAGAATCCTTCTCGATATAGGTATCGGAGGACGGCACGTAGGCTTCGGGCTGGTAGTAGTCGTAGTAGGAGACGAAGTACTCCACCGCGTTGTTCGGGAAGAAGGTCTTGAACTCACCGTAGAGCTGCGCGGCCAGGGTCTTGTTCGGCGCCAGGATCATGGTCGGGCGCTGCACCTGGGCAATGACATTGGCGATGCTGAAGGTCTTGCCGGAGCCGGTCACCCCCAGCAGCGTCTGGTGCGACAGGCCTGCTTCCAGCCCTTCCACCATCTGTCGGATGGCTTCCGGCTGATCGCCGGCGGGCTCGAAGCGCGAATCCAGCTGGAATAACGACATGGGAACCTCGCATTGACGTGTGACGCTTCGGTCGCCAAAGCGTCATACCAGTCGAAAAGCATGCGCGATAACTCGCAGCCTGCCATAGAGGCCTATATAATACCGGCCCGTCGACGCAACCCCCAGCGCCGTGAGCGGGGGGTTGCAATTGCACTTCACTCCCGCCTTAGAGCTGCTGCCAAAATGAGTCTGTTCTCCGCTGTCGAAATGGCCCCTCGCGACCCCATCCTGGGCCTGAACGAAGCTTTCAACGCCGATACCCGTCCGGGCAAGATCAACCTGGGCGTTGGTGTGTACTACAACGAGGAAGGCCGTCTCCCGTTGCTGCGCGCCGTCCAGGCCGCGGAGAAGGCCCGCATCGAGGCCCACGCTCCGCGCGGCTACCTGCCGATCGAAGGCATCGCCGCCTACGATTCGGGCGTGCAGAAGCTGCTGTTCGGGGCTGACTCCGAGCTGCTGGCCGAAGGCCGCGTGGTGACCACCCAGGCCGTCGGCGGTACCGGCGCGCTGAAGACCGGCGCCGACTTCCTCAAGCGCCTGCTGCCCAACGCCACCGTCGCCATCAGCGACCCGAGCTGGGAAAACCACCGCGCCCTGTTCGAAGCCGCCGGTTTCCCGGTGCAGAACTACCGCTACTACGACGCCGCCACTAACGGCGTGAACCGTGCCGGCCTGCTGGAAGACCTGAACGCCCTGCCCTCGCAGTCCATCGTTGTGCTGCACGCCTGCTGCCACAACCCGACCGGCGTCGACCTGACCATGGACGACTGGAAGCAGGTCCTGGACGTACTCAAGGCCAAGGGCCACGTGCCCTTCCTCGACATCGCCTACCAGGGCTTCGGTGACGGCATCGACGAAGACGCCTCCGCCGTGCGCCTGTTCGCCAAGTCGGGCCTGAACTTCTTCGTTTCCAGCTCCTTCTCCAAGTCGTTCTCGCTGTACGGCGAGCGCGTCGGCGCCCTGTCGGTCGTGACCAACAGCCGCGAGGAGTCGACCCGCGTCCTGTCCCAGGTCAAGCGCGTAATCCGCACCAACTACTCCAACCCGCCGACCCACGGTGCCAGCGTCGTCGCCGCCGTGCTGAACAGCCCGGAACTGCGTGCGGTCTGGGAAGAAGAACTGGGCGAAATGCGCACCCGCATCCGCGCCATGCGCGTAGCCATGGTCGAGCAACTGGCCGCCCTGGGCGCCAAGCGTGACTTCGGCTTCGTTGCCCAGCAGCGCGGCATGTTCTCCTACTCCGGCCTGACCGCCGAGCAGGTAGAACGCCTGAAGAACGAGTTCGGCATCTACGCCGTCGGCACCGGCCGTATCTGCGTCGCCGCGCTGAACAACGGCAACCTGGACACCGTTACCCGCGCCATCGTCCAAGTGCTGTAAAAAATAAGGGGAAGTCGTCGCAACAATGTTGACTTCCCCTTTTTAATCAGTAAGATACGCCCCGTTGTTCCGCGATAGCTCAGTCGGTAGAGCAAATGACTGTTAATCATTGGGTCCCTGGTTCGAGTCCAGGTCGCGGAGCCAAAATTCAAAGCCCTCGGCACATGCCGGGGGCTTTTTTATTGGGCCTCTGGACTCTCACCAGGGACTGCGTCCCAGGTGATTCCCCCTTCGGGGCCGCGCTGAAGCGCGTTCGGCTGACGCCGTCGAGTCCAGGTAGCGAAGCCAAAATTCGAAGCCCTCGGCATATGCCGGGGGCTTTTTTATTGGGGCAAGAAAAAGCCGGTCATCGACCGGCTTTTCCTGCCACCTGGCAAGGCTCAGAGCGAAATCCTGTCCCGATTCTTGTCCAGGGTTCCCTTGCCAATCCCCTTCACCTCCAGAAGCTGGTCGACGCTCGTGAACGGGCCGTTGGCCGTACGGTAATCGATGATCGCTTGCGCCTTGACCTTGCCAATGCCTTTCAGCGACTTCTGCAACTCTTCCGCGTCCGCGGAGTTGATATTGACAGTGGTGGCCTGCGCGGCCGACGCCTTGCTGGCGGGCGCGGTGGACTCGACGGCAGGCGTCGCAACGGGCTGAGGCGTGGTGGCGGCACTGGTGACGCCAGCGAAGGAAAGGCTGGCCAACAGGATGATGCTTGCGATGGAAAGCAGGCTCTTCTTCATGGATCGTTCCTTGACGTATCAGATTTCAAGGCGGCGCCATTGCGCCGCCTTGAAAACATATCGCCAGGAATGCCCGTGAAAACGCCGGTTTAAAGAGTCGGCGGCAGTTTCCGCCAACGCCGACAGATCACAAGGAAAGGACTGACAATGCACGCAGATGCGGCTCTTCCGCCGTCTGCTAGGAACCCGCGATCAGGGCTCCATGCGCCGATGCTGGTGGATGAGATCGACGATATCGCCTTCCGGGCAATAGCCATTGACCGTTTCGCGCAGAAGCTGGCGCACCCGAGCATAGTTGCCCTGATCCACCGCCTTGAGCAGGTCGACCAGCACCAGCTTGAAGCCCTCCCAGGGCATCAGCTCTTCGTTGGCCTTCATGATCATGGGGTGCTCGGTGGCGCTGACGTCGTCGCCGATCAGCAGCTCCTCATACAGCTTCTCGCCGGGCCGCAGCCCGCTGAACTCGATGGAAATGTCACCCTGAGGCATCCGTTCGGAGCGCACGCTCAGACCGGAAAGGTGAATCATCCGTTCGGCCAGTTCGAGGATCTTCACCGGCTGCCCCATGTCGAGCACGAAGACGTCGCCGCCGCGCCCCATCGAACCCGCCTGGATGACCAGTTGGGCGGCTTCAGGGATCGTCATGAAGTAACGGGTGATACCGGGATGTGTGACCGTCACCGGCCCGCCGCGCTTGATCTGCTCGCGGAACAGCGGAATCACTGAACCGGACGAACCCAGCACATTGCCGAAGCGGACCATGGTGAAGCGGGTCTTGTTGACCTGATGCACACCGGACTTGTCGCCGAACAGCACCGGCGCCGACTCCTGGCTCAACGCCTGCAGGATCATCTCAGCCAGCCGCTTGGTGCTGCCCATGACATTGGTCGGGCGCACCGCCTTGTCGGTGGAAATCAGAACGAAGTTCTGGACGCCGGCCTGTACCGCCACCTGGGCCGTATGGAGCGTTCCGAGGACGTTGTTGAGTACGCCTTCGGAAATGTTGTGCTCGACGATCGGCACATGCTTGTAGGCCGCGGCGTGATAAACGGTGGCCACCTTCCAGGTGCGCATGACGTCGAGCAGCCGTTCGGGGCTGCGCACCGAACCGAGGATCGGCACCAGCTGGACCGCCAGGGATTCGCGCTTGACGCGCATATCCAGCTCCTGGTGCACGCGATAGAGGTTGAACTCACTGTGCTCGAACAGGACCAGCACCGTCGGCGCGGACGCCAGGATCTGGCGGCAAAGCTCCGAGCCGATGGAGCCGCCCGCCCCCGTGACCATCACTGCCTGGCCACGGATGCAGTGCTCGAAAAGCTCCTTGCGCGGCTCGACCGCATCCCGCCCGAGCAGGTCGGCGATATCCACCTCCTGGATGTCATCCACCCGCACCCGACCATTGGCCAGATCGATGAAGCCGGGGACGCTGCGCACGTGCAACGGATAGGGTTCCAGCAAACCCAGGATCTCGCGGCGACGCGCACGCGAGGCAGACGGAATCGCCAGCAGCACTTCCTGCGCACCGGTCTCCTCGATCAGCTGCTGAATGTGCTTGGGCTTGTAAACACGAAGACCGGCGATGATCCGATTGGCGATCTCGTCGTCGTCATCGATGAAGGCCACCGGCCGCATGGCTCGTCCCAGGCGCAAGGCCGCGGCCAGCTGGTTACCGGCCGAACCGGCGCCATACACTGCCACCTTCGGCAGGCCATCCTGCTTGCTGAAGAAGGGCACCGCCTGAACGGCGCTGTACCAGTCGCCCATGAAGTACTGCCGCATGGCCAGACGCAGGCCACCCACCATCAGCAGACTGAGCCACCAGTAGTTCAGCACCAGGGAACGCGGCACCGCCTCTTCGACCGAGCGGTTCCAGTACACCACCAGCGACAGCAGCAGGGAGGACAGCGTTACCGCCTTCCAGATCGCGATCAGCGCGTCATTGCCCAGGTAGCGCATCACCGCGCGGTACATCCCGAAACGGATGAACAGCGGAATCGCCACTATCGGCGCAGCGACGAACAGCCAGCCATGCACGCGCAACGGATACGAGAGGTCTTCCGTCCCCAGTCGGACGATGAACGCCATCCAGAGCGAGAACCAGACCAGAGTGATATCAGTGACGACCTGCAAGAGTCGCTTGTACCGTCGCGGAAGCCTTAGCAGGCGTTCTCGGAGCATTTGTGCTTGTCCTTCATCGAGAGCGGGAAAACACGCTCTTCCCCGCTACATTGACCACCATTTCCAATGGAGTTCAGCTCACATCCTGATCATCCGGACGACCTGCACCCAGACGAGCTACGACAAGCACCAAAGGAGCATAGGCCACAATCAGTGCCAGCAAACCGGAAACCCATCCCAGACTGACCACAATCGCCAGTGGCGCCAACCAGCACAGGTTGATGCCGGTAATCGCCAGGGAAACCCGCAAGTGGCTGCCATAACGCCGCGAAGCACGCTGGTAGGCGTGGCTGCGATGCGCTTCATAGACCCGCTCACCGCGAATCAGGCGATGGAGCAAGGTATAGCTCGCATCCACCACGAAGACTCCGAGCAGGATCAGCCAACTCCAGAGCAAGGGCGGCGATACCCAACCCGCCTGGAGCGCCATCCCTCCCAGTACCACCCCGAGAAAGCCACTGCCGGCATCCCCCATGAAAATACGCGCCGGAGGGAAATTCCATACCAGGAACCCCGCGGTCGCCATGGCCAGGATCAACGGAAGCCACGTCTTGCCGCCTGCGCCGACCAGCCCATAGCAGAGGGCGCCAGCCAGGCAGACACTGATGGCTTCCAGACTGGCGATGCCATCGATGCCATCCATGAAGTTGTACAGGTTGAGCAGCCAGACGAGAAATACCAAGGCTAGCAGATCTCCCGCCAGCCCCAGGTCAATCGCGCCCCAAGGCGTGGACAGCGCCGGCAGCCCCCCAACCCAGTACATCAGCCATCCGGCGCCGAGGAAGTGCCCAAGCAGACGCCAGCGGGCAGGAATATGCCGGTGATCATCCAGAAAGCCTAAAGCCGCCACCCAGGCGCCGGCCGGCAGCAGGGCCACCAGGCTACGAACGTCCACGGTCCCCAGGACACCCGCCAGCGCCAGGCAACCGAGAAATCCCAGCACAATGGCGACACCGCCGCCCCGAGGCGTCGGAATCCGGTGCGAACTGCGGTCATTGGGAATATCCATGATGCTTCGCGCCAACGCGTAGCGCCTTACTCCCCAGGTCATGGCCCACGACGCCAGGAAAACAGCCGCCAGCAATACCCCCATGCTCATTGACCTCGACGCTCCCTGTACCATTGCGCGGTTTCCCGGATAGCCTGCCGCACCGATACCGGCGGCTGCCAACCCAGGACCTGGCAAGTGGACAAGATATCCACCTGCAATGAGCCGAGCAGACGCTGCACCTGCTGGCTACGGCCGGTGAGCAGCCCCAATGCCCGCAGGGCCGGGGCCGGCACTGGCAGCAACCGCGGGCGCACGCCCAGCCCCTCACTCAGTTCGCGGCATAGCTGCGCCGTGGACATATCCTGTCCATCACTGACCAGGAACACCTGACCGACAGCCGCGGGGTGGCGCGCGCACAGCAGAAGCAGATCAACCAGATTGTCCCGCGCAACCAGGCTACGGCGATTGTCGATGGACGCAAAAGGCAATGGCAGCCGCCGTTGCAGCGCCCCCATCAGACTGGCGAAATTGGCTTTGACGCCTGGCCCATAGACCAGCGGCGGGCGCACCACCACCACCTCCAGACCGGTCTCCTCGCCCATGGCGAACAGCATCTGCTCCGCTTCCAGCTTGGACTGGCCATAAGGGTCCTGCGGCTGCGCAACCGAATCCGCGCGATAAGGCCGTCCCGGCTCGGTTTCCTCGCCATTGACCTTGATGGAACTGAGGTAGACGAAGCGTTTCACGCCTGCGGCGACAGCCTGCCGGGCCAACTGGCGAGTCGCCTCGACGTTCACCGCACGGAACTCGGCCAGCGGATCGGCGGCGCGCTCATCCATGACATGCACCCGCGCGGCGGCATGAATCACCACATCGATGCCCTGCATGGCCTCATCCCAGTGTTGGGACGCACTCAGGCCATCGATACGCACACACTCGACGCCAGCCGGCAACTCATCCGGAGGCCGCCGTACGGCGATGCGCACACGCACGGCCGGCTCCGCGCACAAACGCGCCAGCATGCCCCGACCGACAAAACCTGTTGCGCCCGTCAGTAAAACTTTCAATCCTGTACCTGCAGAAACTGACGCCGACGGCGTCATCCAGAGTGTCGAGCGAAATAGCGCTTAAAGGGGCGAGATGACCGGCCGCAACGCGTTCCAGGCATGGCAGCTCGGACACTGCCAGTGCAGCTCCCGTCCGGCAAAACCGCACCGGCTACAACGGTAGCGCGGCATTGTCCTATACAAGCCGATGATAATAGGAGCAATTTTTTCGATGCTGGAAGGATTGTCGCCAGCCCCCCCGAGTCCATCCAGGAACTCACCGACGCCCTGCCAGGAGGGGCGTTGCTCGACACGCCTCAACAGACTGTCGCGCCAGTGCGCTGCAACACTGCCCTCCTCGGTCTCGGCCAGGACAGCCAGAATCAATGGCGGCACCTCTTCGGCTTCCGCCAGGTTGCGGAGAAATTCGCGGATCAGCGGCACATCCAGGCCATCGTAGCGCCGCAGCAACGGCACGATCTCCCCAACAAAAGCCTTGGCGTCCCGCGCTACTTCACCCATGGTGGCGACAGCCGCAGGGTGGTCCTGCCGCCAGAGCTCACAATCCAGCCGCATCAGCAATGCCCGCACGCAATGCCGATCCACCCGGCGGGCCTCGCGCAGCAGCTCCTGCATGCCGCTGCGGTCACCGCCACGCCCCTTCTCCAGGGCCAGCTCGCAATAGTAATTCGCTAGCGCCGCAGTCAGCTCGGGGCGACTGGGCACCAACTGTGCCGCCAGCTCGATCGCCCGGGACCAATCCTTCTCCCGCTCGCAGATCAGCCGCTGCTCATCGAGCGCTTCCAGCGAAATCGGCTCGCCCGGCAGGTGGATCAGCTCATCCAGCAGTTCCTCGGCACTGCCGAGCAACCCACCGGCAATGAAGTCCCGCGCCAGCTCCAGGCGAACCTGGGAGGCCAGTGAAACATCCTCGCCTGCGCGCCCCAGGAGGTCCTGGTGAATATGAATGGCTTTCTCGATGTCGCCCCGGCGGCGGAACAGGTTGCCGACGTGCAGATGGCTTTCCAGTGTCTCAGGGCTGAGCACCAGTCCCTGGGAAAGGCTTTCCAGCGCGTCGTCGGAGTGACGCTCCAGCAAGTTGTGCATGCTGTGGATACGCGAGCGCAGGTCATTGCCTGCGCTGGGAAAGGGCTGCGAACGCGAACGACGCCCCATCCACCAGCCGATGGCCAGGGCGCAGAAGAAGAACAGCGTCGCAAGAACGCTAGGCATGATCCGTCAGCGACTTGTCACGCAGCGCGTCGTTCTCCTTGCGGAAGCGGGTGATTTCAGAGCGCATGCCGGCCATGCGGACACGCGCCCGGGCATGAACAGGAATGCTCATCAGCAGGCCAATCAACCCGCCGAGGATGAAGGCCAGGGAAACGAACACCACCAGCGGCCATTGTGGCGACTGCCAGCCGAGGAAGGTCAGTTGCGCGGGCTGGAGGTTTTCCAGAACGAAAACCACGACCACGGCGGCCAGCACGACCAGCGCGAGGATGAACAGGAAACGCTTTACCCGAAGCATGGAAACTCCTTCAAAACGGAAAACCCAGGCTCACTCGGGCTCGTTGACGCGGTCGCGCAACTCCTTGCCGGGCTTGAAGTGCGGAACGAACTTTCCGTCCAGGCGCACGGATTCGCCGGTCTTCGGATTACGGCCGGTGCGCGGGGCGCGATAGTGCAACGAGAAACTACCGAAACCCCGGATTTCGATGCGATCCCCTGTCGCCAGAGCCTGGGACATTTGCTCAAGCATGGTCTTGATCGCCAGCTCCACATCCTTTGCGGAAAGCTGCCCCTGATGGGTGACGATTCTCTCGATCAACTCCGACTTGGTCATGGTTTTCCCTTCTTTTTCAAGCGGCTAGATCAGCTCAAGGTTCTTTTAGCATGCTGATCAGACTTTGAACAGCCCGAAGCGGGAGGATGTGATTCCTCCCCACCGGGCCAGCATCGGGAATAAAAAATGGCCGGCCTCCAGGGGGTAGGAGGTCGGCCACAGTCGCACCCAGGAGCGAAAGGGTGCGCAAGGGAAAGCGGGATCAGGCGACGGCGGCGAGCTGCGCCTTGGCCCTGGACAGGCCCTTCTCGGCGAACTCGGCCCCCATGTTCAGGCCTTCGGCATGGATGAAGGTGACGTCATGGATGCCGACGAAGCCCAGCGCCTGGCGCAGGTAGGGCTCCTGGTGATCCAGCGCGCCGCCGGCATAGACACCACCACGACTGGTGAGAACGAAGGCACGCTTGCCGGTGAGCAGCCCCTGCGGGCCGGTCTCGGTGTACTTGAAGGTGACGCCGGCGCGCAGCACATGATCCAGCCAGGATTTCAGGGTGCTGGGAATGGCAAAGTTGTACATCGGCGCAGCCAGCACCAGCACATCGGCAGCCTGCAGTTCGGCGGTCAGCAGGTTGGAGCGCTGCAGGGCTGCCCGCTCGATCTCGGACTGCTCCTGCTCGGGCTTCATCCAGCCGCCCAGCAGGTTGGCATCCAGGTGCGGCACCTGCTCGACGGCCAGGTCACGTACCTGGATCTCGTCCGCCGGGTGGGCGGCTTGCCACTGGGCGATGAATTCGCGGGTCAGCTGACGGGATACGGAGCCTTGCTGGCGGGCACTGCTTTCGATAACCAGAACGCGGGACATGGATTCGACCTCCATCGGTCAGTGACTTGTCGATGGAGTGAATCCTAGAGACTGATAACTCGATAAAAAAGCGTAAATAATCGCTACTAATTATCGAATAAATTGATTTTCAGTGAATCTGCTTCTAGTCTTGAGCGGGTACTGGAGGCTGTCAGGCCGGCGTACAGGTGAGCTTGATGCGCAGCTTGATGACCGCTCGGCTGAAGCTGGAAGCCATGTTGGCGTCCTTGCCCGGCTCCAGGGTGGCCTTGCGCACATGGGGTGTTTCCGGGCCATTGACGAACACTGCAGTGCAGGTCACCGACTTCTCACCATGGTTGTGCAACAGGATCGCCCCCATCCGGTCGCCGATGTCCTGGGTGTCATAACTGACTTCGGTGCCATTGAGCGTCTTCTCGACCTCGATGGGATAGGCCAGGGCGGTCAGCGGCAACATCGCCAGTACGGCACAACCGATTTTTTTCATGGCGGTCTCTTCTTGGTTTTATCCGGACCGCCAGATTAGACAAGAGGAAGCGAGGATGAAAGCGCCCCGCGTTACCCTGGATCAGTGGAGAACCCTGCAAGCCGTGGTCGATCACGGAGGCTTCGCCCAGGCGGCGGAAGCCATGCACCGTTCACAGTCGTCGATCAGCTACACCGTGGCGCGGATGCAGGAGCAGCTCGGCGTGCCGCTGCTGCGCATCGACGGACGCAAGGCGGTGCTTACCGAAGCCGGCGAGGTGCTGCTGCGACGCTCGCGCCAACTGGTGAAATCCGCCGGCCAACTGGAAGAGCTGGCCCACCATATGGAGCAGGGCTGGGAGCCCGAGGTACGCCTGGTGGTGGACGCCGCCTACCCCACCGTGCGCCTGGTCCGCGCCCTCTCTGCCTTCATGCCGCAAAGCCGTGGCTGCCGCGTGCTGCTGCGTGAAGAAGTACTCTCCGGCGTGGAAGAGGCCCTGGTGCAGGGGCATGCCGACCTGGCCATCAGCGGCCTGAACATTGCCGGCCACCTGGGCGCCGACCTGAGCATTGTGGACTTTGTCGCCGTCGCTCACCCCGACCACCCGCTGCATCGCCTGCAACGCGAAGTCACCCATCAGGACCTGGAAACCCAGATGCAGGTGGTGATCCGTGACTCCGGCCGTCTGCAGCCGCGCGACGTCGGCTGGCTGGGCGCCGAACAGCGCTGGACAGTGGGCAGCCTGGCCACCGCCGCCACCTTCGTCAGCAACGGCCTGGGCTTCGCCTGGCTGCCGCGGCACATGATCGAGCGCGAGCTGAAGGACGGCGTACTCAAGCCGTTGCCACTGACCCAGGGCGGAGTACGCGAGAGTCGCTTCTACCTCTACCCGAACAAGGAGAAGCCACTGGGCCCGGCCACGCAGATTCTCGTCGAACTGCTGACCACCTTCGCCAGCGTCCCCCTGGACGCCCATTTCGCCGCCCCTGAGAGCCCGGCCTGACGGCCAGGCCGCAGAGCTAGAGCAAGGAGCCCGCCATGCCCTTCTTCGACCACGCTGGCCACCGTTTGCATTACGAGGAAAGCGGCTTCGGCACGCCGGTGCTGCTGGTGCACGGCCTGGGCTCCAGCACCCGCGACTGGGAATACCAGGTACCGGAGCTGGAAAAGCACCACAGGGTGATCGCCCTCGACGTGCGCGGCCACGGCCAGTCGGACAAGCCACGCGAACGCTACAGCATCGGGGCCTTCGCCGAGGACGTGATCGCCCTCCTCGACCACCTCCACCTGGGCCGCGTGCATCTGGTCGGCATCAGCATGGGCGGCATGATCGGCTTCGAGCTGGCCACCCGCTGGCCGGAGCGGCTGAACAGCCTGACCATCGTCAACAGCGCGCCGGAAGTGAAACCCCGGACCCTGCGCGAATACCTGGAAGTAGCGCGCCGCCTGTTCCTCGCCCACGTGCTGGGCCTGGACACCGTGGGCAAGGCCCTGGGCAAGCTGCTGTTCCCCAAGCCCGAGCAGGCTGAGTTGCGCCACAAGATCCAGCAACGCTGGCCGCAAAACGACAAACGCGCGTACCTTTCCAGCCTGCACGCCATCATCGGCTGGGGTGTGCAGGAACGCCTGGCACGCATAACCTGTCCCACACTGGTGATCAGCGCCGACCGCGACTACACCCCCGTCTCGCTGAAACAGGCCTACGTTGGGAATCTGCCCAACGCCCGCCTGGTGGTGATCGAGGACTCGCGCCACGCCACGCCACTGGATCAGCCGGAACGCTTCAACACCACCCTGCTCGATTTTCTCGGGCAGGTCGACCATCCCTAGAACCTAACGGAAACATCCGCCAAATGACTCTGTTCAAACGCTTCCTGCTCGCCGCCTGCTCCCTGGTCCTGGCCGGTTCGGCAATCGCCGCCGATGCCAACAAGCCGCACGTGCTGCTTTCCACCAGCCAGGGTGAAATCGAAATCGAGCTGTACGCCGACAAGGCGCCCATTTCTGTGAAGAACTACCTGTCCTACGTCGACAGCGGCTTCTACAACGGCACCATCTTCCACCGCGTCATCCCCAACTTCATGATCCAGGGTGGCGGCTTCACCGAGGCCATGAAAGAGAAAGACACCCAGGCACCGATCAAGAACGAGGCCGACAACGGCCTGCTCAACGAGCGCGGCACCCTGGCCATGGCCCGCACCAGCGCGGTGGACTCGGCCACCAGCCAGTTCTTCATCAACCTGACCGGCAACGACTTCCTCAACCACGGCAATCGCGACTTCGGCTACGCCGTGTTCGGCAAAGTCGTACGCGGCATGGGCGTGGTCGACCAGATCGCCCAGGTCCAGACCGGCAGCCACGGCATGTTCCAGGACGTCCCGAAAACCCCGGTCGTCATCCTCTCCGCCAAGCGCCTGTGATGTACCGCGCACACGCCTGACGGAGACCATGTACAGCGGGTCCAGGATGGACCCGCCACCAACCCGAGAAGAATCATGCTTTACCGTCGTTTCGAGCGTCTGATCGATCCCTTCCGCGACGTCCCCGAGCGCATGCCGCCGTCCGACGTCATCCGCTTCTACGTCTATTACCTGCGCCAGGTCTGGCCGGTCTTCCTCGCCCTGCTCTTCGTCGGGCTGATCGTCGCGCTGATCGAAGTCGCGCTGTTCAGCTACCTCGGGCGCATCGTCGACCTCGCGCAAGGCACCGCCCCTGCCGACTTCTTCTCCCTGCACGGCCGCGAGCTGATCTGGATGGCCGTCGTCGCGCTGGTCCTGCGCCCGCTGTTCAACGGCCTGCACGACATGCTGGTGCACCAGAGCATCAACCCCAGCATGACCAACCTGATCCGCTGGCAGAACCACCGCTACGTGCTCAAGCAGAGCCTGGGTTTCTTCCAGAACGACTTCGCCGGACGCATCGCCCAACGCATCATGCAGACCGGCAACTCCCTGCGCGACTCCGCCGTGCAGGTGGTCGACGCCATCTGGCACGTGGTCATCTACACGATCAGCGCCCTGGTGCTGTTCGCCGAGGCCGACTGGCGCCTGATGATCCCGCTGGTGCTCTGGGTGATCGGCTACGTCGGCGCCCTGGGCTACTTCGTGCCGCAGGTGAAGCGCCGCTCGGTGGCCGCCTCGGATTCGCGCTCCAGGCTCATGGGCCGCATCGTCGACGGCTACACCAACATCACCACCCTCAAGCTGTTCGCCCATACGCGCCAGGAAGAGGACTACGCCCGCGAGGCCATTGACGACCAGACCCGCAAGGCCCAGCGCGCCGGGCGCGTGGTGACCTCGATGGACGTCACCATCACCATCTTCAACGGCCTGCTGATCGCCGGCACCACGGGCCTCGCCCTGTGGCTGTGGAGCCAGTCGCTGATCTCGGTGGGCGCCATCGCCCTGGCCACCGGCCTGGTCATCCGCATCAACAACATGTCCGGCTGGATCATGTGGGTGGTCGGCGGCATCTTCGAGAACGTCGGCCAGGTGCAGGACGGCATGCAGACCATCGCCCTGCCCCGCCAGGTGGTGGACAAGCCAGAGGCCAGGCCACTCACGGTAAATCGTGGCGAGGTGCGCTTCGAGAAAGTGTCGTTCAGCTACGGCAAGGGTGGCGGCCTGATCGACGACCTCGACCTGGTGGTGCGCCCCGGCGAAAAGATCGGCCTGGTCGGCCCCTCCGGCGCCGGCAAGTCCACCCTGGTCAACCTGCTGCTGCGCCTGTACGACCTGGAAGGCGGCCGCATCCTGATCGACGACCAGGACATCGCCGGCGTGACCCAGGAAAGCCTGCGCGCGCAGATCGGCATGGTCACCCAGGACACCTCGCTGCTGCACCGTTCGATCCGCTCCAACCTGCTGTATGGCCGCCCGGACGCCGGTGAGGCGGAGCTGCAGGACGCCATCCAGAAGGCCCGCGCCTCGGAGTTCATCCCGCAACTGAGCGATGCCGAGGGCCGCCTTGGCCTCGACGCGCACGTCGGCGAGCGCGGCGTGAAGCTCTCCGGCGGCCAGCGCCAGCGCATCGCGATCACCCGCGTGCTGCTCAAGGACGCCCCGATCCTGATCCTCGACGAAGCCACCTCGGCGCTGGATTCGGAAGTGGAAGCGGCGATCCAGGAAAGCCTGGAGACCCTGATGCAGGGCAAGACGGTGATCGCCATCGCCCACCGCCTCTCCACCATCGCGCGCATGGACCGCCTGGTGGTGCTGGAGCATGGTCGCATCGTCGAGAGCGGCAGCCATGCCGAGCTGCTGGCCCATGGCGGGCTCTATGCGCGGCTATGGCGGCACCAGACGGGTGGGTTTGTCGGGGTGGATTGATCGTTTGCCCTGGAATGCACCAAAGCATCCGTTATCTGTAGGAGCGAGCTTGCTCGCGAACAGCCCGAGCATCAGAGCCGCCGGGAGGTCCATTCGCGAGCAAGCTCGCTCCTACGAAAAGCACTTCAAACGCGCATAAAAAGGCCCGGCACAAGGCCGGGCACGTCCAAATCCAGGACAGCTCAGTGTGTATCCAGTAACTCCAGCGCCTCGCGGCTCAGGCGTTCGACCGTGGCCCAGTCGCCGCTGTCGATGGCAGCCTTGGGCAGCATCCAGCTGCCGCCCACGCACATCACGTTGGCCAGCCGGTAGTAATCATTCAGGTTGTCCGGACCGACGCCGCCGGTGGGGCAGAAACGCACCTCCGGGAACGGCCCGCCGAAGGCCTTGAGTGCCTCCACGCCGCCGCAGACCTTCGCCGGGAACAGCTTGAAGCGGCGCAAGCCGTAACGGTACGCCGCCATGATCTCCGAGGCGGTGGCCACGCCCGGCAGCAGCGGTACCGGGCGGGTCACGGCGTATTGCAGCAGCTCGTCAGTGCAGCCCGGAGTGACGATGAACTGCGCCCCCGCCTCTTCCGCCTGGCGGAAGGTTTCCGGGTCGAGCACGGTGCCGGCGCCGACGATCAGCTCCGGGCGCTGCTCGCTCAGTTGGCGAATGGCAGTGAGGCCCAGCGACGTCCGCAACGTCACCTCCAGGACAGTGATCCCTCCGGCAGCGAGGGCATCCGCCATGGGCAGGATGTCCGCCTCGCGGTCGATGGTGATCACCGGCAGGATGCGCGCGCGCTGCGCCAGGGCATCGATCTGCTGGATGTGTTGTTCAGACATTGCGGTAACTCCGTGCCTCAAGGGCACCAATGGATCGAAAGAGGTGCGCGCAGGAACGCGTTGATCGGCATGCGCTGGTCGTCGTTGTCACTGAGCGCCCGGCTCAGGGTGGCCAGCTTGGCTTCGCCCTGGATGGCCAGCAGTTGCACGCGCGCCCCCTGCAGCATGGCGCGGGTCAGGGTGAGGCGCTGATGCGGCACGCTCGGCGCCCACATCGGCAGGCAACGGCGCGTGCTCGCCGGATCGAGCGCTTCGGCCAGGCCAGCGCTGCCAGGGAACAGCGAGGCGGTATGGCCGTCGTCGCCCATGCCCAGCACCAGCACGTCGATGGGCAGGTGCAGCTCATGCAGGAAACGGTCGGTCTTGTCCGCCGCCTCTTCCAGCGAGACCGCCGGCTGGTACAGGCTGATGAAATGCGCCTTCGCTGCTGCCCCCTGGAGCAGATGACGGCGCAACAGGCCGGCATTGCTGTCCGGATGCGACTCAGGCACCCAGCGCTCGTCGGCCAGGCTCACGGAGACCTTCGACCAGTCCAGCTCGGCGCCGCTCAGCGCTTCGAGGAAAGCAATCGGACTACGCCCGCCGGACACCACCAGCAACGCCCGGCCACGCTCGGCCAGCGCGGTACGCAATCCATCGGCCACGGCAACGGCCAGTCCATTCGCCTGTTCAGCGGCGTTGTTCCAGGTTTTCCAGGCCATGCCTTCAGCCAGTCTCGGTTCAGAGATCGCCATACCAGTCCCTCCCATCGCGCGCGACCAGGGCAACGGCGGCCTGCGGCCCCCAGCTCCCCGCCGGGTAGGGCTTGGGCTCTTCGCCCAGGCGCCCCCAGCCCTCGATCAGGCCGTCACACCATTTCCAGGCGGCCTCGATCTCATCCTTGCGGACGAACAGGTTCTGGTTGCCTTGCGTAACCTCCAGCAGCAGTCGCTCATAGGCATCCGGGGTACGGGCGGTCTGGAAGGTCTCGGAGAAATTCAGTTGCAGCGGGCCGGTGCGCAGTTGCATGCCCTTGCCCAGCCCCTGGTCCTTGGTCATCACCTGCAGGGCAATCCCCTCGTCCGGCTGCAGGCGGATGATCAGGCGGTTGCTGATCAGCGAGCGCTGCTCCGGGGCAAAGATGTAGTGCGGCGGTTCCTTGAAGTGGATGACGATCTGCGACAGCTTCTGCGGCATGCGCTTGCCGGTACGCAAGTAGAACGGCACGCCGGACCAGCGCCAGTTGCGAATGTCCACGCGCAGCGCGACGAAGGTCTCCGCATCGCTGTTGGGGTTGGCGTTTTCCTCGGCGAGGTAGCCGGGCACCGCCTTGCCGTCGATGAAGCCGGCGGTGTACTGCCCGCGCACCACGCGAGTGGCCAGTTGCTCCGGCGCAATGGGCTCCAGTGCACGCAGCACCTTCACCTTCTCGTCGCGGATGCTGTCGGCGGTCAACTGTGCCGGTGGGTCCATGGCGATCAGGCAAAGCAGCTGCAGCAGGTGGTTCTGCACCATGTCGCGCAGCTGGCCGGCCTTGTCGAAGTAGCCCCAGCGGCCTTCGATGCCGACCTGCTCGGCCACGCTGATTTCCACGTGGGAGATGTGGTTCTGGTTCCACTGGGTCTCGAACAGGCTGTTGGCGAAGCGCAGCGCGATGAGGTTCTGCACCGTCTCCTTGCCCAGGTAGTGGTCGATCCGGTAGATGCGGTTTTCCGGGAAGAACCGCGCCACCGCGTCGTTCACTGCGCGGGAGGACTCCAGGTCGTGACCGATGGGCTTCTCCAGCACCACGCGGGTGCGCTCGTCGAGGCCGACGGCGGCGAGGTTCTCGCAGATACTGCCGAATACCGAGGCGGCGGTGGCGAAGTAAGCCACCAGCGTCTGCGCGTCGCCGACCTTTTCGGCCAAGGTCACGTAGGAGCCGGCGTCGAGGAAATCCATGCTCAAGTGAGTCAGCCGCGCATGGAAGCGTGTCCATACCGACTCGTCCCACTCATTCGCCGGCACCGCCTGGCGCAGGCGCTGCTCGATCAGGGCCAGGGGCGACTGGCTGGCACCCTCGTCGCGGGCCAGGGTGAGAATACGGGTATCGCCATGCAACAGCTCTTCACGATCCAGCTGGTACAGCGCTGGAAGCAGCTTGCGCAGGGCGAGATCACCCAGGGCGCCGAACAGCGCCAGGGTGCAGGGAAGAACGCGGACTTCAGACATTTGTTGTTACCAACCAAATTTTTAGCGATAGTTAGCCTTCCACACCAACATTAAGACAAATATGTAGTAATTAAACAACATATTTTTGCCGCTTCGCGCCGTTCTTGGTCGCCTGCCGGCCTGACGTTAGGATAGCGCCGCTGGCCGCCCCAACTCGGCCAACCGTCGATTGCCCAAGGAGCACGGATGAAAAACCTGCTGGAGCAGATCCAGAGCCGTCTGGAACAGCTGAACAAGGCCGAGCGCAAGGTCGCCGAAGTGATACTGCGCGACCCACAGCAGGCCACGCGCTTCAGCATCGCCGCGCTGGCCCAGGCCTCCAGCGTCAGCGAGCCAACGGTGAACCGTTTCTGCCGCTCCTTCGGCATGAGCGGCTATCCGGAGCTGAAGATCCAGCTGGCCCAGAGCCTGGCCAGCGGCGCAGCCTTCGTCGCCCAGGCGGTGGCCGAGGACGACGGCCCCGAGGCCTACACCCGGAAGATCTTCAGCAGCACCATCGCCTCACTGGACAGCGCCTACAAGCTGCTCGACCCGAAAGTGATCGACCGCGCCGTGGACCTGCTGATCCAGGCCCGGCAAATCCACTTCTTCGGTCTTGGCGCCTCGAGTTCGGTGGCGCTGGATGCGCAGCACAAGTTCTTCCGCTTCAACCTGGCGGTGTCGGCCCACAGCGATGTGCTGATGCAGCGGATGATCGCCTCGGTGGCGCATACCGGCGACCTGTTCGTGGTGATTTCCTATACCGGGCGCACCCGCGAGCTGGTTGAAGTCGCGCACCTGGCGCGGGAGAACGGCGCGTCGGTGCTGGGCCTGACCGCCGCCGACTCGCCGCTGGCCCGCGCCAGCACCCTGAGCCTGGACGTTCCGCTTCCGGAAGACACCGACATCTATATGCCGATGACCTCGCGGATCATCCAGCTCACCGTCCTCGACGTGCTCGCCACCGGCGTGACCCTGCGCCGCGGCGTGGACTTCCAGCCGCATCTGCGACGGATCAAGGAGAGCCTGGTGCCGACGCGCTACCAGCTCGATGAGGAAGATTGAGACGGGTTCAGCCTGTAGGAGCGCCCCATGGGCGCGATTCGCGGGCATGACCCGCTCCTACGGAGAACCAATGGGCATCGCGCGCCCACACGCTTCTACGAACGCGCGACGCAGGCCCTGATCAGACCAACCCGGCCCGCAGGTTCAGCAACATCCGCTCGCCTTGCGCAAGGATTAGCCCACCAGCGCGGTAGCCGGCCGCACCGATGCACAGGAAACGATCCGCCTCGGCCGCCGCCACCTGCTCCACCGCGCGGCTGCCGGGGTGCCAGATGACGCTGCCGGCACCGACATTCTTGTCGATGCGCAGGCGACGTTGCCAACCGGCATCTTCCAGCACCAGGGAACCGGTGTTGTAGAGCACCTGCTTGACCGCCCCGCTCGGGGCCCAGGTGTTGGGCAGGCCGCTGGCCTTGCCGTCCAGCTCCATGCCATGGACCACCGAGCGGCGCAGCGAGCCCACGCGCCAGTATGGCTGCAGGGCGAAACTGAACAGGCAGTCGCTGTCATCCTCGTGGTAGCTGGAAAGTTCGATATCCAGGTCCTGGCCCAGGCGCGCCTCCAGGCGCACGTGCCAGTCCTCCACATCCAGCTGCCAGCTGACCACCACCTTGCTGTCGTCGGCCCAGGCGTCGAGCATCCGCCATTCGCGCTGGCGCGCCCAGCCATGCTGGGGCCAGTCGGACTCCACCGGATGGCTGCCGAACCAGGGCCAGCAGACCGGGATGCCGCCACGGATCGGCGCCGTGCTGAGGCTCGGCCACTGGCTGGAGCACCACAGCAGCGGACGCGCGCCGCGTGGCTGGAAGTGCAGCAGTTGCGCGCCCTGGCGGCTGAACACCGCCTGGCACTGCGGATGGTCGATCAGCAGCAGGTCGCGACGCTGGAAGCGCACCCAGTCGAAGGGGCGCTTGGCCCGCATGGAATGAAAAAAGCGCTGCAGCGGGTGCTCGACCATTATCCGGATGTCCTGATCCAATCCCTGCCCGGACACTCCGGGGCGTGAAGATCTCTGTAGTTTCACTACATTCGATGAAAGGCGGCGATTCTACCCGCAAAGCCTAGTCACGCGCAGCGCCCACGCCAACGAAATGCTCATCCACAAGAGCAGCCCCTGCCCGCGCGGCTCAGGCCTTGGCCCGCAAGGCCTGCTCCAGTGCAACGCCGGCGCCGAACAGGCCGGGATGCTCCGCCATCATCACCCACACCGGCACCTGCTCCAGGTACGGCCCACTGGTCTTGCCCCGTGCCGAGAAGGCAGCGGCGAAACCGCTACGCTGGAAACGTTCGAGGAAGCGCGGAACGATGCCGCCGGTGATGTACACACCGCCCAGCGCGCCCACCGTCAGCGCCGCGTTGCCGGCAACCCGCGCCAGCCACTGGAAGAAGTGTTCCAGCACCGCGTCGGCGTAGGCATCGCCGCTCATGGCGCGCTCGCCGATCTGCGCAGCGCTGGCGCACTGCGGCTCGACGCCATCGATCTGACAGCTCATGCGGTAGAGGTTTTCCAGACCGCTGCCAGAGAGCACTCGCTCGGCGGACACATGGCCGTACTTTTCCCGCAGCAGCTGCCAGAGAGCGAAATCGCGCTCCGAGGTCACCGGCAGGTCCACATGCCCACCCTCGCAGGGCAGCACCTCCCAACCGCCGGCCGGCAGCGGCATCAAGCTGGCGACGCCCAGGCCAGTGCCAGGGCCGATGATCAGTTTCGCGCGCCCCTCCAGCGCATTGCCGGGGCGCACCTGCACCAGGTGCTCCTCCGACAGCCGCGACGCCGCCCAGGCCATGGTGCTGAAGTCGTTGACCAGCAATAGATGGCTCAGGCCCAGCGCGGCGCGGAAGGCGTCGCGCTTGATCACCCAATGGTTATTGGTGAAGCGGAAGTCACCGGAGCCCACCGGCCCGGCGCAGGCCAGGCAGACATTGTGGATGGCGGAGAGCGGCTGGCCGATACGCTGGAGGTAGTCGCGCACGGCATCCTCCGGGCGCGGGTAGTCGGCGCAGGCCAGGATCTGGATGGACTCGAGGACTTCACCACGCCACAGGGCAAAGCGGGCGTTGGTGCCACCAATGTCGCCGACCAGGGCGAATGCGTTATGGGCGCTGCTGGAATTCATGGCGAGCTCGGCCTGGAGGTTGTGGGAAAGGGCTCATGCCAGCATAGGCCATCGACCCGGGCCCTCCCGCGCGATGGGCAATCCGTCGCGCGGGAGGCGCATGTCTCAGCGCGAGCCGTTGAGCTCGGCGGTGAAGCTGCACGCCCCCTGCTCGGCCGGGCTGAAGGCCTGGCGCATGAAGGCGAAGAGTTCGCGGCCCATGCCAAGGTTATCGATGACCGGGGTTTCCACCAGCGGACGAGCGTCCCATTCGGCCGCCTCCACCAGCACGCGCAGCTCGCCGGTGGTGCCGTCGACGCGCACCACGTCGCCATCGCGCAGCTTGGCCAGCGGGCCACCGTTGAGCGCCTCCGGGGACACGTGGATTGCCGCCGGCACCTTGCCGGAAGCGCCGGACATGCGCCCGTCGGTGACCAGCGCCACCTTGAAGCCCCGGTCCTGCAGCACGCCGAGGAACGGTGTGAGCTTGTGCAGCTCCGGCATGCCGTTGGCACGCGGACCCTGGAAGCGCACCACGGCTACCAGGTCGCGCTCCAACTCGCCGGCCTTGAAGGCGGCGGCCAGGCTGTTCTGGTCGTGGAAGATGCGTACCGGCGCTTCGACGATCTGGTGCTCCGCCGCCACGGCGGACACCTTCATCACGCCACGGCCGAGGTTGCCTTCCATCAGGCGCAGGCCGCCTTCCGGGGAGAACGGCTTGTCGATCGGGCGCAGGATGTTCTCGTCCAGGCTCGCCGCCGGGCCTTCGCGCCAGACCAGCTTGCCCTCGTCGAGGAAGGGCTCCTGGATGTAGCGACGCAGCCCCTTGCCGACCACGGTCTGCACGTCTTCATGCAGCAGGCCGCCATCGAGCAGCTGGCGGATCAGGAAGGACATGCCGCCCGCCGCCTGGAAGTGGTTGATGTCGGCCTGGCCGTTCGGGTAGATGCGCGCCAGGGTCGGCACGACTTCGGAGAGCTCGGCCATGTCCTGCCAGGTCAGCTGGATGCCGGCGGCCTGGGCGATGGCCAGCAGGTGCAGGGTGTGGTTGGTCGAGCCGCCGGTGGCCAGCAATGCAACCACGGAGTTGACCATGGCCTTCTCGTCGACGATCTCCGCCATTGGCACGAACTGGCCGTTCTCCGGCGTCAGGCGCGCGGCCTGGCGAGCGGCTTCGCGGGTCAGCTCGTCACGCAGCGGGGTGTTCGGGTTGACGAAGGAGGCGCCCGGCAGGTGCAGGCCCATCACTTCAACCAGCAACTGGTTGGTGTTGGCGGTGCCGTAGAAGGTGCAGGTGCCCGGCGCGTGGTAGGAGGCCATCTCCGAGGCCAGCAGCTCCTCGCGGGTGGCCTTGCCTTCGGCGAACAGCTGGCGCACTGCGGCCTTCTCCTTGTTGGAGATGCCGGTAGGCATGGGGCCTGCGGGCACGAAGACCACCGGCAGGTGGCCGAAGCGCAGCGAGCCGATCAGCAGGCCGGGGACGATCTTGTCGCACACGCCCAGGCACAGCGCGGCGTCGAACATGTTGTGGGACAGCGCGATGGCGGTGCCCATGGCGATCACGTCACGGCTGGCCAGGGACAGTTCCATCCCCGGCTCGCCCTGGGTCACGCCGTCACACATGGCCGGCACGCCGCCGGCGAACTGGCCGATCGAGCCGATCTGCCGCAGGGCGTCCTTGATCAGTTCGGGGAAGCGCTCCAGCGGCTGGTGCGCGGAAAGCATGTCGTTGTAGGCGGAGACGATGGCCACGTTGGCCTGGTTCATCAGCCGCAGGGCCTGCTTGTCGGATTCACCACAAGCGGCGACGCCGTGGGCGAGGTTGCCGCAGGGCAGCGTGCCACGGTGCGGGCCCTTGGTGGCGGCTGCCTTGACCAGGTCGAGGTAGCGCTGGCGCGTGGCCGCGCTGCGGGCCTGGATGCGCTGGGTGACTTCGAGCACACGGGGGTGCATGGCAGCATTCTCCTACAGACTATCAGTTGTTGTTTTTACAACATAATCTTCGAATACAAAGCGTTTACTTTTCTTCGAAGCAGAAATTTAATGTTTTTTACCACAACAAAAGAAAAGAGACGACCTTCATGACTATACGCCTGGCGATCAATGGATTCGGCCGCATCGGTCGGAACGTCCTCCGCGCACTCTACTCCGAGCCCTATCGCCAGCACCTGCAAGTGGTGGCGATCAATGACCTGGGTGATGCGGCGATCAACGCCCATCTGCTGCAGTACGACAGCGTGCACGGGCGCTTCCCCGGCCAGGTCGAGCATGACGCGGAAAGCCTTAGCGTAGGGGGCGACCGGATCGCCGTCACGGCCATCCGCAACCCGGCAGAACTGCCCTGGAAGGCGCTGGAGGTGGATATCGTGCTGGAATGTACCGGCCTCTTCACCGCCCGCGACAAGGCTGCCGCACACCTCGCCGCCGGCGCGCGCCAGGTGTTGATCTCGGCGCCGGGCCAGGGTGTCGACGCCACGGTGGTGTATGGCGTCAACGAACACATCCTGCGGCCGACGCACCGGATCGTCTCCAACGCCTCCTGCACCACCAACTGCCTGGCGCCGGTGGCCGAGGTGCTGCACCGTGAACTGGGTATCGAGCACGGCCTGATGACCACCATCCACGCCTATACCAACGACCAGAACCTTTCCGACGTTTACCACAGCGACCCCTACCGGGCGCGCTCGGCGACCCAGTCGATGATCCCCACCCGCACCGGCGCCGCCGACGCAGTGGGCCTGGTGTTGCCGGAGCTGGCCGGCAAGCTGACCGGGCTGGCGGTTCGAGTACCAGTGATCAACGTGTCGCTGGTGGACCTCACGGTGCAGGTCGCCCGCGCGGCCCATGTCGAAGAGATCAATGCGCTGTTCGAGCGCGCCAGCCAGGGCTCGGCGATCCTTGGCTTCAATCGTCAGCCGCTGGTCTCGGTGGACTTCAACCACGACTCGCACTCGGCGATTTTCGACGCCAGCCACACGCGGGTGAGCGGCAAGTTGGTCAAGGTGATGGCCTGGTACGACAACGAGTGGGGCTTCTCCAACCGCATGCTGGATACGGCGCGGGCGATGGCGGCGGCGCGGGGGTAAGGGTCCCCGGCTGTTCGTAGGATGGGTAGAGCGCAGCGAAACCCATGCTGCCGGTGCACGGAATCGATGGGTTTCGCTGCGCTCTACGCCATCCTACATGCGCGTGTCGGATTCTCCATCGCTACCATCGACGCCGCCAATCGCACCCAGCCCCGCCCTTGCTAGAATCCGCCGTCACTCTTTGCCCGCCACCTCCATGCTCGCCCTCAAGCTCACCCTGGTTCCGCTGTTCCTGTTGCTGATCTCGCTCTCCGGCCGCTGGTGGGGCCCCGCCGTCGCCGGCTGCCTCGCCACCCTGCCCGCGATCACCGGGCCGATTCTCTACCTGATCACCCTCGAGCACGGTCGCGATTTCGGCGCCCAGGCCGCGCTGCTGGCACTGGCCGCGATCTTCGCGTCGGAGGCATTCAACTTCACCTATGCCTGGACCTGCCGGCGCCACGCCTGGCCACTGGCGCTGAGCGGCGCGATGCTGGTCTGGCTGATCGCCGCCTGGGGGCTGACGCAACTGCCTGCCCTCCCCGCCTGGGCCCTGGCTGCCGCGGCACTGGGCACACTGACCAGCCAGCTGTTCATGCCACGCGCGGAGCTGCCGGCGGTCATCGCCCCCATCGGACGCTTCGAATTGGGCCTGCGCATGCTCGCTGGCGCCGTACTGACGCTCTCCGTCACCGCCCTCGCCGGCTGGGCCGGACCGAGCTGGAGCGGCCTGCTGGCGGTGTTCCCGCTGCTCTCCATCGTGCTCTGCGTGTCGTCGCAACGGCTGAATGGCGCGGGCTTCGTCATCGTCCTGCTGCGCGGCATGGTTACCGGGCGCCCGGCCTTCGGCGCCTTCTGCCTGTGGCTGGCGTTGCGACTGCCGGAAACCGACACCCTGCAGAGCTTTGCCGAAGCGGCGCTGCTGTCAGCACTGGTGCAGGGCGCGTTGCGCTGGATAATCGGGCGCCGGGCCAGAAAGCTGGCGAACACGGCGGCCTGAAAAAGAAAAACGCCACGGCTCGATGAGCCGTGGCGTTTTCGTTTGAGACGCGAGTGACGATTAAAGCAGCGTGAAGCTCTGCTCCTTCACGTTGTCCGAATCCAGGCCGACGTAGACCTTGAACTCGCCGGGCTCAGACGCGTAGCGCAGCTGGCTGTCGTAGAAGCGCAGGTCTTCCTCGCGGATCGGGAACTGCACCACCTTCGACTCACCCGGCTTGAGCATGATCTTGCTGAAGCCCTTGAGCTCCTTCACCGGGCGGCTGATCGAAGCGGCGACGTCGCGCAGGTAGAGCTGCACCACGGTCTCGCCGGCGACCTTGCCGGTGTTCTTCACAGTCACGCTAGCGGTCAGTTGGTCACCCTTCTTCAGCGTGGCGGCCGACATCTTCACATCCGAGACGCTGAAGTCGGTGTAGCTCAGGCCGAAGCCGAAGGGGTACAGCGGGCCGTTCTGCGAATCGAAATAGCGCGAGGTGTACTTGTTCGGGTGCTCGTGATCGAACGGGCGACCGGTGTTCAGGTGGTTGTAGTAGATCGGCACCTGACCCACCGAGCGCGGGAAGGTCATGCTCAGCTTGCCCGCCGGGTTGTAGTCGCCGAACAGCACGTCGGCGATGGCGTTACCACCCTCGGTGCCGCTGAACCAGGTTTCCAGGATGGCGTCGGCATTCTCGCTTTCCCAGCGCAGGTCCAACGGGCGTCCGTTCATCAGCACCAGCACCAGCGGCTTGCCAGTGGCCTTGAGGGCCTTGAGCAGCTCGATCTGGCTCTGCGCGATGTGCAGGTTGGTCTTGCTCGACGCCTCGTGGGCCATGCCCTGGGCCTCGCCGACCACGGCAACCACCACGTCGGCCTGCTTCGCCTTGGCCACCGCCTCGTCGATCATCGCCTTCGGGCTGCGGGAGTCGACGCTGACGTCCTCGTTGTATTCGTTGAGGTACTTGATGATCTCTTCGTCGTCGGTAACGTTGGCGCCCTTGGCGTAGAGCAGCGCGGCCTTGCCATGGGTCGCCGCACCCATGCCTTCGAGCACGGTCACCGCCTGGAACGCCTTGCCAGCGGCAGACCAGCTGCCCATCACATCGCGCTTGCTGTCGACCAGCGGGCCGATCAGGGCGATCACGCCGTCACGCTTGAGCGGCAGCACGCCGTTCTGGTTCTTCAGCAGGACCATGCCCTTGCGCGCGATCTCGCGGGCGTCGGCGCGGTGCAGGCGCTCCTCGGCGTCGGTATCCACCGGGTCGGTGCCTTGCAGGTAACGGTACGGGTCCTTGAACAGGCCCATGTCCCACTTGGCCGCCAGCACGTCGCGGCAGGCACGGTCGATCTCGGCCTGGCTGATCTTCCCTGCCTTGAGCAGCTCGGGCATGTGCTTGCCGTAGAGATCGTCGTTCATGTTCATTTCGACGCCGGCGTTGATCGCCAGGCGAGTGGCGTCGCGCTCGTTGGCGGCCACGCCGTGCTTGATCAGCTCGCCCACCGCGCCGTGGTCGCTCAGGGTCAGGCCCTTGTAGCCCCACTGGCCGCGCAGCAGGTCCTGCAGCAGCCAGGTGTTGGCGGTGGCGGGTACGCCGTTGATGCTGTTCAGCGACACCATCACCGCACCCGCGCCGGCCTCGATGGCGGCGCGATAAGGTGGCAGGTAGTCCTGGAACATGCGCTGCGGGCTCATGTCCACGGTGTTGTAGTCCCGGCCACCCTCACCAGCGCCGTACAGGGCGAAGTGCTTGACCCCGGCCATGATGGTTTCCGGCTGGTCCAGGCCCTTGCCCTGGTAGCCCTTGACCACTGCGGCGGCGACCTTGCTGGTCAGCCAGGCGTCCTCGCCGAAACCTTCGGAGACGCGGCCCCAGCGCGGGTCGCGGGCGATGTCGACGGTAGGCGAATAGGTCAGGTTGAGGCCGTCGGCGCTGGCTTCGATGGCCGAAACGCGAGCGCTGCGCTCGATGGAGGCCAGATCCCAGCTGGCTGCAAGGCCCAGGCCGATGGGGAACACGGTGCGATGGCCGTGGACCACGTCATAGGCGAAGAACAGCGGGATCTTCAGCCGGCTTTTCATCGCCGCGTCCTGCAGGTCGCGAATGCCCGGGCGCACCACGGTGTTGAACACCGCGCCGGTGGTACCGGCGGCGATCTCTTCCAGCAGTACCGGCTTGGGATGGTCGGGACCGACGCTGACCAGACGCAGCTGGCCGATCTTCTCTTCCAGCGTCATGCGCTGCATCAGGCTGTCGATGAAAGCATCCTTCGACTGTCCGGGCAGCGGCACGGCAGGGCCTTCGGTTGCGCTGAGCAAAGTGCTGTTCAGGCCCAGCAGGAGGCCGAGCCAGCAGATACGGCTGATTGGAGTTCTTTTCATATGGGCACTCAGCAACCGGCGACAGGCGCCAGCTCGCTGCAGAAGGTTGGAGTATCGATACCGGTTGCGGAGGCCTTTGCCGACGATTTCCCCGGGTTTCGCCGTCGGCACGCCTCAACGCGGCACATAAGGTCGTCTCGTGGAAGACGGAAGTCAATCACCGAACGGCTGGAAAGCGCCGATGGAATGGCATCAATGGTCGCGATTGCGCGCGTTGAACTCCATTTCCTCGAGCATGGCTTCGCGCAGGGCGCGCTCCTCGTCCCACTCTTCTTCCGCCGCTGCAGCCGGTGGTGTGGCGCTCGCCTCGGGTTCCGCGCCAGGAACAACGGGCACTTCGGTCTCGGCGGGCGCCTGCGCCGCGCCCGCCGGCTGAACCTCGGGCAGCCCGAAGACGCCGGTGAAATCGGCATCCACGCCATTGTCCTCGGCGTCCGCCGGCGGCAGGTCGATGAGGTCGTCGAAGTCGGTCTTCAGGCCCTGCTCCATCTCATCCAGCTCGGCGAGCAGGCTGCGGAAACTGGTTTCCTCCGGCTTTTCCTCCGGCGGCGCGGGCTCCGGCTCCTCGCCGGCATCGCGCAGGGCCTGGTCGGCCAGCGCCTGCAATGACGGCGGGACGTAGTCCTCGTCGTACTCCTCGGGTCCCGGCAGGCTGACCGTTGGCGCCATGTCTTCGAGGATCGGCTGGGGCTCGGGCTCCATCAGCTTCAGTTCGGCCAGCGGCGGCAGCTCTTCCAGGCTCTTCAGGTTGAAGTAGTCGAGGAAGGTGCGGGTGGTGGCGAGCATGGCCGGGCGGCCGGGAACCTCGCGGTAGCCGACGATGCGAATCCACTCGCGCTCCATCAGCGTCTTGACGATCTGGGTGTTCACCGCGACGCCACGGATCTCCTCTATCTCGCCACGGGTGATCGGCTGGCGGTAGGCGATTAGCGCCAGGGTCTCCAGCAGTGCACGGGAGTAGCGCTGCGGACGCTCCTCCCACAGACGGCCAACCCAGGGGGCGAGCTTTTCCCGTACTTGCAGGCGATAACCGGTGGCTACCTCCTTCAACTCGAAGGCCCGGCCGGCGCAGGACAGCGACAGCACCGCCAGCGCATCGCGGAACTGTTGCGGTTCGGGGCGCTCAGCCTCCTCGAACAGCTCGCCGAGGCGTTCCAGCGACAGCGGCTTGCCGGCAGCCAGGAGGATGCCTTCGAGCAGGGTCGCCAGTTCTTTGGGGTCGGACAGGTTCATCGAGTCGCTCAGTGGGTCAGCCGAAACGGGTAAATGCCGGGTGATAGGCCACCTCGCCGCGCACCGCCCGGGCCTGCGCAGTCAGGCGCAGACATTGGCAGTAAGGGGCGGGAATGCCGGGGAATACCAGGCTGTCATCGGCGACGAAGCCGAAGCGCGCATAGTAAGCCGGATCGCCCACCAGCACACAGCCGGCCACGCCTTCGGCGCGCAGTTGCTCCAGGCAGGCCTGCGCCAGTGCGGCGCCGATGCCGGCCTTCTGCCGCGCCGGCAGCACCGCCAACGGGCCCAGGCCCAGCCAGCCGATGGATTTACCGTCGATGGTCACTGTCGAGGCCGCCAGGTAGCCGACCACTTCACCAGCGTCCTCGGCTACCAGCGCCAGGCTGAGCGCGCCTTCCTCGCGCAGGGCCTGCACCAGCAGGTGCTCGGTCTGCCGGCTGTGCGGATGATCGGCAAAGGCCGCACGCAGCAGGGCGTCGATGGCGGCGTGGTCGCCGGGTTGTTCAGAGCGAATCATCAAGTTCATCGAGCGTTGGCTCCGGAGGCTCCATTTCCTTGGGCTCGAAGGCGCCCTCGCCTTCGTCCTGTACCGCTTCGGTGGAAGGCGCGCCTTCCGTGGTCTCGGTGCGGGCGCGCACGTGGATCGGCGCGAAGGCGGCGTTCTGCACCAGTTCCACCAGTTGCTCCTTCACCAGCTCCAGCACGGCCATGAAGGTCACCACCACACCGAGCTTGCCCTCCTCGACCCGGAACAGGCTGATGAAGGGCACGAAGCCCGCGCCCTTGAGGCGTTCGAGGATTTCAGTCATGCGCTCGCGGGTGGAGAGCATCTCGCGGGTGACCTGGTGGCTCTCGAACAGGTCCGCGCGGCGCAGCACCTCGGCCATGCACAGCATCAGCTCCTGCATGTCGACGTCGGGCAGCAGCTTGCGCGCCCGCGCATCCGGGGCGGCGACGCTGGGCAGGATGATGTCGCGGCCCAGGCGCGGCAGGGTGTCGAGGTCCTCGGCGGCCTTCTTGAAGCGCTCGTATTCCTGGAGGCGTCGGATCAGCTCGGCGCGCGGGTCATCCTCTTCTTCCTCGGCCTCCGCCGACCGCGGCAGCAGCATGCGCGACTTGATCTCGGCGAGCATGGCGGCCATCACCAGGTACTCGGCGGCTAGTTCCAGGCGCACCGATTTCATCAGCTCGACGTAGCCCATGTACTGGCGAGTGATTTCCGCCACCGGGATGTCGAGGATGTTGATGTTCTGCTTGCGGATCAGGTAGAGCAGCAGGTCGAGCGGGCCTTCGAAGGCTTCGAGGAAAACTTCCAGGGCGTCCGGCGGGATGTACAGGTCCTGCGGCAGCTCGGTCAGGGCCTCGCCGTAGACCAGCGCCAGCTGTACCGGGGCCCGGTATTCGGTGGCGCTGGATGGATCGTCCGGCTCGGTCAGGTCACTCATCGGCCACTCGTCAGGCTCTTGGGGGAGATATAGGCGGCATTATCCCTGCTTTTGCCGGCGGTGGGTGGGGGAAATGGCGGAAGGGATGGGCGGTGTCACATCACGCGGTGGTGATGCTCTTCGTAGGAGCGACGGGGGCGCCTAGCTCTTGTCCGCGAATTCCCGCCGCCATTTCCGTGTTGCAGGACCAACGCCACCGCGGAAGCCGGCGTGGCACTATGGAGCCAGCCTGTCAGTGAGAGTTCCGCCGCGATGGATTTCGCGGACAAGGTCCTACATTGTTTCTGGGTCCCCGCGTTCGCGGGGAAGACGATTGCGGAGCGCGGTGCACGACATCGTCACTCCCGCGAACGCGGGAGCCCAAAAGACAGTTGCTCCTACGTGGTTTCTGGGTGATCCCCCTTCGGGCCAGCGCAAGCGCTGTTCGCGATGAAGCCGCGCCCCGCGTTCAGGGGGATGACGCAAAGGAACTCGCCCCGTCACTCCCGCGAACGCGGGAGCCCAAAGACATTCGCGCCTACGGGCAGGGACAGTCTTCAGCGGTAGGACAACCCCATGGCATGGCGCACTTCCACCAGCGTTTCGCGGGCGGTCTCGCGGGCATGCTCGGCGCCTTCGGCGAGGATGCTGCGCACCAGCTCCGGGTTGTCCTCGTAGTCCAGCGCGCGCTCCTGGATCGGCGCCAGTTCCTGCTGGATCGACTCGATCAGCGGCCGCTTGCAGTCCAGGCAGCCGATGCCGGCGCTGCGGCAACCCTCCTGCACCCACTGCCGGCAGCCGCTGTCGGAATAGATCAGATGCCACTGCCACACCGGGCAGCGCTCGGGGTCGCCCGGATCATTGCGATGGACCCTTGCAGGGTCGGTGGGCATCCGCGCGATCTTTTCCTCCACCTCCGCCGGACTGTCGCGCAGGGCGACTGTATTGCCGTGGGACTTGGACATCTTGTGGCCATCCAGCCCCGGCATCTTCGGGGCGTGACTGACCAGGGTCTGCGGCTCGGGCAACAGCAGCCGGCTGCTGCCTTCGAGGTAGCCGAACAGCCGCTCGCGGTCACCCAGGGTCAGATTCTGCTGCTCCTTGAGCAACGCCCGCGCGGTCTCCAGCGCCTCGCCGTCACCCTGCTCCTGCCAGGTACGGCGCAGGCTGGAGTAGAGCTTGCCGGTCTTCTTGCCGAGGCGACCGATGGCGGTCTGCACCCGCTCCTCGAAGTCGTCCTCGCCACCGTACAGATGGTTGAAGCGGCGGGCGATCTCGCGGCTGAACTCGACGTGGGCGAACTGATCGGACCCCACCGGCACCCAGCCGGCGCGATAGATCAGGATGTCCGCCGCCTGCAGCAGTGGATAGCCGAGGAAGCCGTAGGTCGAGAGGTCCTTGTGGTTGAGCTTTTCCTGCAGCTCCTTATAGGTCGGCACCCGCTCCAGCCAGGACAGCGGGCAGATCATCGACAGCAGCAGGTGCAGCTCGGCGTGCTCGGGCACCTGGGACTGGATGAACAGGGTCGCCGCGCTGGGGCTGACACCCACCGCCAGCCAGTCGATGGCCATGTCACGCACATGCTGGCGGATGCCCTCGGTCTCGTCGTACTCGGTGGTCAGGGCATGCCAATCGACGATGGAGAAGAAACACTCGTACTCGTGCTGCAGCTTCACCCAGTTCTGCAGCACGCCGTGGTAATGCCCCAGGTGCAGGCGGCCGGTGGGGCGCATGCCGGACAGCACGCGGCGTTGGGAATCGACGCTGGCCAAAGATCAACCTCGCAGAGTCATCGAACGAAGTGCGCAGTATAGGCGCCGGGCCTGCTCACGAACGGCTGCGTTGAACGGGCTCGCGAACTCGTGAACCAGCCCTCAGGCGCTGACCATGAACGGCTCGGGGTCGCCGCAACCGACGCGCACCACCACCGGGTCTTCGTCGGTCAGCGCGATCACCGTGGACGCCTCGCCGCCGCCGTAGCCGCCATCGATGATCAGGTCCACCAGGTGCTCCAGCTGGTCACGCATCTCGTACGGGTCGTTCAGCGGCTCGGTCTGCCCCGGCAGGATCAGGCTGACGCTCATCAGCGGCTCGCCCAGCTCCTCCAGCAGCGCCAGGGCAATGGGGCAGCTCGGCACCCGCAGGCCGATGGTGCGACGCTTGGGGTGCAGCAGCATGCGCGGTACTTCGCGGGTGGCGTTGAGGATGAAGGTGTAGGGCCCCGGGGTATGCGCCTTGAGCAGGCGGAACAGGCCGGTGTCGACCTTGGCGTAGAGCCCCAGTTCGGAAAGGTCGCGGCAGACCAGGGTGAAGTTGTGCTTGTCGTCCAGCCGGCGGATGTGGCGGATGCGCTCCACCGCCGACTTTTCGCCGATCCGGCAGCCCAGTGCGTAGGAGGAGTCGGTGGGATAGGCGATCACGCCGCCCTGGCGGACGATTTCCACCGCCTGCTTGATCAGGCGCGACTGGGGGTTCTCCGGGTGGACCTGAAAGAACTGGCTCATTGAGTCTCCTTGTTCCCTAGGGCGTTGTCCGCATTGGCAAAACGCGGCCAGAGCGGCGACAGGTCGTCCGGCACCGCGCGGTACAGGCCCAGTTCGGACCAGTCGCTGGGGCCGTGGAAATCGCTGCCGGCGGTGACCATCAGGCCGAACTCGCGGGCGATGATGCTGAGCACGCCAACCTGCTCCGCCGGTTGCGGGCCGTTGACCACCTCGATGGCGTGGCCACCGGCGGCGATGAAGTCGGCGACCAGCTTGCGCCGCTTGGTGCGCGTGAAATCGTATTGGTAGGGATGCGCCAGGCTGATCCAGGCACCGGCGGCGCGCAGGGTACCGACCGCGTCGGCGAGGGCTGGCCAGTGCTGCTTGACGTCGCCCAGCTTGCCGGCGCCCAGCCACTTGCGGAAAGCTTCGGCGCGGTCGCTGACGTAGCCCTGGCGCAGCAGGTACTCGGCGAAATGCGGGCGCGCCGGGGCATTCTCACTGTCGCCCAGTTCACGCTGCACCGCCCGCGCGCCCTCGAAGGCGCCCGGCATGCCCTTGGCCTCCAGGCGCCGGCCGATCTCCTCGGCGCGGGTCCAGCGGGCGCGATGCAGGTCGTCGAGGGCCTTGACCAGCGATTCGGCCTGCGAATCGAAGCCATAGCCCAGTACATGGATGGTCGCGCCACCCCAGGTGCAGGACAGCTCGACGCCGTCGACCAGTTCCATGCCCAGCTGACGCGCGGCTTCCCGGGCTTCGGGGAGCCCGTCGAGGGTGTCGTGGTCGGTCAGCGCCAGCACACGCACGCCGCGCCCATGAGCGCGTTCGACCAGGGCCGTCGGGCTGAGGAGTCCGTCGGACGCGGTGCTGTGGCAGTGCAAATCGACTCGCATGCGGGGTTCCGTAGGAAGGGGGACGGCTACTTTCTGTATAGACGCTTATGCGCACCGGCTCTCACGGTAATCCGTTGAAACCATGACGCGGCACGGCGTTGGGCGGATGAGGCTTTCAGTTCACCCACAGGTTGGTATTATGCCGGCTCTACTGGGCTCTGGCTGCCGTAATGAAGCAATTCATCGATTTCATCCCCCTCATCCTGTTCTTCCTCGTCTACAAGCTCGACCCGCGCACCGTCGAGTTCGCCGGCCAGAGCTTCTCGGTCGGCGGCATCTACAGCGCTACCGCCATGCTGATCGCCGCCTCCGTGGTGGTCTACGGTGCCCTGCTGATCAAGCAGCGCAGGCTCGACAAGGGCCAATGGGTCACCCTTGCCGCCTGCCTGTTGTTCGGCGGCATGACCCTGGCGTTCCACAGCGAGACCTTCCTCAAGTGGAAGGCGCCGGTGGTGAACTGGCTGTTCGCCCTGGCCTTCGCCGGCAGCCACTTCATTGGTGGCCAGCCGCTGATCCAGCGGATCATGGGCCATGCGGTGCACCTCACCGACTCCCTCTGGGCGAAGCTGAACGTCGCCTGGGTGCTGTTCTTCCTGATCTGCGGCTGTGTCCAGCTGTTCGTCGCCTTTACCTTCCAGAGCATCTGGGTGGACTTCAAGGTGTTCGGCAGCCTGGGCATGACCCTGCTGTTCCTGATCGGCCAGGGCGTGTTCCTGGCCCGCCACATGCACGATGAACCTACCGGCGAAAAACCCAAGGACTGACATGCTCTACGCGATCATTGCCCGTGATATCACCGCTTCCCAAGAACGCCGCCTGGCCACTCGCCCCGCGCACATCGCCCGCCTCGAGCAACTGAAGGAAGAAGGCCGCCTGGTACTGGCCGGCCCGCACCCGGCGATCGACAGCAACGACCCGGGCGCCGCCGGCTTCACCGGCAGCCTGATCGTCGCCGAGTTCGAATCCCTGGCCGCTGCCCAGGCCTGGGCTGACGCCGACCCTTACCGCGCCGCCGGCGTCTATGCCGACGTCGTGGTCAAGCCGTTCAAGAAAGTCCTGCCGTAACCGCGCCACCCCTTGCAGCCCCGCGGCAGGGACGTTCGCGGGGAATCGCAGCCGGACACCGCCGGGAAGGCCGTGGACGGCGGTACATCATCGAACAAGGAGTCCCGATGCACCGTCTGCCCCTGCTCACCTGCCTCGCCCTACCCCTGGCCGCCCTGGCCGAAGAATCCGCTCCGGAACAGCCACCGGCCGCCGCTGTCGAAGTCATCGATGCGGGCAACGCCAGTGCCCATGACGACCTGCAACGCCGTCTGGCCGAGAGCGAGCAGCAGCGCCAGGCGCTGGCCGCCCAGCTGGCCAACCCTGACAATAGCCAGGACGAAGCCGTCATCGGCCGACTGCGCCAGGAGAACCAGCGCCTGAAGTTGAAACTGCTCGAAGCGCAGTCGCAACAGCCGCCGCGCCTGCTGACCGAGCAACAGACCTGGTACCTCAGCGGTGGCGCTACCGCCGTGCTGGCCTTTCTCCTCGGCGCGCTGAGCCGTGGCAGTCGCCGTCGGCAGCGCCGCGAATGGATCAACTGAAAGAACCGATTTCATGAGTGAACTGCTGCTGATCGACGATGACCGCGAGCTCTGCGAGCTGCTCGGCACCTGGCTGGTTCAGGAAGGCTTCAGCATCCGTGCCGCCCACGACGGCGCGCAGGCGCGCGCCGCGCTGGCCAGCCGCGCCCCGGACGCGGTCGTACTCGACGTGATGCTGCCCGACGGCAGTGGGCTGGAGCTGCTCAAGCAACTGCGCGGCGAACATCCGGACCTGCCCGTGCTGATGCTCTCCGCCCGTGGCGAACCGCTGGACCGCATCCTCGGCCTGGAACTGGGCGCCGACGACTACCTGGCCAAGCCCTGCGATCCGCGCGAACTCACCGCCCGCCTGCGCGCCGTGCTACGCCGCAGCCACCCGGCGCAACCCAGCGCACAGCTGGAGCTGGGCGACCTGGCGCTGAACCTGTCGCGCGGCATCGCCACCATTGGCGCGGAAGAGATCAGCCTGACCCTCTCCGAGAGCCGCATCCTCGAAGCCCTGTTACGCCAGCCGGGCGAACCGCTGGACAAGCAGGCCCTGGCGCAGCTCGCGCTGGGCCGCAAGCTGACCCTGTACGACCGCAGCCTGGACATGCACGTCAGCAACCTGCGCAAGAAGCTCGGCGGCCACCCCGACGGTCGCCCGCGCATCCTCGCCCTGCGCGGCCGCGGGTATTTCTACGCGCCTTGAAGCGCCGGGGCTACGCCCCCTGAAGCGCGAAGACGCAGGCTTTCGTAAAGTTCGTAGCGACGCCTCAGGTAATCTTTACCGAAGCTTTACCTGTGACTGACCGCCCTTGACCTTGCCGACCCTAGACTGGGCCCATCCGGTAACGACCGGTCCCTGAAAGGAGAAACACCATGCGCAAGACCCTGACCGCCCTGCTGATCGCCGCTGCCCTGCCGACCGTCGCGCTGGCGGCCACTCCCGCGCCGACCGACGCTCCGCCGCCGGCCCCGTACATGAAAGACCATGACCACGGGATGATGCGCGGCGAGCGCGGAGCAATGATGCGTGAACTGAACCTGACCCCGGACCAGCGCCAGCAGATCGGCAAGCTGATGGGCGATTCCATGAAGAATCGCCACGAAATCACCGAGAAGTACTGGAACAAGCTGCCCGAAGCCGACCGCAAGGCCATGCAGGAAGAGCTCAAGGCCAACCGCGACAAGGCTGAAACCAGCATCCGCGGCCTGCTGACGCCCGACCAGCAGAAGAAGTTCGACGATCTGAAGCAACAGCGCGAGCAGCGCCGGGCCGAGTGGGCGAAATCCCATAAAGACGCCATGACCAACTGATCGCCCAGTAAAGGCACAGACGCCGGGACTTTCCCGGCGTCCTGCCGTCAGCGGCGCCCCTATACGGATACCCCATGCGGCTGAACAGGAAGACCATGCGCTCACTCTTCTGGCGGATTCTCGCCGCCTTCTGGCTCGCCCTGCTGCTGGTGGCCGGACTGTCTATCCTGTTGGGCCGCGCCCTCAACCAGGACACCTGGGTCATCGCCCGTTATCCAGGCTTGCATGACCTCGCCAGGCAATGGACCCTGCTCTATGAAACCCGCGGTCCGGAAGCGGCCCAGGGGCTGCTGGACGCCCGCCGGCAGCAGTACGAACTCTCGGTGCAGGTACTCGATGAGAGCGGCCAGCGCCTGGTCAACGGCACCTACCTGCCGCGCCCGCCCCGGCCGAGCGGCGCTTTCGACCGGGAGAGCCTGCCGCGCTTCCCCTGGCGCCAACTGAGTCAGGAATACGTCAGCCCCCGCACCGACCAGACTTACCTGTTCATCTACCGAATTCCCCACCCGGCGCTGCAAGCCTGGCATCGAGGCAGCCTGCTCTGGCCCCTCAGCGCGCTGGGTATCGCCCTGGTGGTGCTGACCGTATTCAGCCTGCTGCTGACGCTCTCCATCACCCGTCCGCTGAACCGCTTGCGCCGCGCCGTGCACGACCTCGGCCAGACCGCGTACCAGCAGGACAGCCTCGCCCGGCTGTCACGCCGCGGCGACGAGCTTGGCGTACTGGCGCGCGACTTCAACCGCATGGGCGCCCGCCTGCAGCGCCTGATCAGCAGCCAGCGCCAGCTGCTGCGTGACGTTTCCCATGAGCTGCGCTCGCCCCTGGCGCGCCTGCGCATCGCGCTGGCCCTGGCCGAACGCGCCGACCCCGAGCAGCGCGCCGCCATGTGGCCGCGCCTGGAGCAGGAGTGCGATCGACTGGAAGCTCTGATCGGCGAAATCCTTGCCCTCGCCCGCCTCGACGCCGACCCCGGCCCGGCCAGCCAGGTCCCATTACTGCCGCTGTTCGAACGCCTGCGCGACGACGCCCAGCTGCTTTACCCGGACCAGCAGATCCAGCTGGATATCGCGCCGGAACTCACGCTCGACGGCTGGCCAGACATGCTCGAACGCGCCCTGGACAACCTGCTGCGCAATGCCCTGCGCTTCAATCCCGCCGAGCAGCCGCTGGAGGTGCACGCCCGGGTCGAGGGCGAACGCCTGCATATCAGCGTGCGCGACCACGGTCCCGGCGCCAGCGAGGAGCACCTGGCGCAACTGGGCGAACCCTTCTTCCGCGCACCCAACCAGAGTAGCCCCGGTCACGGCCTGGGCCTGGCCATCGCTCGCCGCGCCATCGAGCGCCACGGCGGCCGGCTACGCCTGGGCAACCATCCCGACGGCGGTTTCCTGGCCAGCATCGACCTGCCGCTTCACCGGCCAGCCGCCTGAGCGACGTACCCTTTTTCCGGAGAACCCGAATGAGCCTTCCCGCCCTGTTCCCGCAGGCCTCCGTGCCGCCTACCGCACGGCCGTTCGGCGCGCCGTCGGACGACCCGCAAAGCCTGGTATTGGCGGTGGAGCTGGCGCGCCTGGCGGCGCAATGGCGTGAGCGCTGGCCTGGCCTGCGCCTGAACCTGCCGCAGTCGGGCACCTGGCCGCTGGAGAGCTGGCCGGAGGCCGTTCGCGGGGCACTGGATGCGCTGCTGCAGGCCGCACTGCAGCGACGACCGAACGCCGCGCTGGAACTGGCCCTCAGTTCAACGCGCGGGCTCCTGAGAGTGGACCTGCAAGGCCACGACCCGCAGGCGCGGGTCTGGCTGCCGGACGCCCTGCGCCCGGCTCAGCGCCTTGCCGCCTGGCAGGGCGGACGCCTGCTCTGGCGCGCCCACGGCAAGGGCTGGAAGATTCGTCTGGGGTTGCCGCTCAGCCCTGCCAGGCAGTGACGAAGACGGCTGGATCGAGCGGCGTCGGCCGGCGCAGCTCGCCAATCGGCGTACCCAGGTAGATGAAGCCGACGATGCGCTCGTTGGCCGCCAGCCCCAGCCCTTCTCGCACGAAGGGATCGAACGCCATGGCGCCGGTGCGCCACATCGCCCCCAGCCCCTGCGCATAGGCAGCCTCGACGATACCGTGGGCGGCACAGCCTGCGGCCAGCCACTGCTCGATTTCCGGCACCTTGGGATGCTCCTGCAGACGCGCCACGGCGACCACCAGGGTCGGTGCGCGCAGCGGCATGGCACGCGCCTTGTCCAGCGCCTCGGGGGCCGCGCCGGGTTGCTCCGCCTGCAACGCGCGGGCGAACAGCTCGCCCAGGCGCACGCGCGCATCCCCTTCCACGGTCAGGAATCGCCAGGGGCGCAGCTGGCCATGGTCCGGCGCACGCAACGCGGCACGGAACAGGCCATCCAGCTGTTCGGCAGATGGCGCCGGCTCACCCAGGCGAGCGTGGGATACACGGTTGTGCAACGCGACGAGAGCCTCCATGGGCTACCTCCAGACAAACTCGAAAGGCGCCATTGTAGACGCAAAGGGTTCGCATCTGCTCGGCGAGCGGTGCTAACGCCTGACGGGCCAGAGATGGCAGACTCGGCGCAACCCGACGACGCAAGGAATGCGCAGATGGAACTGCTGGCCGCTCCCGTCCTGCTCTGCACCAGTTACTGGTACTTCAAGACCGCCCCCGCCAAGACAGGCATGGCATTGCGCCTGTTGGCCTCGGCGCACGGCATCTGCGCCGTGATCTTTCTGGCAAGCGCAATCCTGATCGGACTACTGGGCATCGGCAGCCAGCCACTCAGCGACCTCTATCGCGCCCTGCAGGCCATTCCGCTCATCCTGATCCTGCTCAGCGTCTACCTTTTCCCGGGGCCAAAGGAAATCCACTGGCTGCAGATCCTGAATATCCCCGCAACCCTATGGAGCGCCTTCATCGGCCTGATGGCCGTCAGCGGCAAATGGCTCTGAACGACGCTCAGGCCACCCGGTCCGGCGACAGCGTCGGCGTCACCGGTGGTGTCAGTGGCGGCAGGCCGTAGGCGGCGCGGGCAGTGTCGCAGTTGGGGTTATGGACGCCATCGGTCCAGGACGCCTCGAATTCCCGGCAGGTAGAGGAGCGCTGCTCGTACATCGTGCAGCGCACGCCGCAACCGACTTCCCCGAGCAGGCCGACGCAGCGCACCGGGCGAACCTCGGTGCCGCGCATGGCGACCCTATGGGGGCTGACCTGGACGACCTGCTCATCCGGGACTACACCCCCGGAAGAACGGCATTCGCCAAAATAGAAGGAGACACGGAAATGCGCGCAGCAGGCGCCGCAATTCAGACACGGATTGTTATTGGACATGGATGCGGATGCACCAGAGAAACCGGCGAGCGCCGGCGGGCTGCGCAAGATTCTATCCATCCCGTTGCGCTTGTGAAGAGGGCAGATTCACTCGGTTTACACTTGCCCGACGGTAGGTAAAATGGCCGGTTCACCGATACCCGAGCTTCGCCGCATGGCCCTGCCGACACTACGCACCCTTGGATTCATCATCGGCATCTTCGTGATCACCCTGGCCGTCGCCATGCTGGTCCCGATGGCCACCCTGCTCTACTACGGGCGCGGCAGCGAACTGCATCCCTACATCTGGTCCGCGATCATCACCTTCACTTGCGGGCTGGGCCTGGTCATCCCCGGCCGCCCGGAGCAGGTGCACCTGCGACCGCGGGACATGTACATGCTCACCGTGTCGAGCTGGGTGATCGTCTGCTTCTTCTCCGCACTGCCCTTCATGTTCGCCCGAAACCTCAGCTTCACCGACGCGATCTTCGAGAGCATGTCCGGCATCACCGCCACCGGTTCCACCGTACTCAGCGGGCTGGACAGCATGTCGCCGGGCATCCTGATCTGGCGCTCGCTGCTGCACTGGCTGGGCGGCATCGGCTTCATCGGTATGGCGGTGGCGATCCTGCCGATGCTGCGGATCGGTGGCATGCGCCTTTTCCAGACCGAGTCCTCGGACCGCTCCGACAAGGTCATGCCGCGCTCGCACATGGTGGCCAAGTACATCGTCGGGGTGTACGTCGGCATCACCATCCTCGGTGCGCTGGCCCTGTGGTGGGCCGGCATGGGCCTGTTCGACGCGGTGAACCACGCCATGTCGGCGATCTCCACCGGCGGCTTCTCCACCTCCGACCAATCGCTGGCCAAGTGGCACCAGCCGGCGGTGCACTGGGTAGCGGTGGTGATCATGATCCTGGGCAGCATCCCCTTCGCGCTCTACGTGGCCACCCTGCGCGGTCACCGCAAGGCACTGCTCAAGGACCACCAGGTCCACGGCTTCCTCGGCCTGCTGCTGTTCACCTGGGTAGTGATGGGCACCTGGTACTCGGTGAACTCCGACCTCTCCTGGTTCGACGCCTTCCGCATCGTCGCGGTGAACGTCACCTCGGTGGTCACCACCACCGGCTTCGCCCTGGGCGACTACAGCCTGTGGGGGCACTTCTCGATCATGCTGTTCTTCTACCTGGGCTTCATCGGCGGCTGCTCCGGCTCCACCGCCGGCGGCATCAAGATCTTCCGCTTCCAGGTCGCCTTCACTCTGCTGCGCGCCAGCCTCTACCAGCTGATCCACCCGCGCGCGGTGATCAAGCAGAGCTACAACGGCCACCGCCTGGACGAGGAAATCGTCCGTTCGATCCTGACCTTCTCGTTCTTCTTCGGCGGCACCGTGGGCATGCTGGCACTGGGCCTGTCGTTCCTCGGCCTGGACTGGATGACCTCGCTGACCGGTGCGGCCAGCACCGTGGCCGGCGTGGGACCGGGCATGGGGCCGATCATCGGCCCATCGGGCAACTTCGCACCGCTGCCCGACGCGGCCAAATGGCTGCTCAGTGCGGGGATGCTGTTCGGCCGCCTGGAGATCATCACCGTGCTGGTGCTGTTCACCCCGGCGTTCTGGCGACATTGAGCCTTGGCATACCTCTCGTTGGGCGTACAACCGTTCGCGGATGTACGCCGATACACCCGATTCCGTCGCTGGCGCCAAGGCCAGGCTCGGAGCGCCTTGGAACCAAGGTCAAACGGCGTATAACGTCGAACGTTATACGCTCGGAACGCTGCCTTACGGGACCTGTAGGAGCAACTGTCTTTTAGGCTCCCGCGTTCGCGGGAGTGACGGGGGTGAGATTCGCGCTCCTTTGCGTCATCCCCGCGAACGCAGGACGCGGTTCCATCGCGAACAGCGCTCGCGCTGGCCCGAAGGGGTATCACCCAGCAAATAACGTACAAGCGGGCCATGCCCGCGATCAGCGCCGCCAGGCGCTGGATGAGTCACAACCCTTCCCGATACTCCCCCGGCGTCATCCCGAACCAGCGGCGGAACGCGCGGAAGAAGTTGCTCGGCTCGGAAAAACCCAGCAGATAGGCAATCTCCAGCAGCGTCATGCGCGGCGTGGCCAGGTACTGCTGGGCCAGCTCGCGACGCGTGTCATCGAGCAGTTGCTGGTAGCTGGTGCCTTCCTCCTGCAATCGCCGCTGCAAAGTGCGCTCGGACAGGTGCAACGCCTGTGCCACGTTCTCGCGCTTGGGTTCGCCCTGGGGCAGCAGGCGGCACAGCACCTGGCGCGTCTGGTGGCTGAAGCGGCTGCTGACGAATCGCGCCAGGTACTCCCCGGCGAAGCGGTCGTGCAGGCGCGCCAGTTCCTCGTTGGCGGTGGGCAGCGGCGCGGCCATGTCCTCGTGGGAGAACAACATGGCGCAGTGCGTATGGCCGAAGACCAGTGGCGCCTGGAACAACTCGCGGTAGGGTGCGGCATTGCGCGGCGGCGCGCCGGCCAGGTGGACTTCCAGGGGTTTGATCGGGCGCCCGGTAATCCAGCGCAGCATGCTGATCAGGCTGGCCAGCGAGCACTCGGCGCTCTGCCTGGGCACCGGCAGACGGTCGCCATGCACCACGATGCGGTACAGGCAGCCTTCGGGCAGGCGGCGGAAGGTGAGGTCGGCGCCCTCGGCGATGATCCGCTGGTAGCGCTCCAGGCGCTCGAAACCCTCGCCCAGGTTGCGGCTGGACATCAGCGCATAGCCCACCACAGGAAAGGCCGGCGTGTGCACGCGGGCGACGTTCAAGCCGATGGCCGGATTGCCGGACAGCTCCACGGCGCGATTCCACAGACGGCTCATGTCGTCCTGCGGGTAGCGTGCATCGGGGTCGTCCAGGGCGGCGTAATCCAGCTGTAGCTCGGTGAACAGCGCGCGGCTGTCCAGACCTTCCAGCTCCAGCGACTGGACGATCCCCCGCACCCAGCTCGACAGGGTTGTACGCTCAGGCATGCTCGATTCTTCTGGTTAGGGTAATGACGCGCGCCAGCAGCGCGGCGCAGCGGGATACTAAACTGGCACCCTACGTCATCCGCAAGTCCGCATGCCCGCGCCTACACTGGGCCACCACAACAACAGGAGGTGCGCCATGAGCACCCAGACCGCCGATCGATTCCAGAGCTTCGCCGAGTTCTACCCTTACTACCTGCAGGAGCACAGCAACCCGACCTGCCGCCGCCTGCACTACGTGGGCAGCCTGCTGGTGCTGTCCCTGCTCGCCTACGCCATCGTCAGCGGACAGTGGCTGTGGCTGCTGGCCCTGCCGTTGGCCGGCTACGGCTTCGCCTGGGTCGGGCATTTCGTGTTCGAGAAGAATCGTCCGGCCACCTTCAAGTACCCGCTGTGGTCCTTCATGGGCGACTGGGTGATGCTCAAGGACGCCTTCACCGGGCGCATCCGTATCTGACCCGGTGATGGCCCCTCAGCGTGCAGCGTTACGCTCCCCGGTGCGCTCGAACAGTATCGCCTGTACCTCTCCGCCAGCGTGCTGCGTCACCCGCCGCCAGTGGGCCGGCACATCGGGAATCTCGTTGTCGTTGTAGCGGCTCATCACCAGCCAGACCCTTCCCTCGTCCTGCGGCAGGTCGGCCAGTCGATCGACGAAGGTGTGTCGCCGATCATCGATCAGCGAGCCGAAACCATATTGGGTCGGTCGACCGGAGGAGCCGTCCTCCTCAGGCGCGGTGTACAGCAGCGGCGCGCTGCCGGTCTGGTTGTAGTAACGGAACGCCAGGTACCAGAGGATATCGTCCACCACGATGCGGTCGCCGCCGCGATAGTGCGAGTTGACGAAGGCAACCATGCCGTCGAACTGCTCGTCCGGGTCACCCTCATAGACACGTCCGAGCCCCGTGCATTCCAGCCCCAGCACGGTCACCAGGAGCACGATACCCAATGCCCGGCGCGAGGCCAGCAGCCGGTCCAGCGCCAGGGCCAGAAGCAGCGGCAGACCGAGGGCGAAGGCCGTCAGGTAGCGCTCGACGAATACCGACGAGACGAACGACACGCCATACAGCAGCAACAGCGGCAGACCGCAGTAGAGCGTCGCCAGTACCCCGACGCGCAAGCGACTGCGATCCTGACGCAGCACAAGCGCCACCACGGCCACCAGCAACAGCGGCACGCCCAGCAGCAGCGGCCAGGGCAGTTCGTTGCCGTCCGATTGCGCCAGCCACTGCCAGAGCATCGAGGGCACCGACAAAGCGTCCACCGGCGGCTCCCAGCCCACATCGCCGCCCGCCACAAGATCGGCCATGTGCCGTCCCAGGTCGAGCAGCCCCGGCAACCAGGGCAGGAACAGCGCCACTATGACCAGGTTGGCCAGCCACCAGCCACGCTGGCGCAGCGGGCTGTCCGGCAGCGACGCCAGCCAGAGCCAGTGCACCAGCAGCCCGAACACGCTGAAGTAATGGGTGTAGAACGCCGCCGTCATCAGCAGCACATAGGCCACCAGGTAACGCCGCCGCCCGGAGTCCAACCAGTAGAGCAGCACCAGGGTCGCCGCCAGCAGCCAGCACCCCAGCAGCGAATACATGCGCACTTCCTGGCTGTAGCGCACTGCCGTGGGCAGCAGTGCCAGCAGCAGGGTAGCGAGGAAGGCGGCGCGTCGACTGGCGAGCCGCCACGCCAGCCAACCACCGAGGAACACCGCGAGCGCACCGAACACCGCGCTCATCAGGCGCAACGCCAGCACCCCCTCGCCCAGCACCTGCACCCACAGGTGCAGCAGGAAGAAGTACAGCGGCGGATGCACGTCATGGGCGGCATGACGCCAGAGTTCCAGCGGCGAATAGAGCGCCAGAAGCAGGCTGGAACTTTCATCGCCCCAGATCGCCGACTCGGTCAGTTCATGCAGACGCAGGACAGTGGCGAGCACCAGCAATGGCAGGAACCACCACTGGCGTAGCAAGGCGGGCAGATTCGGCGGCTCTTTGGACGACATCGCAGTCTCATGGAAAAGAGGTTCGTGTCGCTGAGTGTAAGCCAGCCGTGGCCGCGTTACCGACGGATCAGCAACTCCCGTGCACGGTTCTCATCTTCCGGCGCCAGTTCCACCAGCCACTCCACCTCTCCGGCGATCAGCGCGCCCACCGGCACGCCGTCGCGGTAGAGCACCCGGTTACCGGACAGCGCCGCGACCTTGCGCCCCGGCAGCAGGGTGCCGGCGAGGTTCAGCGGGTCCACCGCCGACACCACCACCCACTCGCCGTTCGACTCGCGCCGCCGCACCTCGCGCAGCAGCCCGACAGCTTCCGGCAGGGCGAACTGCTCGCCGGTGAGCCCGGCGACGAAGCGCCCGCCACGGATTTCCCCGCGCGCCTCCAGGCGGTGGTAGACCCGCAGCAGGTCGCGCCACGGCGGCAGCCAGTCGGCTTCGCGGTCGAGCAGCCGCCAGCAGACCACGCCGTAGCGGCGCAGCAAGGTCATGGCGACATGCTCCAGGGTTTCCGCTGGCAAGCGTGCGCCCGGTTCCAGGGTCGACCTGCGTAACAGCGCCCAGCGCCCGGCGTCGGCCATGCCGAACAGCGGCGTGCGCGAGCGCCGTTGCGGATGGCGCCGCGCCGCCGGCATCAGCAGGGCGCGCAGCCCAGCAAAGCTGTCGGCGTTCACCCGCCCGGCCGCCACCAACTCGCCCAGCACCGTTTCCAGTTCGGTGCGCAGCAGGTGGCTGTCGCTGGCCAGTTCGTCGAAGAAGGTCGCCCCGTGCTCCTTGAGTACCTCCAGCACCTTGTTGGCCTTGGCGGACAACTCGACCTCCGGCTGCGCCGCGCTCAGCGAGTTCCACAGCGCCATCTGCGCGCGCGGCAGCAGGACGATCGGCGTGCTTTTCAGCGGCCCGCCCCGACCACGCGCGGAACTGCGGCCAGGCAGTCGCGCCCAGACCAGGCGGCCGGCACGGCACAGGTCATCCAGCCAGTTGATGCCATAGTCGGCTACACGCGACGGCAGGATGTCGCTCTCCCAGGCGCCGGCCGCCGCCTGGAAGCCCTCCAGCTGGCTGAGCACCCCGGCCAGGGATTCCGCGCCCCGCACCCGCGTGCCGCTGGAAACCCGCTGCCAGTCGAACAGGAAGCGCATGAAATCGGCGCGCTGCACCGGCTCGATCTCCCGGCGCAGGCGCTTGACCGTGTAGCGATGGATGCGCGCCAGCAAGTGGCGCTCGCACCACTCCTCCTCGCTCGCCCCCGGCGTGAAGCGACCGCGCAGTACATAGCCCTCGCGCTCCAGGCTGGCCAGGGCGAAACCGGTATCGCCAGCCGAAATGCCCAGGTCGGCGGCCAGTTCACGCAGCAGGCGCGGACCGAAACCGGTCAGGCGCGCGCGCACCAGTTCAACCTGCGCCTCGTCCGCCACGTACGATTCGCGTAGCGCCAGCGGCAGATCGAGCAGCGGCTTCATGGCGGCCTTCGGATGCAAGGCTTGCCACTGGCCGAGCCGCTCAGCCGCCACCCACACGGGGCCTGCGGGCAGCTCCAGGCGCGTCGCCCTGCCGGCCTTGGCCAGGGACTTGAGCAGGACGGCCCAGCCCTCGCTGGCCTGCGCCTCGCTGGCGCGGATACCGCCCAGGCCGGTCAGCGCCTCGTGCATCTCGTCGGCGTCGCGGGCTTCCGGCCAGGCTTCGGCGCGCACCGCGGCGATGGCTTCCGCATCCAGCGCGCCGAGGTCATCGGCGCTTTCCGGGTCGGTCCAGCGCCGGCTCTGCACGGCCTGGGTGCGGCGCTCCTCCAGCGGTGCGTCGTCAAGGAAGGCATAGGGGCTGGCCGACAGCACTTCCGCCGCCAGCGGCGAAGGCGCCGGCAGGTCGCGTGCCAGCAGGCTCACCTCGCCCCGCTCCATGCGCCGCAACAGGGCCAGCCAACCGTCCGTGTCCATGGCCTCGTGCAGGCAATCATCGAGGGTCTGCGCCACCAGCGGGTGATCGGGAATCTCGCGCTCGCCGACGATGTTCTCCAGGCACGCCACCTGGTCGGGGAACACCGAGGCCAGCAGGTCTTCGCTGCGCATGCGCTGCAACTGCGGGGCGACCTTGCGCCCGCCGGCGTAGCGCGGCAGGGCCAGCGCAGTGGTGGCATTCCAGCGCCAGCGCACGCCGAACAGCGGCGCATCGAGCAGCGCCTGGATCAGCACCTGCTCGGCGCTGTTGGCGTGCAGGTAGCGCCACACTTCCTCCAGCGGGAAGCTGTGGCTGGTGGACAGCGAAAGAATGATGGCGTTTTCAGTGGCGGCGGCCTGCAACTCAAAATTGAAGGTGCGGCAGAAACGCTTGCGCAGCGCCAGCCCCCAGGCCCGGTTGAGGCGGCTGCCGAAGGGCGAATGGATCACCAGCTGCATGCCGCCGGACTCGTCGAAGAAGCGTTCGAGGATCAGCGTCTGCTGGGTCGGCAACGCGCCCAGGGCATGGCGGGCGCGGGCCAGGTATTCCACCAGTTGGCGCGCCGCGTCTTCGCCCAGGCCCAGCTCATCCTGCAGCCAGCCGATGGCCCCGGCCAGGGGTTCGGCATCGCCCTCGTCCTTTGTCAGCAGCGTGTCCAGCCGGGCGCGCAGGCGGGCGACGCTGAACGACAGTTCATCACTGCGCCCCGGCGCCTCGCCGAGCCAGAAGGGAATGTTCGGCGGCTGGCCCTGGGCATCCTCGACGCGCACCCGCCCCGGCTCGATGCGCAGGATGCGGTAGGAAATATTGCCCAGCTGGAACACGTCACCGGCCAGGCTCTCCACGGCGAAGTCCTCGTTCACCGTGCCCACCGTCAGCCCCTGGGGTTCCAGCAGCACGCTGTAGTCACCGGTATCGGGAATGGTTCCGCCGGAGGTCACCGCCGTCAGCTTCGCGCCACGTCTCCCACGCAGGCGCAGGTGCACTGCGTCACGGTGCAGGTAGGCGCCGCGCTGGCCGATGCGGCTGGTGTAGCCCTCTGCCAGCGTGCGCAGCACGGCGTCGAAGTGCTCGCGGGTCAGCTCCGCGTAGGGCTGGGCGGCGGTGAGCAGCTCGAACAGCGCATCCTCGCCCCACTCCCGACAGGCCACTTCGGCGACTATCTGCTGCGCCAGCACATCCAGCGGCGCGCGCGGAATCGTCAGTGCATCCAGTTCGTCGCGGCGCACGCTGTCGAGCAGCGCCACGCACTCGACCAGATCATCCCGCGAGGCCGGGAATAGCCGCCCCTTGGGCGTACCGCCAACACTGTGCCCGGAGCGCCCGACGCGCTGCAGGAAGGCGGCGATGGAACGGGGCGAGCCGAGCTGGCAGACCAGCTCCACATCGCCAATGTCGATGCCCAGTTCCAGTGATGCGGTGGCCACCAGCACCCGCAGCTGGCCGGCCTTGAGCCGCCGCTCGGCGCCCAGGCGCAGTTCCTTGGACAGGCTGCCGTGGTGCGCCGCCACCCAGCCGGCGCCGATGCGCTCGGCCAGGTGCCGGGTGACCCGCTCGGCCTGGCGCCGGGTGTTGACGAACACCAGGGTGGTGCGGTGCTCCTCGGCCAGTTCGGCGAGGCGATCGTAGACCTTGTCCCAGACGTCGTGGGACATCACCGCCTCCAGCGGCGCCGGTGGCACTTCCAGATTCAGGTCGCGCTGGCGGCTGTAGCCGATGTCGATGATCCGGCAGGCCGCGTGGCGCCCCACCAGGAACGCCGCCACGGCCGAGAGCGGCTTCTGCGTGGCGGACAGACCGATGCGCACCAGCGGCGCATCGCACAGCGCCTGCAAACGCTCCAGCGACAACGCCAGGTGGCTGCCGCGCTTGCTCGCCGCCAGCGCGTGGATTTCGTCGACGATCACGCTGCGCGCGCCGGCCAGCATGGCGCGGCCCGAGTCGGAACCGAGCAGTACGTAGAGTGATTCCGGGGTCGTCACCAGGATGTGCGGCACCTGCCGGCGCATCGCTTCACGCTCGCCGGAGGTGGTGTCGCCGGTGCGCACGGCGGTGCGGATATCCACCTCCGGCAGGCCCATCTCGCCCAGCTCGGCACGGATGCCGGCCAACGGTTCTTCGAGGTTGATGCGGATGTCGTTGGACAGCGCCTTGAGTGGCGAGACGTAGACCACCGTGGTGCGATCCGGCAGCGCGCCGCCATTGGCCAGCCCCTCGCGTACCAGCGCGTCGATGGCGGCGAGGAAGGCGGTGAGCGTCTTGCCCGAGCCGGTGGGTGCCGCCACCAGGGTCGAGTCGCCGGCCTGGATCGCCGGCCACGCCTGCGCCTGCGCCTGGGTCGGCGCGGCGAAGTGGGCACGGAACCAGGCCGCCACCGCCGGGTGGAAGGCGGCCAGCGCGTCGTCCCGGTTGCGCGGAGAGAGCGAGGTAGGGGTCATGGCCTCACTATGGTGGCGCGCGATGGCCGTCACAAGGACCGTCGATCGTGGGTCGCCGCCAGCCGCGCTTCCCGTTACGCTGCGCATAACGGCAACCGGACAGACTGACATGAGCGAAAAAGACCGCGACTGGTACTGGCAACAGATCAAGGAGCAGAACCAGAAGCAGGCCAAGCTGGAGGCGCGTCAACGGCGCAACTGGCGCCAGTGGATCAAGCCTCTGCTCTGGCTGCTCATTCCGCTGCTGCTCATCGCCGCCGGTGTGGCCATCTGGCGCGATCCAGCCAGCCAGTTCTGGTTGCAGGAACGCTGGATTCATCTGGAAAGCCGCCTGGGACTGACAGTCACGCCGAATATTACCGCCCCCGCGCCTTCACGCTACAGCGACAGCCCGCGCACGCTCGCCCAGTGTATCAAGCCCGGCAATGTGATCGATGACGAGGTGCGGGCCTGCGTGAAGGGGTATCGACCGAAGACCTGGTGAGCCAAAGCACCGGTATCGCATGGATCGTAGGGTGTATAACGCTCCGCGTTATACACCGATTGGCCTTGGCTGACTGTACATTTGGAGTTGGGCTTAACGTTGGAATTGCGCCCGGCTCGGCCACGGAGACAACGGTGAAATGGGCGTATCGGCTACGACTCCTCGCTCTGCCCCAACCCATGCTGGCGCAGCTTGTTGGCAATGGTGGTGTGCGACACCCCCAGGCGCTTGCCCAACTGCCGGCTGCTCGGATGCTCGCGGTAGAGGCGCTCCAGCACGGCCTTCTCGAAGCGGCCGACGATGACATCCAACCCGCCTTCCAGTGAGAAGTCGCCCAGTGGGTGCGGCGCGCCATAGTCCGGTAGGCGGATGTGCTCGGGCTTGATGGTGCTGCCCTCGCACAGCGAAACCGCCTGGAACAGCACGTTCTCCAATTGCCGCACGTTGCCCGGCCAGTGATAGCGACCAAGGCGGTCCAACGCCTGGGGCGCGAGCTTGGGCAAGGCACAGCCGATCTGCCGGCTGGCCTGGTCGAGGAAGTGCTCCACCAGCGGCTCCAGGCCATCCAGGCATTCGCGCAACGGCGGGATGTGCAGCGACAGCACGTTGAGGCGGTGGTAGAGGTCCTGGCGGAATTCGCCCTTGCTGCAGAGTTCGGACAGGTCGACCTGGGTCGCGCAGATCACCCGTACGTCGAGGTACACCTCCTCGTCACTGCCCACCCGGCGGAAGCAGCCGTCCTGCAGGAAGCGCAACAGCTTGGCCTGCAGGCGCGGGCTCATCTCGCCCACGCCGTCGAGGAACAGGGTGCCGCCGGCAGTCAGCTCCAGCAGGCCGAGCTTGCCTTCCGGGCGTGCGCCCTCGAAGGCACCGGGGCCGTAGCCGAACAGCTCCGTCTCGGCCATGGACTCGGGCAGGCCGGCACAGTTCAGCGCCATGAACGGCGACTGCCCGCGCGGGCTGGCCAGGTGGCAGGCACGGGCCAGCAGCTCCTTGCCGGTACCGGTTTCGCCTTCGATCAATAACGGTGCGTCCAGAGGCGCCATGCGCCGGGCTTCGCGCACCACCGCCGCCATTACCCGCGAGCTCTGGAAGATGCTGTCGAAGCCGCGCAGTTCCAGGCGCCGCACGTTGTAGATGCGCTCGCCGACGCGGTCGGCGCGGTGCAGCGTCAGCACGGCGCCGGCCAGCGCTTCGCTTTCATCGTGCTCGGATTGCAGCGGCGCGATATCGGCGAGGAACACGTCGCCCTTCACCTTCACCCGCAGGCCATTGATACGCGCCTTGTTGGCCCGTACCAGCTCCGGCAGATCGAGGTCCTCCACGTAGCGCGACAGGGGGATGCCCGGCACCTCGTCGACGCGCACCCCCAGCAACTGCGCGGCGGCTCGGTTGCCGGCGACGATCTGCCCGGCCATGTCGATCGACAGCACCGGGAAATCCAGCGCCGCCAGCAGCGCGTTCAACTCCAGGTGACGGCGCTCGCTGGGCATCAGGCCGACGCGCTTGACCCCGAACACGCCGGGCACCGCTTCGAGCTTGGGCTTGAGCGACTGGAACTGCAGGTTGATGAGGTTCGGACAGAGCAGGTAGATGGCGTTGCCCTGCTCGCCGCCGACTTCGCCGCGGTTGACGTTGATGCCGTAGTCAACCAGCAGGTTGAGGATGTCGCGCAGAATGCCGACGCGGTTCTGGCAGTGCACTTTGATACGCATGGCGGGCCCGTGATTGTGGTTCTGGTGGGCGTTCCGGCACGGATTTTCACAAGGCGGCCGGAAATTTCCGTCAAGAATATGTGACACATGGACGCACCTTCAAGCCATGACCGGGTGCTTTCACGCCCAAGCGTAATCATTTCTTTACAGATTTGATGACTATCCGGGTCGCCAAGGCTCTATCCGGGGGCTGTGCGCCGACATCGCTCGCGCTATTTGTGGGTCATCACAACAACAAAGGCCTCGATGCCGGAGGACTCATGAAAGCAACGCAGTACGTGGCCCGCCAACCTGACGAGAACGGTTTCATCCATTACCCGGAAGCCGAGCACCAGGTCTGGAACACCCTGATCACCCGCCAGTTGAAGGTGGTCGAAGGCCGCGCGTGCCAGGAATACCTGGACGGCATCGAACAACTCGGCCTGCCACACGACCGCATCCCGCAACTGGGTGAAATCAACCAGGTGCTGCAATCCGCCACCGGCTGGCGCGTGGCGCGGGTGCCGGCGCTGATTCCCTTCCAGACCTTCTTCGAACTGCTGGCCAGCCAGCAATTCCCGGTGGCCACCTTCATCCGTACCCCGGAAGAGCTGGACTACCTGCAGGAACCGGACATCTTCCACGAGATCTTCGGCCACTGCCCGCTGCTGACCAATCCCTGGTTCGCCGAGTTCACCCACACCTACGGCAAGCTCGGCCTGGCCGCCAGCAAGGAAGAGCGCGTGTACCTCGCCCGCCTGTACTGGATGACCATCGAGTTCGGCCTGCTCGACACCCCGCAGGGCACACGCATCTACGGTGGCGGCATCCTCTCCTCGCCGAAGGAGACCGTCTACAGTCTCTCCAATGTCCCCGAGCACCAGGCCTTCAACCCGCTGGAGTGCATGCGCACCCCCTACCGCATCGACATCCTGCAGCCGCTGTACTTCGTCCTGCCGGAACTCAAGCGCCTGTTCGAGCTGGCCCACCAGGACATCATGGCGCTGGTGCGCGAAGCCATGCAGCTGGGCCTGCACGCGCCGAAATTTCCGCCCAAGCAGGCGGCCTGATCCGCTGCAATTACCCCAATCTGCGCCTAGGACCGGACTCAATCGCGAACGTAAGATGATTCGCGAGTCCGCTCCTACGCCTCCAACAAGGCCCCTTTTGAGGAGAACCCCATGACCGCACTCACCCAAGCCCATTGCGAAGCCTGCCGCGCCGACGCCCCGAAGGTGTCCGACGAAGAACTGGCGGTACTGATCAAGCAGATCCCGGACTGGAACATCGAAGTCCGCGACGGCCACATGGAGCTGGAGCGGGTCTTCCTGTTCAAGAACTTCCGCCATGCCCTGGCCTTCACCAACGCCGTCGGCGCCATCGCCGAGAAAGAAGGCCACCACCCCGACCTGCTGACCCAATGGGGCAAGGTCACCGTCACCTGGTGGAGCCACGAACTCAAGGGCCTGCACCGCAACGACTTCATCATGGCCGCCCGCACCGACGAGGTGGCGCAAACCGCCGAGGGCCGCAAATGAGCCATTTCGCCAAGGTTACCCGCGTGCCGGGCGACCCGATCCTCGGCCTGCTCGACGCCTACCGGGCCGACCCGAACCCGGCGCGGCTCGACCTTGGCGTGGGCGTCTACAAGGACGCCCAGGGCCTGACGCCGATTCCCCGCGCGGTGAAGATCGCCGAGCAGCGCCTGGTGGAGACCGAAACCACCAAGAGCTACGTCGGCGGCCACGGTGACGCGCTGTTCGCCGCGCGCCTGTGCGAGCTGGTGCTGGGCACCGACTCGCGCCTGCTGGCCACCCAGCGCGCCGACGCCACCCAGACCCCGGGCGGCACCGGCGCCCTGCGCCTGGCGGCGGACTTCATCGCCCGTTGCCTGCCCGGCAAGAGCGTGTGGCTGAGCGACCCGACCTGGCCGATCCACGAAAGCCTGTTCGCCGCCGCTGGCGTGCGCGTGTCGCACTACCCCTACGTCGATGCCGACAATCGCCTCGATGTCGAAGCCATGGTAAGCGCCCTGGAGCGCGTGCCCCATGGCGATGTGGTGCTGCTGCATGCCTGCTGCCACAACCCTACCGGCTTCGACCTGGCCTACAACGACTGGCAGCGTGTGCTGGACGTGGTGCACCGGCGCGAGCTGCTGCCGCTGCTGGACTTCGCCTACCAGGGCCTGGGCGACGGCCTGGAAGAGGACGCCCGCGCCGTGCGGCTGTTCGCCGACAACCTGTCGGAAATGCTGATCACCAGTTCCTGCTCGAAGAACTTCGGTCTCTACCGCGACCGCACCGGCGCGCTGATCGTCTGCGCCGGCAGCGCCGCCAAGCTCACCGACGTGCGCAGCCAGCTGGCGCTGATGGCCCGCAACCTCTGGTCCACCCCGCCCGCCCATGGCGCCGAAGTGGTCGCCACCATCCTCGGCGACAAGGACCTCAAGGGGCTCTGGATGGAAGAACTGGACGGCATGCGCGCACGCATCGCCGACCTGCGCCAGGGGCTGGTGGAGGCGCTGCGGCCCCACGGGTTGGCCGAGCGCTTCGCGCACATCGCCATCCAGCGCGGCATGTTCTCCTACACCGGCCTCACGCCGGAACAGGTGCGCCGCCTGCGCGAAGAGCACAGCGTGTACATGGTCGGCAGCGGCCGTGCGAACATCGCCGGGCTCGACGCCGAACGCCTGGGAGACCTGGCGGCGGCAATCGCCTGCGTCTGCCGCTGAAGCTGCTTTCTTCCCCCTCGACCGGCCCATTGGCCGGTCTTTTTTTGATCGGCAGAAAGGTTCGATACAAGTGTCGGGACGGTAGGAGCAACTGTCTTCTGGGCTCCCGCCTTCGCGGGAGTGACGATGTCGTCCACCGCGCTCCGCAATCGTCTTCCCCGCGAACGCGGGGATCCAGAAAACAATGTAGGCGGACCTTGTCCGCGAAGGTCCGCCACTGAATTCTTGCAGCCGGATGAACACCTGTAGGAGCGAGCTTGCTCGCGAACCGCCCAACTCCGATGCGGCCGGGAAAATCTATTCGCGAGCAAGGACTTGGCTTCCCCCTCGGCCCTGCGAAAAGCAACCGCCGCACAACCCGTAGGGCATAACGCGGAGCGTTATCCGCCGTGATGGGTATCGCTTCGCTCCACACCATCCTACGGGCCCACCCGGGACAGTTGCTCCCACGCGGGCGCCTGCGCCCGTATCAGGACGGCTGGAACAGCATGTCCCCCTGACGCTTCCACCGCCCCGGCGCCTGCCCCGTCCAGCGCTGGAACGCGCGGGAGAAACTGGCCGCCTCGGCATAGCCCAGGCACTGGGCGATCTCCTGCAGGTCCATCCGTGACTCACGCAACAGGCGCTCGGCGAGACGCTGCTTGATGCCGTCGTTGAGCGTCTGCAGGCTCTGCCCCTCCTCAGCCAGGCGGCGCTGCAGGGTGCGCTCGGACAGGCCCAGCCGCCCGGCCACCTCGCAGCCCCCCAGCAGGCTGGCGGACTCACGCAGCAGCAGCTGTTGTACCAGGCGCGCGGTAGGCGTCGCGGCAAGGGTCAGCGCCAGCTCGCCGCACAACTGCTCGCACAGTTGCTCACCACTGTCGCGGGCGCTGATGTGCGCCTGCGGCAACGGCGCGAGCAGGTCCTGCCGGGCGAACAGCATCGCGTTGCGCGACGCGGCGAAGCGCGGGATGAGCCCGAACAGCTCACGGAAGGGCGTGACGTCCGCAGGCCGGGCGCCTTTCAGCTCGATGGCCAGCGGGTGCAGCGAGCGTTGCAGCAGCTCCCGCGACAGTTGCAGGCAGCCGGCGATGCCGCGCTCCACCACAAAGGGCCGGGCGTCCTCGGGTAGCACCGTGTCGTCGTAGACCAGCCAGACGCCGCGCGCCTCGGACTCGCTACTCACCGGGCAGAGGGTCAGCGCCAGGCTCTGGAAACGTCCGAAGGTCTCGAACGCCTCCTGCAAGGTACGGCTGGCGAGCATGGTGAAACCCAGGTGACCGAGGGAGGTCAGGTGGTAGCGCTGGCCGGCCGCCAACCCCAGGCCGGGACGGCCGATACGCTGCAGCACGTTGCGGATCACCGCCAGCTCCTGCCAGGCCTGGATGCGCACCGCGCGCGACTGCAGGTCCGCCAGCGCGATGGCGCTGCCCACCAGGCAGGCATCCGGCGCCAGCCCGGCTTCGCGGGCGGTATCGAGCAGGTAGCGCACTCCGGTGATTTCTCGGATCTGACGCCAGTCCATCGCGGGCTCCCTGCCAACACTCGTTGGCGGCTCTCGTTGGCGGAGAAAGTCAATTTTTGGCGCTGATCATCATGGAAGAAAGCGCGCACGCTGACCATCCTTGATGAGCCAATAACACCCACAAGAGGCCTCCCCATGTTCGAGTTCTTCTACGCCCTGCCGAGCCAGAACCGAGCGGCAGACTACCGCCACTTCAGCATCGTCCCCGCCACCGGTGCCATTGGCGCGGACGTCACCAACGTCGATCTCCGGCAGTTGGGCGAGGACGGTTACGCCGAGCTGCGCCAGGCTCTGCTGGCGCACAAGGTGCTGTTCATTCGTGGCCAGTCGCTGGGCGTGGAAGACCTCGAAGCCGTGACCCTGCGCTTCGGTGAATTCGGCCGCGAGCCCTATGTGGTCGGCATGGAGGACCATCCCCATGTGGTGCGGGTGGTCAAGGAAGCCAACGAGAAGACGCCGGTGGTCTTCGGCGGCGCCTGGCACACCGACTGGTCCTTCCAGGAGCGCCCGCCGGCCTTCACCCTGCTCTACGGCCACGACATTCCGCCGTTCGGCGGCGACACCCTCTACGCCAACCTGGCGCTGGCCTACGAATGGCTGTCGCCCAAGCTGCGCGCCCAGCTGGAAACCCTCGACGCCATCCACAGCCCGGAGCGCGCCTACGGCGCCGAGGCCAAGCACAACGACCTGATGGAAAACATGGCGGTGCGCTACGGCAACCACGACGGCGAAGTGCGCTCCCACCCACTGGTCACCCGCCATCCGGAAACCGGCAAGAAGGTCCTCTTCATCAACCCTGCCTACACCAGCGGCATCAAGGGCATGCGCCCCGCCGAATCGCAGCCGCTGCTGGACTACCTGTTCGGCATCGCCACCCAGCCCGCCTTCACCTGCCGCATGCGCTGGACCCAGGGCACCCTGGCGATCTGGGACAACCGCAGCACCTGGCATTACCCGGTGTCGGACTACCACGGCATGCGCCGCGAGATGTTCCGCACCACCGTGGTCGGCGACATCCCTTGCCGCTGAGGAGAAGCACCATGAGCACCGACAACCATCACGCCGCCGCCCGTGCCCTGGCCCAGGCGCGGGCCAGCCGAACGCCCATCGCCGCGCCGGCGGCCACCTACACCCTGGCCGGACTCGACGATGCCTACCGCGTGCAGGCGCTGGGCCTCGACCTGGCGCTGGCAGCCGGTCAACGCCTGGCCGGTGCCAAGGCCGGGCTGATCTCGCCGGTCATGCAAGCCGCGCTGAAGGTCGACGAGCCGGTCTACGGCCGTCTGCTCGCCGAATTGCGCTGCCCGAGCGGCGCACGCATCTCCCGCGAGCGCCTGCTGCAGCCGCGCATCGAAGCCGAGATCGCTCTGCTGGTAGGCCGCGACCTGCCCGCCGGAGAGCCGGACCTCGCCACCCTGCGCACCTGCCTGGACGGCGCCGTCCCCGCCATCGAGATCAACGACACCGCCGTGTCCCACTGGCAGATCGGCCTGCTCGATTCGGTCGCCGACAACCTCTGCGCGGGCCTCTACCTCACCGGCAACCAGCCGGTCGCACTGGAGAAGCTGGACGGCGCGGCGCTGGCGGTGCAGTTGCTGCGCAACGGCGCATCGGCCTTCCCGCCCACCCAGACGAATATTGCGGCGGTACTCGATATCGCCCTGTGGCTGGCTCGGCGCATGGCGCGCCTGGGGGCGCCGCTGAAGGCCGGCGACGTGCTGCTGTGCGGAGCACTGGCGCCGATGTCGCAGGTTGCGCCGGGGGATGCGTTCGAGCTGGAGATCGAAGGGCTGGGGCGGGTTGGTTGCAGCTTCGAGGGCTGATGGCCTTGGCGAGCACCAACTGGACGTCTGTCGCGCCTACAGGAACAGTACCGGTTCTGTAGACGCGAGCCTGCTCGCGAACGGAGATTCCGGCGGTGCCGGAGCTGGGCGGCTCCCCTCTATCGTAGGAGCGCGCCATGCGCGCGATCGCGGGCATGGCCCGCTCCTACGGGGTGGTCACGCGTCCGGGTTTAACCCACCTGCCCGGCCATCCAGCGCCGGTACTGGCGGGTGCGCCGCTGTGTGCGCCATTGGTCCAGCAGCAACGCGCGCAGTGGCGAGGCTTGCGGGTCGGGGCGACGGCTGTCACCCAGGCGACGCAGCTGCAACTTGACCAGTGCCATGTAGGCCAGAGCCGCCAACGGCTTGGAGCGCCAGCGGATCGGCTGCAATTGCGGCTGCGCGTCACGGCCGGCGCGCCAGTGTTCGACCAGCCCGGGCTCCAGCGCCAGCGCGGTGCCGATGCCGACCATGTCCAGGCCGCTGTCCAGCACCTGTTCGGCGACCGCCAGGCGGCGGATGCCTCCGGTGACCATCAGCGGCATCCGCGCGGTATCGCGCATTTCGCGGGCGAATTCGAGGAAATAGGCCTCGCGTGCCAGGGTGCGGCCGTCGCGTGCTTCACCCTGCATCGCCGGGGCCTCGTAGCTGCCGCCAGAGAGCTCGACCAGGTCCACCGCCTCGGCGTTCAGCCACTCGATCACCTGGCGGGCATCGCTGGCATCGAAGCCGCCGCGCTGGAAGTCCGCAGAGTTGAGCTTCACCCCGACGCTGAAGGACGCCGACACCTTGCTCCGTACCGCGCGGACGATCTCCAGCAGCAGGCGCGCGCGGTTCTCCAGCGCCCCGCCCCAACGGTCCTTGCGGCGATTGCTCAACGGCGAGAGGAACTGGCTGAGCAGATAACCGTGGGCGGCGTGGATCTGCACACCGCTGAAGCCTGCCTGTTCGGCCAGGACGGCGGTGCGGGTGAAACGTTCGATGACCTCGCGGATGTCCGCTTCGCTCATTTCCCGCGGCACGGCGAACATCTTGGAGAAGCGCCCCATCTCCAGCGGCACCACCGAGGGCGCCCACGCCCCCTGCCCCAGGTTGGCCTGCACCTGGCGGCCGGGGTGATTGATCTGCAGCCAGAATTGCGCGCCGCGCGACCGCCCGATGCGCGCCCACTGGCGGAAGCGTTCCAGCTGCCGCTCGTCCTCCAGCACCACGCCGCCGGGGCCGGTCATGGCGCGGCGGTCGATCATCACGTTGCCGCTGATCATCAGGCCGGCACCGCCCTCGGCCCAGGCCTGGTACAGGCGCATCAGTTCCGCCGAGGGAGACTGCTGGGCATCGGCGAGATTTTCCTCCATGGCGGCCTTGGCCACACGGTTGGGAATTTCACTGCCGTTGGGCAGGCGCAGGGGCTGGAAGGGGGACATGGCGCGACTCCGTGGTTGTGGTGCTGGCGAGGTTAAGTTTAAAGTTCACTTTAAGGTCAAGCCCCTTTCGGAGCCCTCCATGAAAATCGGTGAACTGGCGAGCCTCAGCGGGCTGGCGGCCTCACGCATCCGCTTCTACGAAGCCAGCGGGCTGATCGCCCCGGCACGCCGCCTGGCCAACGGCTATCGCGAGTACCCGGCGGAAACCCTGGACCTGCTGGAAATCATCCGCTGCGCCCAGCAGACCGGTTTCAGCCTGGAGGAAATCCGCCACCTGCTGCCCCAGGCCACGCCGGGCAACACCGGCCACGATGAGCTGCTCGCCGGTCTCAAGCGCAAGGTCGCCGAGATCGAGGCGCTGCAGCACCAGCTGCAGCAGAATCGCCTGCAGTTGCTGGCGGTGATCGACGGAATCGAGAACAAGCCCGAAGGCATGGCTTGTGACGCCAACGCCGAACGCATGCTGGCGCAGATGCGCGAGCGCAAGGGGCGCGTCAGCTAAGTCCGGGTAGTCGGTGCAGAACCGTGGGCTTGGAGTCTTTGGATTCCCGCGTTCGCGGGAATCCAATAGCCGCCCCCTAAGCCCCGAACCTCACTCAAATAATCTCATCCCACAAGTCGCGCCAATCCGGATTGAACGACTCGATCAGCTCCAGATTCCACTCCCGCCGCCATTTCTTCAGACGCTTCTCGCGGGTAATGGCCTCCAGCATCGAATCGTGCAACTCGTAGTACACAAGGCAGTGCACTCCATAGCGCTGAGTAAAACCCTGAACCAGCGAATGACGGTGCTCATAAGCCCGACGAACCAGATCACGGGTTCCTCCAATGTAAAGCGTGCCATTACGCTGACTGGCGAGCAGGTAGACCGCAGGTTGCAAAGGCATGGGGCGAGATCCATCCAGGTGGAGCTCACAAAGCTAGTTGGCGCCTGCCTCCGGACTGACCCAAGGACAGAAATCGAGAATCCATACGGTTAAACCCCGCTGTTTCCCACAACCACATACCTCAGTAATCCACCTTTCCCCGCCCGGCCTTGATCGTCCCGCGCTTGCTCTTGCCGTCCAGTCGGCGCGTCTTCGAGCCCAGCGTCGGCTTGGTCGGGCGGCGCTTCTTCTCCACTTTCGCGACGCTGCGGATCAGCTCCGCCAAGCGGTTCAGCGCGTCCTCGCGATTCTGCTCCTGGGTGCGGTACTGCTGCGCCTTGATCACCACCACGCCCTCGACGGTGATGCGCTGGTCGCTCAGGGCGAGCAGGCGCTCCTTGTAGAACTCCGGCAACGACGAGGCGCTGATGTCGAAGCGCAGGTGCACGGCGCTGGACACCTTGTTGACGTTCTGCCCGCCAGCGCCCTGGGCGCGGATGGCGTTCAGCTCGATCTCGGCGTCGGGGATCTGCACCGCGTTGGAAATCTGCAGCATGGCAGCGGTTCTGGCTGGAAATATCCGCAGCATATCGCGCCGCTGGCTATCTGTCGCCGAACTATCTAGGCCGCTGTCCAGAGCCTTTTCCTGACTTTCGGATCAATTTTTGTATACGAAACTGTGTACAAGTTTTTCTTGCAATGTCCTCAATTCACCATTAGAACCCTCTCCTGTCACCGGCCGCAGCGCGAACTGCGGCACGCGGGCCCCATAACAAAAACAAGATGAGGTGCAGCATGTCTTCAACCGTGTTGGCGCCAGCGGCCACTGATGCCGCCCGCCTTCAACCGCGTTCCAGCCGCCGCCTGAGCAACGGTCGCTGGCTCGCCCTCGGCACCGCGCTGATCGTCGCCCCCTGGGGCGCGGCGCAGGCCGATGATGGTCGACTCTTCGAATGGACCAGCAACTCCCTCGGGTACCGCTACGGCAAGGACTTCACCAACCCGAACAACCCGAACTACATCAGCAAGAACATCTTCAGCTTCACCCACGCGGACGGCTATCGCTACGGCAGCAACTTCTTCAGCCTGGACGTGCTGGAATCCGACAGCAACGACCCGCGCGAGGGCACCCGCGAGGGCAGTAGCGAGGAATACGGCGTATTCCGCAGCCAGCTGTATGCCTCGCGGGTGCTCGACACGCCGCTAGGCACCGGGCTGGTGAAGGACTACGCCTTCACCTTCGGCTTCGACGCCAGCCGCAACAACAACCGCGCCTCGGCGAAGAAGCGCGCCCTGGTGTTCGGCCCGACCCTCAAGTTCAACAGCCCCGGCGTGTTGGACCTCTCGCTGTTCTACTACCGCGAGAAGAACCACTCGGGCATTCCCAACGTGAAACACCCGGACCACACCTTCGACGCCACCTACATGGTCAATCTGGTCTGGCTGCGTCCGTTCCAGCTGGGCGACCACGGAGCGAAGTTCCAGGGCTTCATGAACTACACCGGGGAAAAGGGCGGGGACTACAACGACAACGACACCGCGCCGGAAACCCTGATCCGCACCTCGCTGATGTTCGCCACCCTGCCGGGCACCAAGCGCCAGCCGAACTTCTGGGTCGGCGTGGGTTACGAGTACTGGCACAACAAGTTCGGCGTGGACGGCGGTCGTGGCAGCCGCACCTCGACGCCGACGGTGAACCTGGAGTTCACCTTCTGACACGCGGTTTGTAGGAGCGCGCCATGCGCGCGATCGCGGGCGTGGCCCGCTCCTACGGGAGAACCCAGCGCGGGGAGATGGCTTTCGTAGGAGCGGACTCCGTCCGCGATTTCCGGCACGGGGCCGATCGCGGACAGAGTCCGCTCCTACACGTATGCCTGGCACCGCAACGAAACACGCGTCCATGAAAAGGCCCGGCATCTGCCGGGCTTTTTCATGGGGTCGCGAAAGCGGATCAGTTTTCCTTGCAGGCCACGCCATCCGCCGGCTCGCCGCCCTTCCAGTCCTTGTACAGGGTGGCCTCCTTGCCCTTGGTCCACCACACGTACTGGCCGGCAGCGTACTTGGCGCCGGAGGCGGAGATGACGTTGGCGAACACCAGTGCCGAGGCATCGGTGACCGGCACCACGGCGAGGCTGTTGTCGCCCTTGTTGAGGTACTGGACGCCGATCTTGCGGCCGTCCTCGCACTTGTAGGAGACGCTGCGCGATTCCAGCTTGGCATCGCCTGGCAGGACCAGCGCGTCGACCTGGGGCGCTTTCTTCTCCTCGCCGCCGCAGGCAACAAGCAGGACCGGCACGGCAGCCGCGAGCAGCCAAAGTGCTTTTTTCATGAGTATCCCCCTGACGAAAAATGGCTCGGTCACTCTAGGAAAGGTCGGTCCGCGTGGTCAATCGAACGCGGCCCAACCCTACGTAGGATCAGGCCGCTCGGTCAGTCGGCAAGCACTGCGTTGCGCTCGCCATGCGCCGCCGGCTGACGCTTGAGGCGATAGCAGCCGTACATCACCAGCAGCCACACCGGGATGGCGTAGACCGACACCTGGATGCCCGGCGTGAGCAGCATGACGCCCAGGATGAACACCACGAAGCCCAGGCACAGCCAGTTGCCCAGCGGGTAGCACACGGCGCGGAAGGCGGTGCGCTTGCCCTCGGCATCCATGCGTGCGCGGAACTTCAGGTGCGCCAGGCTGATCATCGCCCAGTTGATCACCAGCGCGGCGACTACCAGGGACATCAGCAGCTCCAGCGCGCGGGCCGGGACCAGGTAATTCACCAGTACGGCGAGGAAGGTCACCGCCGCCGACACCAGCAGCGAGCGCACCGGCACGCCACGCTCATCCACCTTGGCCAGCGCACGCGGGGCGTCGCCCTGCTCGGCCAGGCCCACCAGCATGCGACCGTTGCAATAAGTGCCGCTGTTGTAGACCGACAGCGCGGCGGTCAGCACCACGAAGTTGAGGACATGGGCGGCGGTGCTGCTGCCGATCATCGAGAAGATCTGTACGAAGGGGCTGCCGCTGTAGGCGTCGCCGGAGGCATTCAGGGTCTGCAGCAGGCTGTCCCAGGGGGTCAGCGAGAGCAGCACGGTGAGCGCACCGATGTAGAAGATCAGGATGCGGTAGATCACCTGGTTGATCGCCTTGGGGATCACCGTCTTCGGCTGGTCGGTCTCGGCGGCGGTGAAGCCGAGCATTTCCAGGCCACCGAAGGAGAACATGATGATCGCCATCGCCATCACCAGCCCGCTGATGCCGTTGGGGAAGAACCCGCCGTGGCTCCACAGGTTGCTCACCGCCGCCTGCTCGCCACCCGAGCCGCTGGCCAGCAGGTAGCAGCCCAGGACGATCATGCCGACGATGGCGACGACCTTGATGATGGCGAACCAGAACTCCGCCTCGCCGAAGGCCTTCACGTTGAACAGGTTGATGGCGTTGACCACCACGAAGAACAGCGCGGCGGTAACCCAGGTTGGTACGTCCGGCCACCAGTAGTGGATGTACTTGCCCACGGCGGTGAGTTCCGACATGCCCACCAGGATGTACAGCACCCAGCAGTTCCAGCCGGAGAGGAAGCCGGCGAAGCCACCCCAGTACTTGTGCGCGAAGTGGCTGAAGGAGCCGGCGACGGGCTCCTCGACGATCATCTCGCCGAGCTGGCGCATGATCAGGAAGGCGATGAAGCCGGCGATGGCGTAGCCGAGGATCATCGAGGGCCCGGCGGACTTGAGCACGCCGGCGGAACCGAGAAACAGCCCGGTACCGATGGCGCCGCCGAGGGCGATCAGCTGGATATGGCGATTCTTCAGGCCGCGCTGGAGCTGGCCTGCGTGTTGAGTTTCACGCGTCATGCGTCACCTGTTGTTTTTATCTGTGACGTGAATCGGCCGCCCGGCTCGTGGCTGGGCGGTGCGGGCAAGGCATTACGAACGGTGTTGCTATTTATTGGGTCCCCGCGTTCGCGGGGATGACGGGGACGAGCTACCGGCGTGTCACTCCCGCGTTCGCGGGCATGACGGGGGACGAGCTACCGGCGTGTCACTCCTGCGTTCTCGGGGATGACGGGGGACGGGCTGCCGGCGTGTCTCTGCCGCGTTCGCGGGGATGACGTGAAGCACATGCCGCTCTTCGTCATTCCCGCGAACGCGGGAACCCAGATAAAACATACTCACTGAGCGTCGGGCTGCACCTCCGGGACGGCCTGCTGGAAGGCTTCGAGGGCCTCGCAGCGTGCCGCGATGGCGAGCAGGCGCGGGCAACCGGAGAGGTCGCAGTCGAAGCGCCGGGCGTTATACAGCTGGGGAATCAGGCAGGCCTCGAAGTAACCGGGGCGCTCGCCAAGGGACAGCGGGCCGGGCCAGGCGGCGACGCCCTCCTCCACCGCACGCAGGCCGGTCTCGACCCAGTGGCGAATCCACGTGTTCTTCGCCTCGTCCGCCACGCCCAGCGGGCCGCTGAGGTACTGCAGCACGCGCAGGTTGTTCAACGGGTGGATATCGCAGGCGATGTGCAGCGCCAGGGCACGCACCTGGGCGCGTTGCAGCGGGTCGCGCGGCAGCAGGCTCGGTTGCGGATGGGTTTCTTCGAGGTACTCGAGGATGGCCAGGGACTGGGGGATGCGCGCCTCACCGTCCACCAGCAACGGTACCAGCTCCTGCGGATTGAGCGCCTTGTAGTCGTCGGCGTGCTGCTGGCCGCCGTCCTTGACCAGATGCACCGGCACCTGGCGGTAGGCCAGGCCCTTGAGACCGAGTGCGATGCGCACACGGTAGGCGGCGCTGGAGCGCCAGTAGGAATAGAGGGTCAGCATGACGGCTCTCCGGCGCCGACCGCGAATGGGAGCGGTCGGCGCGCGTGACGGTTACTTGGTCTCGGAGATCACGCCACGGCGAATCTGGTCTTCCTCGATGGATTCGAACAGCGCCTTGAAGTTGCCCTCGCCGAAGCCCTGGTTGCCCTTGCGCTGGATGATCTCGAAGAAGATCGGGCCGATCACCGTGTTGGTGAAGATCTGCAGCAGGATGCCGTCGTCGCCCGGGGCGCCGTCGATCAGGATATTCAGCTCGCGCAGCTGCTCCAGCGGCTCGCCGTGGCCGGCGACGCGGGTGTCGACCTTCACGTAGTAGGTGTCCGGGGTGACCATGAAGTCCACGCCATTGGCGCGCAGCTTGCGCACGGTGGCGTAGATGTCGTCGGTGGCCAGCGCGATGTGCTGGATGCCTTCGCCGTGGTACTCGCGGATGAATTCCTCGATCTGCGACTTGTCGTCGGCCGACTCGTTGATCGGGATGCGGATCTTGCCGCAGGGCGCGGTCATCGCGCGGGACAGCAGGCCGGTGAGCTTGCCTTCGATGTCGAAGTAACGGATTTCGCGGAAATTGGCGATGCGCTCGTAGAAGCCGGACCAGACATCCATCTGGCCACGCTTGACGTTGTGGGTCAGGTGGTCGATGGACAGCAGGCCGACGGCGTTGTCGTTGGCGCTGCGGCCTTCGATGAACTCGAAGTCGACGTCATAGATGCTGTGGCTGCCGTAGCGGTCCACGAGGTACAGCAGCGAACCGCCGATGCCTTCGACGCAGGGGATATTCAGTTCGCCGAAGTTGGCGTGGCTGCCGACCAGCTTGGCGCCCTGGGATTCGACGTAAGCGGCGGCTTGCGCGGCGTTCTTCACCCGGAAGGCCATGGCGCAGGCGCTCGGGCCGTGCTTCTTGGCGAACTCGTGGACGTGGCCGGTGGGGCTGCCGTTGAGCACGATGTTGATGTCGTTCTGCTGGAACAGGAAGACTTCCTTGGAACGGTGCTTGGCGGTCTCGGTGAAGCCCATGCCGGTGAACAGCTGACGCAGTTGTTCGATGCCCGTGGCGTCGGGAGCAGTGAATTCGACGAACTCGAAGCCGTCAGTACCGATAGGATTGTGTTGCGCGATCTTGGACACGGCGTTCATCCGGCCTCCTCGTTGTCGTTATCGGCTGGTGCGGCGCGGGGCCGTCCAGGCGTCTGGATGCCTTCATCTCAACCGTCAGCGCCCCTGCGGACAAGCCACCCCGGCGCCGCGCCAAGCGCCCCTGGCCTGGCCGCGCGGCAAGAAAACCTTACGCCGCCCAAAGCCCCCTGCGGCGCGCCGTCGCACCGTAAGGAATTCGTTACAAGGCGGTGCGCCAGCGTTCCACTGCGTACGGCCCGGCTCGCCAGCGATCACGCCCAGCGGCTACCATGCGGCGCATCTCCACCGCCGAATACCTCCATGGCCCGCGCCGCTCCACCCGACTTCGACGCCACCACGGCGTCCCTCCGTGCCCTGGCCCGCAACTATCCGCGTGGCCTGCACATCGAGCCGCACTCCCATGACTGGGGGCAGGTGCTCTATGCGATGTCCGGGGTGATGTGGGTGGAGACCGCACAGGAAGCGCTGCTGGTGCCACCCAACCGCGCCGTCTGGCTACCACCGCAGGTGCCCCATGGCATCCGCGTGGTCAGCGAACTGCAGATGCGCAATATCTACCTGCGGCCTGGGACAGCGGACTCCCTGGGCGAACAGGTACAGGCCTTCGAGGTCGGCGGCCTGCTGCGCGAGCTGATCGTGCACCTGGTCGAGCACGAGCGCGCACCGGACACCGACTATTACCAGGCGCTGTCGCACCTGGCCGTGCTGGAGCTGCAACGGGCGCGCAGCCTGTTGCTACGGGTGCCGCTGCCGGATGAGTCCGACCGCCGCCTGCTGAACCTTTGCCTGGCGGTAATGGCCGAGCCGACCCAGGAGATTTCCTTCGAGCAACACGCCGCCGACGCCGGCGCCAGCGTGCGCACCCTCGCCCGCCTGTTCCAGCGCAGCCTGGGCATGGGCTTCGCCCAGTGGCGACGGCAGGTGCAGCTGGCCACCGCGGTGGCGCAACTCAGCGAGGGCCTGCCGGTGGGCCAGATCGCCCATGGCCTGGGTTATCAGCCGGGGAGCTTCAGCGAGATGTTTCGGCGGGAGCTGGGGGTGGCGCCGTCGGAGTATTGCGGGAAGTAGTCGATCTGCAGGTGGGCATAAAGCGTTATCCACCGTCTTGTTCGGTGTTTCTGCGCCGCTTCGGCGTGTGCTGAGAGATCTTGTTTCGCCCCCTCGGGCAAGTCACTTTGCCAAACGACGGATGGCCGCCCCACGCAAAGTAACCCAAAGTCTCGTCCCGACATCCGGCCCCGGCTTCGCCGGGGTCCCCTCGCTCCGGTATCGCTCCGAGGGTCGGCGTAGAAGGGCCATCCCTGGCCCTCTACGCCTCTCGCGGCATCCATGCCGCTCGCCCCTCTGCGCAATACCTCCACTCGGCCTCCTGACGGGACTCTGCGCGCGCCGGAAACTCTGGCTGCTTCATGCTGAATGGCGCTTCGTAGGATGGCGTAGAGCGAAGCGAAACCCATCAAGGCGGATAACGCTGCGCGTTATTCGCCCTACGGGTGTTCATCCTGCAGCATGGGGGCAAAGGTGAGCCTTCGCGGACAAAGGCTAGGCGCCCCCATCTCTCCTACGAAAAGCGGTTTCCAGAGAAACTTCCGCACGCACCGGAGCGCCCCTTCAGGAGGCCGAGTGGAATCGGAGTTTCAGGGGTTGAGCGACATGGATGTCGCGAGAGCGTCGTTGGGCCATGGATGGCCCGTCGACACGGGCCCCTGAAACTGCGATGGAGCGAGGGAAACGGAGCGCAGCGTAGTAACAGCCGAAGGCTGGCCCGCAGGGTGAGCGAAGCGAATCAGTCCCGCGAAGCGGGACCCGGATGCAGGGGCAAGACCTTTGGTTACTTTGCGTGGGGCGGCCATCCGTCGTTTGAGAAAAGTGACTCGCCCGAGGGGGCGAAACAAAACCTATCAGCACACACCGAAGCGGTGCAGAAACACCCAAACAAGAAGCATCGCGGACGGAGTCCGCTCCTACGAAAAAAAAGCCCAGCACATCGATCCAATCCCACCACACATCTGTCCGATATTCCGAAGCCATTGACCGGCGCCAGCCGATCCCCCGCCCTAGACTTCATTCATCCCACTTCAACCGCCGAGCGCCGCGCGGAGAACACCATGAGCTACCTGATCTCTCTGGCCATCGGCACCGCCGTCGGCCTGGCCTACCACTTCCTCGATTTCCGCTCCCCGGCGCCGCCGCTGGTGGCGTTGGTCGGCCTGCTGGGCATGCAGATCGGCGAGAACGCCATGCCGCTGCTCAGCCGCTGGCTGCACTGACTCGACCTTCCATCCACTGTTACGGACCCGTGCCATGAAAGCCCTGCAATTCGACCGCACCGGCGACCTCGCCGCCCTGAGCCTCACCGAACTGCCCGACCCGATTCCCGCCGCCGGAGAAGTGCTGGTGGAAGTCCATGCCGCCGGCCTCAACCCCAGCGATGTGAAGAACGTGTTGGGCCGCTTCCCCTACACCACCCTGCCGCGCGTGCCGGGCCGCGACTTTGCCGGCATCGTGGTGAAAGGCCCGGCCGAGTTGCTCGGAAAATCCGTCTGGGGCACCGGCAAGGGGCTGGGCTTCACCCGCAATGGCAGCCACGCGCAACTGATGAGCGTGCCGGCCGGCGGCGTGGCACCAATGCCCGAGCGCATGAGCTTCGCCCAGGCCGCCAGCTGCGGCGTGCCCTATACCACCGCCTGGGACGCTCTGGAGCGCAGCCAGGTGGGCGCCGGCACGCGCCTGCTGGTGATTGGTTCGGGCGCCGTTGGCGCAGCGGCGATCGCCCTGGCCAAGGCCCTTGGCGCCGAGGTGCTGGGCGCGGTGCGCCGCGCCGAGTCGCAGGCGGAGCTGCAGGCGCAAGGCGTCCGGAGCATCCTGCTGGGCTCTGCCGACACCCTGCCCGCGCAGGTAGAAGAGCATTTCCCCGGCGGCGCCGAGGTGATCTTCGATACCACCGGCTTCTGGCTGCCGGCGGCGGTCTCCGCGCTGGCCACCTTCGGCCGCATCGCCATCATCGCCGCACCGGTGGACGGCCATGTGCATTTGCCGGCCCTGGCGCTGTACCGCCGTGGCGGCTCGGTGGTCGGGGTCAATTCGCTGCTCTACGACACGGTGGCCTGCGCCAACATGCTGCGCCAGTTCGGCCAGTGGTTCGATGACGGCAAGCTGCCGCTGCCCACCGGCCTGCGCGAAGTGCCGCTGAGCGAGGGGGTGCAGCGCTATCGGGAAATCAACGAGGGGAGCAGCGAGAAGATCATTCTGTTGCCCTGAGTGGTTTGTAGATCAGGTGCCCTCATTCCCACCCGCTCCCAGCGGGCAGGAGTGAGGGCAAGCCCCCAGCGCCGAGCCTACCCCGCCGCCTGCATCGGCCGCCGCCGCGAGCCGCTGTGCGCCTGCTCCAGCGCCATGCAGTGATCGAGGAACATGCGCATGTAGCCGAAGCTCTTGCAGATCGCCTCGCGCAGGGACAGGCAGCGCGGCACCGCGAGTTGCGGGCCGCAGAGGGTGCAGATGATCTCCAGCGCTTCCCACGGGTGGTCGTCGTCGTAGCGGGCGTGCATCTTCAGCCAGCGCATGGCGTCCTTGCGACTGCCGGCAGGAAGGGTGCGCTCGTAGGCGTCGGTGGAGCACACCAGCGCCGACCACTCGCCGGTAACGCCTTCGATGGCGTAGTTGGTGGCCGCCATGGCCAACGCCAGCTCATCGCTGGAGCTGGTGTGCCAGCACCAGTGGCTGAGCGCATGCAGCTCGCCCGGCACCAGTTGGGCCTTGAGCTCGGCCAGGGTCACGCCGTAGCTCTCGGCCCAGCGCAACCAGTAGTCGGCATGATTGAGTTCGACGCGGATGTTGCGCATCAGCCAGCGCCGCGCCATGTCTTCGCCAGGGCTGCGGCCGAAGCGGGTCTTGAGCAGGTTCTGCGACATGTACAGGGGGAACTGCTCCACCACCGGCCAGCCGCCGATCAGGAAGGCGCGCAGGGTCTGGCGGCTGAGCTGGCCGTCGCGCATGCGTGCGTAGAAGGGGTGGCCGACCACCGCCTGACGACTGCTCTCGCACTCCTGCACCAGGCGCTGGGCCCAGAGGGGGTAACTGGAAAGCTCCTTGAGCGGCCCACTACGAACAAAGGTCTCGTTCATCCAAGGCTCCGTTGCCGATCGATCCATGCAAGCACCGGTCAAACTGGCCTCAGATTAGTCCTCCGCGGCTCCGGCGTCACCGTCTGGAGGTTGTGTTCGCTCCAGCGGTCGCCATTTCCGTCTCCCGCAGGAAGCTGCGGTTGAAGGGTTGCGGCCGGGCGAGGCCATAGCCCTGAGCATAGTCGACGCCGATTTCCCGCAGGACTTCGAGTATTTCCATCGACTCGACGAACTCGGCCACCGTGCGCTTGCCCATGACGTGGCCGATCTGGTTGATCACCTGGACCATGGCCCGGTCGATCGGATCGTCGAGCATGTCCTTGATGAAGCTGCCGTCGATCTTCAGGTAGTCCACCGGCAGGTGCTTGAGGTAGACGAAGGAGGACATGCCGGCGCAGAAGTCGTCGAGGGAGAAGCGGTAGCCCAGGGCCTTGAGCTCCTGGATGAAGCGCGTCGCGTTGACCAGGTTGGCGATCGCGCTGGTTTCGGTCACCTCGAAGCAGATGCTCGCCGGGGCGATGCCATAGCGCGGCTGCAGGTCGCGCAGGAAGTCGAGGAAAGTGTCATCGCCGATGGTCGCTCCCGACAGGTTGATCGCGCAGGTATGGATCGGCTCGTAATCCCCTTCCATCGCACGGGCTGCCAGGGTCTTGAAGGCACTCTCGACCACCCAGCGGTCGATGTCGGGCATCAGTCCGTAGCGCTCCGCGGCGGGAATGAAGTTGATCGGGGCCACCAGGCGGCCACTTTCATCGTTCAGGCGCAGCAGCAACTCGACATGGGCGCCCTCGTCCGCGCGCGCATCGACCGGGAAGATCGCCTGCGCATAAAGACAGAAGCGCTCCTCGTCGAGGGCCAGGCGGATGCGCTGGACCCACGCCATCTCGCCCACACGGGTCGACAGCTCGGTATCGTCGGGGCGGAACACCTGGGCGCGATTGCGGCCCTTCTCCTTGGCCATGTAGCAGGCCATGTCGGCGCAGCGCAGCGCCTCCTCGACGGACACCAGCATCGACGAGACATGCACCACGCCGATGCTGACGGTGATGTTGAACGGCCGGGTTTCCCAGATGAAATGCAGGCCCTGGATGGTCAGGCGGATACGTTCGCCGATCTGTTCCGCCATTTCCGGCGGGCAGTTCTCCAGCAGGATGCCGAACTCGTCGCCGCCCAGCCGCGCCAGGGTGTCGCCGTCGCGCAGGCACTGCTGCAATACCGAGCACACCTGGCGCAGCAGCTCGTCGCCGGCGGCATGGCCGCAGGTGTCGTTGACCAGCTTGAACTGGTCCAGGTCCAGGTACATCAGCGCATGGCGGTCATCCATGTGCACCGAGCGTTCCATCGCCTGCTTTAGGCGGAATTCGAACTCGCGGCGGTTGGTCAGGCCGGTCAGCGCATCGTGGGTTGCCTGCCATGACAGGCTGGCCATGTACTGGCGCTCGCGGGTCATGTCATGCATCACCAGCACCACGCCGACCACCCGACCGTCAGCATGGATCGGCGTGCCCACCAGCGTCACCGCCACGCTGGTACCGTCCAGGCGCTGGATCAGCTTGCTCGACTCACTGCCGCCATCCACTTCGCCACGCAGGATCTGCCCCACCAACGGCAGGCCTTCTTCCTGATTGGCCTCGTCGAATATCCGCAGCAGCGAGCGCAACGGCAGGCCGACCGCCATGTTGCTGTCCCAGCCAATCAACCGCTCGGCGGCGGGGTTGAAATAGGCGATGCACTCCTGGGCATCGAGGGTCACCACACCGTCGCCGATCGCCGCCAGGGTGGTCTGCGCGCGCTCCTTCTCGGCGTCCAGGGCGCTTTCGAAGGCCCGCTGCTGACGCACCAGCTTGAGAGTCCGCCAGATCGCCAGGAGGATCAGCGCCAGCCCCGCCAGGCAGTTGACCACCAGCAGCACCCACATCAGCATCCGCGAACCCTTGCCCAGGGCGGCGGAGAAGGCCATGGCCGCTGGCGTCACACCTTCGTTGATGCCCTGGATGCGGTTGTTCCAGTAACTCAGGTCGCCGGGGTTGACCGTGCCGGCACGGATGCTCGCGTGCATCTCGTCGGCCACCTGCAGGAGCTGGTCGAGGAAGGTGTCGCCGACGATCCAGCGCTTCACCGCCTCGTCGAAGAAGCTGTACTCGTGGAAGTAGCGGTACAGCCAGATCAGGCTGTTGACGTCATCGGGGTGATTGCCGCCATCCAGCGCGCCGCGCCGCGCCTGCTCGATATCCGGCGGGTCCTGGTCGAGGGCCGCGCGGAAGGTGCGGTCACCCAGGGGAATGGCAATCGCTGCCTCGTAGCGGCGGTAGTCTTCCGGGTCGCGGGTCTGGCCATAACGCTGCAGGTAGTGGATGGCATCCTTCTGCCCCTTCGACCAGAGGCTTTCGCCACCCACGTACGCCCGCACGCCGGAAAGAATGTACAGACTGCCGGCGCCGATCAGCGCCTGCAACAGCACCACGGCCATGAACGGCCATATCAGCCGTAGCAGCCGTGTTCTTCGACGGTTCGGCAAAAGCCCCGAGGCATCCATAGCGTGCTTCAACTTCCTTCTTCTTATCCCTGACAAGCTGCACCGGGCGGTTCAGGCTCGCGCCGCCAAGGGGAAATTCTGCGTTACTACCTTTTACTCATAGCCGATCACGGAGAATCCTCAAACCGCATAGCAGGGCCCTTGGTCGGCTGACGAAGTGTTGTTCTGGTGAAACTCTGACGGCCCGATGCCTCGCCCTGCCCATCTGCGCCACTCGTCGGAAGCCCTGCACCCGACCAACGGCCAGCCATGGCGCCGTACCCCGGTGCCTTGCGCGAAGAAAGGCCATGAGCCATACCTCTGCCAATCGTGCAATCTGCAAGCCTGGAGTAACCCCATGCCGAGTCGGGATATGGACGTGCTGTACGACCAGCTGGTGGGACTTTCCTATGAATGCGTGCTCGACGAGAGCGCCTGGCTGCCCTTGCTCTCCGGCCTGCTCGGCGCCACCGGCCGCCAGCAGGGCGCCCTGCTGTTCTGGGACCAGACCCAGGCAGGCGCACTGGCGAGCGAGATCAACCTGTGCGATCCCGGCGCCATCGAGCTGTACAACCGCGACTACTGCAATATCGATCCGTCCAAGGGCTTCATGGTCCACCGCCCCGTGGGCAACTGGTACCACGACCTGGTGGAGTTCGGCCCGGAGCGCATCCGCCGCGACCCCTACTATCAGGAATTCCAGCTGCCCAACGACATGCTCAACGTGTCCTGCCTGAAGCTCAACGAGCAGGCCAGCGCCGGCATCTACCTGTCGGTGCTGACCAGCGTCGGTGCGCGCTATCCCACGCCCGACGAACAGGCCCTGCTGAACCGCCTGAGCCAGCACCTGGTCCGCGCGGCGCGGATGTTCGAGCGGATCGGCGACATGCGCCAGGAGCTTTCCAAGCGCGACCTGCTGCTCGACCAGCATCCCACGCCACTCTGGCTGCTCGATGGCAACACCCGCGTGCTCTATGCCAACCAGGCCGCACAGCAGCAGCTGCGGCAACAGAAAGCGGCCTTCTATGAAGTCTTCGGCCGTCTGCACTACCGCCGGCACAATGCCCGCCTGCAGGCACTGGTGCGCCACGCCGCTCCTCGCCAGGGCAAGGGGAAGGCGGGCTGGTTGCCGCTGAGCGACAGCAGCGCGCTCGAACTGCTGGTCACCCCGGTGCCGGCCGAAGCCGGCTTCAACCAGGCCTTCCAGCGGCCACTGGCCCTGCTCGCCCTGCTCGACCCGCAGCGCCAGAGCCGGCTGCTCGGCGAACTGTTCGGCCTTACTCCGGCCGAGCAGCGCCTGGGCGACCTGCTGGTGCGCGGGCTCTCACCGGAGCAATGCACCGAGCACCTGGGCACCTCCATCAATACCGTGCGCAGCCAGTTGCGCGCGCTGTTCCGCAAGACCCACACCAGCCGCCAGGCCGAGCTGGTCAGCCTGTTGGTGCGCCTGGGCCAGCGCTGATCCAAGCGGCGTCATCATTCATTCAGATGATGGACTAGGGTCGCGTCCCCCCTAACGTGGTGACTGAAACACCGGCCCGGAGGGGGGCCGGCCACGCAATCGGCATCCCAGGTGGACGGCAATGGACAATCGGACCCAGCAGAATCCGGAATCGATCAAACAGGCCATCGAAGAACTCGAACAGCAACTGCGCCGTATCAAGGACAGCAACTCCCAGTTGCTGGCGCTGGCCACCGGTCACTCCGCGCCCGTGGAGCAATCCCGGGTGCTGCCCTTCCCCCGTCGGCGCGAGCGGCCCATGGGTGAAGGCGCCGGCAACGCCGTGCTGCTGGACTACCTCTACGGTATCGACAGCAGCCTGCCCTCGCTGCTGCCCGACGGGCCCACCGACGAGCTGTTCCGCTACGCCAGCTCGGCGCCGGCCTCGCGCGCCCTGCGCTCGCGACGCCAGTTGCTGGCCCGGGAGATCGACCGCACCTGCGAGCAACTCGGCGGCCAGGCACGCATCCTCTGCGTGGGCTGCGGCCACCTGCGCGAGGCGGACCTTTCGCGGGCGCTGCGCAACGGTCACTTCCGTGAGTTCGTCGCCCTCGACACCCCGTTGCAGTCGCTGCAAACCGTGGAGTCCTGCTACGCCTCGCAGGGCATACGGGCGGTGCAGTGCAGCCTGGACGAGCTGTTCTACAGCCGGGCCGACCTGCGTCATTTCGACCTGATTTACTGCGCCGGGCTCTATGAAGTTCTCGATGACCAGGACGCCCGCGACCTCACCCGCAACCTGTTCGCCCGCCTGCTGCCGGGTGGGCGCCTGCTACTGAGCAACTTCCTGCCGGGGATACCGGATATCGCCTACCTCGAAGGGCTGCTGGACTGGCAGCCGCACTACCGCAGCGACGCCGCGATGATCGACCTGCTGCAGGGCGTGACCTACAACGACATCGCCCACACCCGGATCTTCCATGACCTGGGCCACTGCGTGACCTTCCTGGAAGTCACCCGCTACGGCTGATCAGTTCTGCTGCAAATGGCCATACAGGCGGGCATACAGCCCGCCTTCGGCGATCAGTTGCTGATGGTCGCCGTCTTCGGCAATGCGCCCGCCGTCGAACACCAGCACCCGGTCGGCCTGCTTAACCGCCGACAGGCGGTGGGCGATGATCAGGGTGGTGCGCCCTTCGAGGAAGCGCCCCAGCGCCTGGTGCAGGGCGTACTCGGTGGCGGCGTCCAGCGCCGAGGTCGCCTCGTCGAGGATCACCACCTTGGGCTCGGCCAGCACCATGCGGGCAATGGCCAGGCGCTGCCGCTGGCCACCGGAGAGGCGCACGCCGGAGCGGCCCACCACACTGTCCAGGCCTTGCGGCAGGGTGAGGATGGTGTCCGCCAGCTGCGCCACTTCCAGCGCGCGCCAGCAGGCTTCGTCGCTGCGCTCGCGGCCCATGGTCAGGTTGGCGCGCACCGTGTCGTTGAACAGCGCCGGATGCTGCAGCACCACGGCCACATGCTCGCGCACGCACTCAAGGCCAATCTCCTCCAGCGCCACGCCGCCATAGCGGATGCTGCCGGATTGCGGCTGGTAGAGGCCGAGCATCAGTTGCACCAGGGTGCTCTTGCCGCCGCCGCTGGCGCCGACTATGGCGACCTTCTCGCCGGGAGCGATATCCAGGTCCATGCCGTCGAGAACCCGCTCGTCGCGGTAGGCGAAGCTCAGGTCGCGCACCTGGATGCCGACATTGTCCTGGCCGACGAAGGGATCGCGGCGCGGCGGATACTGCGGCTCGTCGGCACGCGCCAGCAGCTCGTTGATACGGCTCAGCGCGCCGCCGGCGGCGTAGTAGGCGTATTGCAGGCTGAGCAGTTGCTCCACCGGGCCGATCATGAACCAGAGGTAGCTGAACACCGCCAGCATCTGGCCGATGGACAGGTCGGAGAACAGCACGGTGAGCATCGCCGCGGCGCGGAACAGGTCGATACCGAACTGGAACAGCAGGCCGCTGGCGCGCCCGGCGGCATCGCTCTTCCACTGCGAAGCCACCGCATAGTCGCGCACCTCGCGGGCACGCACGCCCAGACGGCCGAGGAAGAAGCCCTGGCGGTTGCCGGCACGCACTTCCTGGATCGCCTCCAGGGTTTCGGTGAGGGCCTGGGTGAAGCGCGCGGTGCTGTCGTTCTCCAGCTTCTTCAGGTGCTTCACACGCTTGCCCAGCTGCACCGTGGCGAAGATCACCAGCGGGTTGAACAGCAGGATCAGCAGCGCCAGCTTCCAGTGCATCCAGATCAGGATGCCGGCGGTGCCGCAGAGAGTCAGCAACGCCACCAGGAAGCGGCTCAGGGTGTCGCCGACGAACTTGTCGAGCGTATCGAGATCGGTCACCAGGTGCGCGCTGACCGAGCCGCCGCCGAGAGTCTCGTATTCGCTCAGGGCGATGCGCTTCAGGCGCTCGATCAGGCGCAGGCGGATGCGGTACACCACATCCTTGGACAGCCGCGCGAAGAGCCGCGCCTGCAACACGTTGAAGACCAGTGCGCAGCTGCGCAGCGCCAGAGTCACCAACAGCATCAGGCCGATATATCCAGCGGGTTTGTGCCAGCCATCAGGCAGCCAGTGGTTCATCACCTGCAGCGCGGCGTCGCCCTTGCCCAGCAGTACTTCGTCCACCAGCAGCGGCAGCAGCAGCGGGATCGGCACACTGCACGCGGTGGCCAGTACGGCGACCAGGTTGGCGAGCAGCAGGGCCTTGCGGTGATGGAAAGCGAGGCGGCGAATCTCCGCCCAGCTCAGGCGGTCAGCGGACAGCTCAGGCATGCCGCCCGCGCTCCAGCCAGCGATCCAGCAGCGGCGCCAGTTCGCTCAGGGGCTGGTAGCCGTTGGTCAGCAGGGCCAGTTGGCCATCGCGCTCGGCCAGCAGGGTGGGGAAGCCGGCGATGCCCAGGTCGCGGGCCCAGGAGAAGTCGGCGAGGGTCGCCAGGTGGTTGTCCTGGCTGTCGAAGGCTTCGGCGAATTCGATGCGCGGAAGACCCGCGCGCTCGGCCAACTCGGTAAGCACGCTGGCCTGGGTGACATCACGGCCTTCGGCGTAGAACGCCTGCTGGATCTCGCCGACCAGCGCCCAGGCACAATCTTCATCCAGGCGGCGAGCGGTCACCACCGCCCGGCAGGCCGGCTCGGTGTCGTAGACGAAACCATCGGGCAGCGCGCCCTCGAAGCGAAACGGCTGGCCGGTGGCGTCATGCACCGCCTGCCAGTGTTCGAGGATATAGCGCTTGGTGGCCGGCTCCAGCGCCGCGCCCTGGCCGGTGCGCAGCCCGCCCATCACCAGTGCCAGCGGCACGCCGGCGGCGCGCGCCTGCTCTACCAGCTTCTCGGCCACCGGGGCGAAGCCCCAGCACCAGGAGCACATCGGGTCCATCACATAGAGCAGGCGGCTGGTCACGTATCAGTTCTCCGCGCGGGGGTCACGGCCAATGGGATGCGGCTGGTTACGCTCGCGCGCCAGCTCGATCTGCTTCTGCCGCTCGCGGGCGCTGGCGCGGGTTTTCTCCGACAGCGAATCCCAGCAATGCGGGCAGCTTATGCCTGGAGCGTAATGCTCCGAGGCGCGATCCTCGGCCGAGATCGGATTGCGGCAGGCATGGCACTGATCGTAGTCGCCTTCGGACAGGTCATGGCGCACGGTCACGCGGTTGTCGAACACGAAGCAGTCGCCGCGCCAGAGGGTCTCGGCCTCGGGCACTTGCTCCAGGTACTTGAGGATGCCGCCCTTGAGGTGGAACACCTCCTCGAAGCCTTCGTTGAGCATGTAGCTCGACGCCTTCTCGCAGCGGATGCCGCCGGTGCAGAACATGGCGACCTTCTTGTGCGTGGCCGGGTCGTAGTGCTCGCGGATGTACTCGGGGAACTCGCGGAACGACTTGGTCTTCGGGTCGATGGCGCCCTCGAAGGTGCCGATGGCCACTTCGTAGTCGTTGCGGGTGTCGATCAGCAGCACTTCCGGATCGGAAATCAGCGCGTTCCAGTCCTTGGGCTCGACGTAGGTGCCGACCTTGGCGTTCGGGTCAACGCCCGGCACGCCGAGGGTGACGATTTCCTTCTTCAGCTTCACCTTGGTGCGGTAGAAGGGTTGTTCGTCGCAGTAGGACTCCTTGTGGTCCACGTCGGCCAGGCGCGAGTCGTTGCGCAGCCAGGCCAGCAAGCCGTCGATACCGGCGCGGGTGCCGGAGACGGTGCCGTTGATGCCTTCCTCGGCGAGCAGCAGGGTGCCCTTCACGCCGTTGTCCAGCAGGGCCTGCAGCAGGGGTTCGCGCAGGGCGACGTAGTCGGGCAGGGAGACGAACTTGTACAACGCCGCGACGACGATTCGATCGGTGGTCATGCATCACTCCAGTGGTCGCCCGCGTAAAGGGCGGACCGGGTCTTTGAATAACAACAGCTGAAAATGACAGCGCCGGCGAAAGCCGGCGCTGGGAGTCGCATTCTACCGGAGCGGGGCGTTGCCCGCATCCCGCCGCCGATCAGGGCAGCCTGCAGTCAGTGCAGATCGTGCTTGCTGCCGCCACGGCAGGTCGGCGAATCCGGCGCCTGCCCCTGCTGCGCCCACTCCTCGGGGGTGTAGGTGTGCAGGGCCAGGGCGTGGAACTGCCCCATCAGGTCACCCAGGGTGGCGTAGACCTTCTGGTGCCGCTTCACCGCGTTCAACCCGGCGAACACCGGGCTGACGATCACGGCCTTGTAGTGCGTTTCCTGCCCGCGACTGTGCATGTGGCTCTCGTCGAGCACGTCGAGGTGCTGCGGTTCGAGGGCGCCCAGGGCGGTCTGGATACGGTCACGCATGCTCATTTCAGGCCTCGTACGCTAACGAGTGAATCAGGGCTTCTTGGCCGGGGCGGACGATGCGGCCGGGGCCTTCACGCCCAGTTCCTTGTCCATGTCGGCCATCAGCTTGTTCACCGGCTCCACGGCGGTCTGCAGCTTGGCCTGGGTCAGCTGGGCGGATTCGGCGGTCAGGCGCGGCATCTTCTCCAGCATCTTGCGGCCGACCGGCGAGGCGTAGAACTCGTTGATCTGCTTGAGCTCGGACTCGCTGAAGTTGCTGGTGTAGAGCTTGATCAGCTCGGGCTTGAGCTTGTCCCAACCTACCGCGCGATCGAGCTCGGCATTGGCCTTGGCCTGGTAACGCTCCAGCACGGGCTTCTTGCTGTCGGGCGCGTTGGAAGCGGCGAAGCGCTGGGCGAGCATCTGCTGGACCTGCGCATAGACCGGCACGGTGAGCTTGTCGGCGTGAACCTGCTTGAGGAATTTCTCCGCCTCGGTGTTGGCGTCGGCCAGGGCGACAGTGCTGAAGCCCACCAGTAGTGCTGCGGTGCAGAGAGTACGAAGAGCGGTCATTGGGCAGTCCTTGAGTCTGAAAGTGTGTCCGGGTGGGACCCGACATTCTGCGCCTAAGTTCGGAAAGTGCTCAAGTGACCGCCGAACTGCACGGAAGTGACCCACTTCTCTTGTCGACCTTTCAGCAAACCGTCATGCTGCTTCGCGTTGCCACATGGATGTGTCCAATGAATACCTTCACCTACGTGCCGCCCTATGCGAACTCGCCGCCCCTGTGCGACCCGCGGGGCCGCCTGAACGACGCCGCCATCGGCTGGTCGAGCCGGCCACAGACGCTCTGCAACCTGCCGGGCAACCCGGGCCGGCGCAAGCGCTGGAATCACTGGTGCATCAATGCACCGGGCTGGATGCTCTCGCTGACCATCGCCGACCTCGACTACCTGGGCTACGGCGCCATCTACTTCCTCGACCTGGAAAGCGGCCGCTCGGTGCACCGCACCCAGATCACGCCCCTGGGCCGGGGCTGCGAGCTGCCCGACGTGCCCAACCAGAGCCACAACTTCCAGCATGGCGACCTGTGCCTGAGCTTCGCCGAACAACCCGGCCAGCTGCGCATCACCGCCAGCGCCCCCGACCTCGGCGGCCAGCGGCTGAACCTGGCGCTGGAAGTCCAGCGCCCCGCGCACCTGGAGTCGGTCAACCTGGTCGTGCCCATGGCCGGCCAATGCTTCCATGCCTGCAGCCGGCAAATGGGCCTGCCGGTGCGCGGCAGCCTGCAACTTGGCCGCAGCGTCTACCAGTGCAGCGCCGGCGAAAGTTTCGCCGCGCTGGACTTCGGCCGGGGCGTGTGGCCCTTCCGCACCCACTGGACACGCGCCGCCTTCGCCGCCCCCGGCGGCATCGCCGGTAACTTCGGCAGCGGCTGGACGGACCACTCCCCGCTCAAGGAAAACGCCCTGTGGTTCGGCGGCGAGCTGCAGCGCCTGGAGCACGACATCGAGATCCACCAGGCACCTCACGATCCGCTGGCGCCGTGGCGCCTGCGCAGCCCCTGCGAGCGTGTCGACCTCACCTTCACCCCGCGCAAGCTGCACCGCGCCTGTCCGCGCCTGGGGCCGCTGTTCGCCGAGACCAGCCAATGGTTCGGCCACTTCGACGGCTCCCTGCGCAGCCTCGACGGCGAGCACGTTCCGGTACGCGAGGCGCTGGGCTGGGTCGGCGCGACCCAGGCGCGCTGGTGAAGCCGCTCTATCAAGGCAATTGATCCGACGCGGAACCCGGAGCCCCGACAACGGCCTAAACTGGCCGAGTCATTCCAGGAGGAACGCATCATGAGCCGCACCGAAACCGACAGCCTCGGTCCTATCGAAGTCCCCGACGATGCCTATTGGGGCGCACAGACCCAGCGCTCGCTGGAAAACTTCGCCATCGGCGGCCAACGCATGCCGCTGGCCGTGGTGCATGCCCTGGCGCTGGTGAAGAAGGCTGCGGCGCGCGTGAACGCGCAGCTGGGCGAACTGCCGGAGAACATCACCAGCCTGATCGAAGAGGCCGCCGATGAAGTCCTCGCCGGCGAGCACGACGACCAGTTCCCGCTGGTGGTCTGGCAGACCGGCAGCGGCACACAGAGCAACATGAACGTCAACGAAGTGATCGCCGGTCGCGCCAACGAGATCGCCGGCAACTCGCGTGGCGGCAAGTCGCCAGTGCACCCCAACGACCACGTGAACCGCGCGCAGAGCTCCAACGACAGTTTCCCCACCGCCATGCACCTCGCCGCCGCGCGGGCCGTGCATGACGACCTGCTGCCGGCCATCGCAGAGCTCAGCGGCGGCCTGGCCCAGCAGGCCGCCCGCCACGCCAAACTGGTGAAGACCGGCCGCACCCACCTGATGGATGCCACGCCCGTCACCTTCGGCCAGGAGCTCTCGGCCTTCGTCGCCCAGCTGGACTATGCCGAGCGCGCCATTCGCGCGGCGCTGCCGGCGGTCTTTGAGCTGGCCCAGGGCGGCACCGCCGTCGGCACCGGGCTGAATGCGCCGAAGGAATTCGCCGAGGCCATCGCCGCCGAGCTGGCTGACCTTTCCGGCCTGCCCTTCGCCTCCGCGCCGAACAAGTTCGCCGCGCTGGCCGGCCACGAACCGCTGGTGACCCTGGCCGGCGCGCTGAAGACCCTCGCCGTGGCGCTGATGAAGATCGCCAACGACCTGCGCCTGCTGGGTTCCGGCCCGCGCGCGGGCTTCGCCGAGGTGAAACTGCCGGCCAACGAGCCTGGCTCCTCGATCATGCCCGGCAAGGTCAACCCGACCCAGTGCGAGGCGCTGTCGATGCTCGCCTGCCAGGTGTTCGGCAATGACGCGACCATCACCTTCGCCGCAAGCCAGGGCCATCTGCAGTTGAACGTGTTCAAGCCGGTGATTATCCACAACCTGCTCGAATCGGTGCGCCTGCTCGCCGACGGCTGCCGCAACTTCAACAGCCACTGCGTGGCCGGCATGGAGCCGGACGCGGCGAAGATGCGCGAGCACCTGGAGCGCGGCCTGATGCTGGTCACCGCGCTGAATCCGCACATCGGCTACGACAAGGCCGCCACGATTGCCAAGAAGGCCTACACCGAAGGCAAGACCCTGCGCGAAGCGGCGCTGGAGCTGGGCTACCTGACAGACACCGAGTTCGACCAGTGGGTGCGCCCGGAAACCATGCTGGAGGCGGGTCAGAATGGTTGATGCGGTCAAGTCCGGCGCTACCCCCCTCGAGGGCGACGGCAAGCGCGTGCTGCTGGTGCTCGGCTCGCCCAAGCCCGGCGGCTTCTGCCATGCGCTGGCCGAAGCCTACGCCCAGGGGGCCCGCGCCAAGGGCCACGTGGTGCACACGCTGAAGCTCGGCGAGATGAACTTCGACCCGGTGCTGCGCGGCGGCTACGAGCAGAGCCAGAGCCTGGAGCCGGATGTGCTGGAAGCGCAACGGCAGATCCACTGGGCACAGCACCTGGCGTTCATCTACCCGGTCTGGTGGGGTGGCCTGCCGGCGCTGCTGCAAGGCTTTTTCGACCGCGTGCTGCAACCGGGCTTCGCCTTCCGCTACCGCTCGGCCGAATCCCGTGAGTTCGAACCGCTGCTAGGCGGGCGCAGCGCCGACCTGCTGGTCAGCCATGACCAGACCCACTGGCACTACCGCCTGCGCCAGGGGGCTCCGGCCCATCGCCAGATGACCCGCTGCATCCTCGCGCCCTGCGGTATCGAGTTCCACCACCTGGAGGAATTCAGTCCGATCCGCGGCTCCAGCGAAGAACAGCGCCAGGGCTGGCTGCGCCGGGCGGAGCAGTTGGGCACACAGGTGTAAGCACCGCGGAGGGTAGGCGACCACTACCCTCCCCTCCAATCATCAGCCGTTTTCCCTGCCGTCTTGGGATTTCTCCGACCTCCCTTTCGTAAGCGCCTTCCTTAGGATGCCGACGCCCACCCCCGGGCCTCTCTTTCTCCTCTGGAGGCAATATGCTTCGTAAATGCAGTGCCGAACTGATCGGCACGTTCTGGCTGGTGTTCGGTGGTTGCGGCAGCGCCATCTTCGCGGCCCACGCTATCGGCGTGCTGGGTGTTGCCCTGGCCTTCGGCCTGACCGTGGTGACCATGGCCTATGCCATCGGCCCGATCTCCGGCTGTCACCTCAACCCCGCCGTCAGCCTGGGCCTGTGGGCCGGCGGTCGTTTCCGCACCGCTGAACTGGTGCCGTACATCATCGCCCAGTGCATCGGCGGCGTTCTCGCCGGCGGCGCGCTGTACCTGATCGCCACCGGCAAGGCCGGCTTCGATCCGCTGGCCGGCTTCGCCGCCAACGGTTACGCCGAAGGCTCGCCGAGCGGCTACAGCCTGCAGGCCGCGCTGATGACGGAAGTGCTGCTGACCGCGTTCTTCCTGTTCGTGATCATGGGCGCCACCGACAAGAAGGCTCCGGCTGGCTTCGCCCCGCTGGCCATCGGCCTGACCCTGGCGCTGATCCACCTGATCAGCATCCCGATCACCAACACCTCGGTAAACCCGGCGCGCAGCCTGGGCGTGGCGATCTTCGCCGATCCGCTGTTCATGAAGCAGCTGTGGCTGTTCTGGGTCGCCCCGCTGGCTGGCGGCGTGATCGGTGCGCTGGTCTACCGCCTGGTGCGTCCGGCCAACGACTGATCGGCCCTGCATCGCCGACACGAAACGGGCGCCATCAGGCGCCCGTTTTCGTTGGAGCTTCGCGATAGTGCGCAAACGGCGGATAAAGCGTTCCGCTTTATGCGCCATACAACCTGATTGGTTTCTGTGCTGACAATGACGGGCGCCTTCGGGCGCCCGTTTTCGTTTTGGATGCAAGCCCACGCGTAGGGCGCATAACGCCCCTGGCGTTATCCGCCGTTGGCCGGCTTCGGTAGAGGACGGCGTTGCGGCGCCAAGCAGGATCAGACGTTGGCGATACGTTCCCGCCGCGCGCGGTAACTGCGCAGCAATGACGGCGCCAGTGCAGTCAGCGCCGAGCCGCTCACCACCAGCAGTGCGCCGAGGTAGGCCAGGCCATTGAGGTCTTCCGGGTGCACGTAGTCGGGCCACAGCGATGCAGCCAGCGCCACCGAGGCGAAGGTCACCAGCGGGGTGATGGCGAGCGTGGCGCTGACGCGGGACGCCTCCCAGTGCGCCAGGGCCTCGGCGAAGGCGCCATAGGCGACCAGGGTGTTCAGGCAGCAGGCCAGGAGCAGCCAGCCCTGCAGCGGGCTCAACTGCAGCGCTTCCAGCGGATGCGCCCAGGGGGTGAGCAGCGCGGCGCAGCCGAGGTAGATCACCATCATCACCTGCACCGAGGTCCAGTGCGTCAGCAGTTGCTTCTGTGCCAGGCCGTAGGAGGTCCAGACGAAAGCGGCGAAGACCACGATCAGCACGCCGGTGGTGTAGTGCCCCATCGAGCCGAACAGCTCCGCCAGGCGCTGGTTGAAGAACAGCCCGAAGCCGGTCAGCAGCACCGCGAGCCCCAGGGCCTGGCCGATGCTGAAGCTTTCCTTGAACACCAGCAGGCTGCCCAGCAGCAGGAGGATCGGCGCGATCTGGATCACCAGCTGGGTGGTACCCGGCGTGAGCATGCGCAGGCCGATCAGGTAGAACACGTAGTTACCGGTCAGGCCGAGAATGGCCGCCACCACCAGTCCCGCGCCACGCCGGCCAATGGGGCGCAGCGCCGGCAACTGGCGGGTCAGCGTCAGGTAGACGAGCAGCACGCCGCCGGAGACCACCAGGCGATACCAGGTCACGGTGACCGGGTCCATGGTCTTCAGGACTTCCTTGAGCTTGATCGGCAGGATGCCCCAGAGCACGGCGGTGATCAGGGCGAGAAACAGGCCGAATTGCCAGCGGCCGGAAGTCACGTGCATGGGAGCCTCGACGCGTGTGCGGTTCGCCATGCTAAGTCATGGCGCTATCACGCCATAGGAACAGTTGCGCTATGCAACTGTTCCGGTCGCCCGGCGACAACGCCGTGTCGCTCCCGGTCAAGAAGCTAGACCAGGCCCGACAGGCGCAGCAGCCACCAGATGAGGATCAGCAACTGGACGAAGAAGGCGGCGAAGCGAATCCACACCGCCAGCGGCGAAGTGCTGATCAGGTGCACCACCGACTGCACGACTCGCGCGCCCAGCAGGGTCGGCGCCAATGGATCGGTCACCAGGGTCTGGCCGGCGACCATCGCATAGAGCAGTACGGCGGCGAACAGCGGCACGTTCTCCACGCAGTTGGCGTGGGCACGCGCCAGGCGCTGGCCGAAGGCGCCGGGCGTGTTGCTGCCGTCGGCGGCGAAGGCGTTGACCTTCATGCGGCCGCTCATCACCAACAGGCCGCGCTGGTTGACCAGCAGCAGGACCAGCAGCACGGTCCAGGCGACCAGGCCGAGCAAGGCGAAAGCGGAGGGACTCAGGGACATGCGGGACTCCTTTCTCTTGTTGGTTTGAGCGGGAGTCTAGGGGAAATAGAGTAATTGCTCTAGCCAGAGATCACCGACGCAAAGATTGGCTCTGCGTAGGATGGGTGGAGCCTGCGATACCCATCGATCCCACGCCCCGCAGCATGGGTATCGCTGCGCTCCACCCATCCTACAAGAGCCCTCCGGACGCTTCGGCGAATTCGGAGCTCGCTTCTACGAAAAAGAAAACGGGCAGCCCGTCGCCGGACTGCCCGCCCTCCTCTCTTGCTCGCATCACAGCTTGGCGATGGACACCTCGGTGGATTTCACGAAGGCGATCACCTCGCTGCCAATGGCCAGTTCCAGCTCGCGCACGGAACGGGTGGTGATCACCGAGGTGACGATGCCGGCGGCGGTCTGCACGTCGATTTCCGACAGCACATCGCCTTCGACGATTTCCTTGATGGTGCCTTTGAACTGGTTGCGGACGTTGATGGCTTTGATGGTCATGGCGTAGCTCCTTGGGAGAATGGGGGTGTCACGGATGAACGTTGGATCAAAGTGCCCAGCGCAATTGCGTGGGCAGTGGGGATAGGGGTTCCGGCTCGGGCGGTTGTGCGGGCAGCGACAACACGCGTTCGAGCACTTCGGCTTCCAGCGCGGCCAGGCGCGCCGAGCCGCGAGCGCGGGGCCGGGGTAGCTCGACGGGCAGGTCCAGGCCGATCTCGCCGTCCTCGATGAGGATCACCCGGTCGGCGATGGCCACGGCTTCGCTGACGTCGTGGGTGACCAGCAGCACGGTGAAGCCATGCTGCTGCCACAGGCGCTCGATCAATTGCTGCATCTCGATGCGGGTCAGGGCATCCAGCGCGCCCAGCGGTTCGTCGAGCAGCAGCAGGCGCGGCCGGTGGATCAGGGCGCGGGCCAGGGCCACGCGCTGCTTCTGTCCACCGGACAATCCCGCCGGCCACTCGTTGGCGCGATCGGACAGGCCGACGGCTTCCAGGGCTTCCAGCGCTTTGGCGCGCCAGTCCCCTTTCAGGCCGAGGCCGACGTTGTCGATCACTCGCTTCCAGGGCAGCAGACGCGAATCCTGGAACATCAGGCGAGTGCCCTCGCGGGCGCTTTCCAGCGGCGCCGAGCCTGCCAGCAATTGACCTTCGCTGGCACTGTCGAGCCCGGCGAGCAGACGCAGCAGCGTGCTCTTGCCACAACCGCTGCGGCCGACGATGGCGACGAACTGGCCGGCGGGAATACGCAGGTCGATACCCTTGAGCACCTCGCGTTCGCCGAAACGCTTGACCACGCCTTCCACCACCAGCGGGATGCCCGGCTTGAGTTGTTGCGGCCCATGCTTTGGCAACAGCGTATTCAGGGCATTCATGCGGCACCCGCCTTGCTCTGGTAGGCCGGGTGCCAGCGCAGCCAGATACGTTCCAGGCCACGGGCGGCGAGGTCGGCCAGCTTGCCGAGCACGGCGTAGAGAAGGATCGCCAGCACCACCACGTCGGTCTGCAGGAACTCCCGGGCGTTCATCGCCAGGTAGCCGATGCCGGCGTTGGCGGAGATGGTCTCGGCGACGATCAGGGTCAGCCACATGAAGCCCAGGGCGAAGCGCACACCGACCAGGATCGAGGGCAGCGCGCCGGGCAGGATCACCTGGCGGAACAGCCCGAAACCGGACAGCCCGTAGCTGCGCGACATTTCCAGCAGCCCTGGATCGATGTTGCGGATGCCGTGGTAAGTGTTGAGGTAGATCGGGAACAGCGTGCCGAGAGCAACCAGGAATATCTTCGCCGACTCGTCGATGCCGAACCACAGGATCACCAACGGGATCAGCGCCAGGTGCGGCACGTTGCGGATCATCTGTACCGAACTGTCGAGGAAGCGCTCGCCCCACTGCGAAAGGCCGGTGATCAGGCCCAGGGCGAGACCGATGACGCCGCCGATGACGAAGCCGACGGCGGCGCGCCAGGTGCTGATCGCCAGGTGCTGCCAGAGCTCGCCGCTGACCACCAGGCGGTAGCCGGCCTCGGCCACCGCGCTGGGCGCGGGCAGGATGCGGCTGGAGAGCCAGCCGGTCTCCACCGCCAGTTGCCAGATCAGCACCAGGCCCACCGGCAGGGCCCAGGGCGCGAAGCGCTGGGCGATTGAATTCAGAGAGTTTCTTGCCATTTTCGCTTTCCACCTGTGCATCGTTTACTGGGCTCTCGCGTTCGCGGGAGTGACGAGACGGAGGTACCGCGCCAGCGTCATCCCCGCGAACGCGGGGACCCAGTCGTAGGGCGGATGAAGCGGAACGCTTCATCCGCCGTTCGGGATCGGCGGCGGATAACGCTGCGCGTTATTTGCCCTACGTTTGTTCAGCTCGCAGCCGCCTTGGGCAGCTTTTTAGGAGGTAGAGAATCATTGGCCACCATCTCGCCGAACGGGCTGACGTAGCCCCGCGCTTGCGGCGCCTGCGGGCGGGCGATGTCCAGATGCGGGAAGAGCAGTTCGGCGACCCGGTAGGACTCTTCCAGGTGCGGGTAGCCGGAGAAGATGAAGGTGTCGATGCCGAGGTCCGCGTACTCCTTCACGCGGGCCGCCACGGTCGGGCCATCGCCCACCAGCGCGGTACCGGCACCGCCACGCACCAGGCCGACACCGGCCCAGAGGTTGGGGCTGACTTCCAGATTGTCCTTGCTGCCGCCGTGCAGGGCGGCCATGCGTTGCTGGCCGACGGAATCAAAGCGCGCAAGCGAGGCCTGGGCACGGGCGATGGTGTCGTCGTCCAGGTGAGAGATCAGGCGGTCAGCGGCCTGCCAGGCCTCCTCGTTGGTCTCGCGGACGATCACGTGCAGGCGGATGCCGAAGCGCACGCTGCGGCCCTGTCTGGCAGCCTTCTCGCGCACCTGGGCGATCTTCTCGGCGACGGCGGCCGGCGGCTCACCCCAGGTCAGGTACAGCTCGACCTGCTCGGCGGCGAGGTCCTGGGCGGCATCGGAAGAGCCGCCGAAATACAGCGGCGGACGCGGCTGCTGGATCGGCGGATAGAGCAGCTTGGCACCCTTCACTTGCAGGTGCTTGCCGTCGTAGTCGACGGTCTCGCCTTCCAGCACGCGGCGCCAGATGCGGGTGAATTCAACCGAGGCCTCGTAGCGTTCGGCGTGGCTCAGGTGCAGGCCGTCACCGGCCAGTTCGTCCGGGTCGCCGCCAGTCACCAGGTTGAACAGCGCGCGCCCGCCGGAGAGCCGATCGAGGGTTGCGGCCTGGCGAGCGGCCACGGTCGGGGAAATGATGCCCGGACGCAGGGCGACCAGGAACTTCAGGCGCTGGGTCACCGGGATCAGCGAGGCGGCGACCAGCCAGGAGTCCTCGCAGGAGCGGCCGGTGGGGATCAGCACGCCGCCGAAACCAAGGCGGTCGGCAGCCTGGGCGACCTGTTGCAGATAACCGTGGTCCACGGCGCGGGCGCCTTCTGCGGTGCCCAGGTAGTGGCCGTCGCCGTGGGTCGGCAGGAACCAGAAGATGTTCAGACTCATCGCAGTAACTCCAGATAAGCGCGCCGGCGTGGCGTAGCCGCGCGATGAAAAGTGTCGGTTCAAGGTTTTTCTGGGTTCCCGCGCTCGAGGGAATGACGCCGGGGAGTACGGTGCCCGCCCCGTCATTCCCGCGCACGCGGGAACCCAATGAACAGTTACTGGGCGGCAGCGACCTTGGCCGGTGCCGTCCACACCACGTCCTTGATGCTCAGCGCCTTCGGGATCAGCTTCAGCTGGGTGAAGGTGTCGGCGATCTTCTGCTGCGCGGCGGTGACTTCCGGGGTGATCGGCTGGGCGCCGTAGCCCTGGCGTTTCACGGCAGTGAGGGTGATGTCCGCCGGCAGGCCGAGCAGCGGCGCGACCTGGTCGGTGACCTGCTGCGGGTTGTGCTGCGACCACTCGCCTACCGAGCGCACTTCGTCGATCAGGGTGGTGATCACCTGCGGGTGGTGGTCCGCGTAGAGGCGGGTCGCCAGGTAGAACTGGTGGTTATCCACAAGACCGGTGCCGTCGACCAGGGTGCGGGCAGAAAGCTGCTTCTCGGCGGCGGCCTGGTACGGGTCCCAGATCACCCAGGCGTCGACGCTGCCGCGCTCGAAGGCGGCGCGGGCGTCGGCCGGCGGCAGGTAGACAGGCTGGATATCGGTGTACTTCAGGCCGGCCTTCTCCAGGGCGCGCACCAGCAGGTAGTGCACGTTGGAGCCCTTGTTCAGGACGACCTTCTTACCCTTGAGTTCGGCGACGGATTTGATCGGCGAATCCTTGGGCAGGAGGATCGCTTCGCTGCTCGGCGCTGGCGGTTCGTGGGCGACGTAGACCAGATCAGCGCCAGCGGCCTGGGCGAACACCGGCGGGGTTTCGCCGGTGACGCCGAAGTCGATGCTGCCGACGTTCAGGCCTTCCAGCAGCTGCGGGCCGCCGGGGAATTCGGTCCATTGCACCTTGACGCCCTGCTCGGCCAGGCGCTTCTCCAGCGTACCGCGGGCCTTGAGCAGCACCAGGGTGCCGTATTTCTGGTAGCCGATACGCAGGGTACCGGGTTGTTCTTGCGCCTGGGCGTTGTAGGACAGGGCCGCGATCAGCAGGGCCGCCAGTCCACTACGCAAAGTGAGGGTCCGCATGGGAGTGCTCCTTTATCGAGTGTGCTTGCCGGACCTGCGGTCCCGTTATCGGGACAGTAAGGGCCTTGTCGTGTTGTCCGGGAATCGTCGCCTGCCGGGTCGGGGCTTGGCGTTCGTCTCCCTGAGATGTCTTGGTTCAGATGCTCCAGCGGGCGTTGATCAGCCGTTCGTTGAGCAGGTTCGGGTCGATGGGTTTGGGACGGCGTGCCAGGGCGCCGTGGAACTGTTCCAGGGCATCCAGCAGGCGATGCTCCAGGGCCGGGTCGAGGCGTGCCGGGGCGTTGCCTTCGGGGTATTGCACCTGGTTGTCCTCGGCGAACACGCCGTGCAGGGTTTCCTGGGCCTTGAGCGCGGCGAGCACGGGCTTGAGCGCGTAGTCCACCGCCAGCATGTGGGCGTTGCTGCCGCCGGTGGCCAGGGGCAGCACTACCTTGTGGCTCAACGCCCGCTCCGGCAGCAGGTCCAGCAGGACCTTCAGCGCGCCGGCGATGGACGCCTTGTACACCGGCGTGGCGACCACCAGGCCATCGGCACGGGCCACCTGCTCGATCAGCTCGATGACTCGCGGGCTGTCGAAGCGCGCATGCAGCAGGTCCTCGGCGGGGAAGTCGCGCACGCCGTAGGAACGCACTTCGGCGCCGTGGGCGTGCAGCCAGTTCCGCGCGACGTCCACCAGGACGCCGGAACGGGAACGCTGGCTGGGGCTGCCGGCAAGGGTGACTACGTACATCTGCGCGATTCCTTATAACGATTAGAGCGATTTAATAAACGCCCTGCTAACCAATGTGCATAGACCTTAACAGTCCATCTAATATTCCAATAAATGTTATTTATTCATTTGGTTATTCTTTTTTGTTAGATATTGAAGGGGGGGCGCGCCATGCGCGCGAATCGCGGGCATGGCCCGCTCCTACGGGTGGAATCCTGGTGCAGACGTAGGGCGTACAACGGTTCGCGGTTGTACGCCCTACGCCCGTGCAGGATCAGATCACATGGGACTGCTGCAGCTCGGTCAGCGCTTCGCCGCGCAGGTAAGCCAGTTCCACCGCACGGCGGTCGCGCGGGCGTGGCAAGGGGACGGGGAATTCGCGGCGCAGGCGGCTGGGGCTGCCGCCCAGCAGCAGGACGCGGTCGCTGAGGTAGAAGGCTTCGTCCAGGTCGTGGGTAACCAGCAGGATGCTGATGTCGTACTCCACCGCCAGGTCCTGGATCAGGTCCTGCAGGCGGATGCGGGTGAAGGCGTCCACCGCGCTGAAGGGTTCGTCCAGCAGCAGTACCTGCGGCCGACCGTAGAGGCCCCGGGCGATGGCCGCGCGCTGGGCCATGCCGCCGGAGAGCTGTTTGGGCAGCAGGTCGCCCTTGCCCTCCAGCCCCACGTCGCGCAGCAGGTGCTCGATGCGGTGATCGTCCGCCAGCCAGCCGTCGGCGAAGCCGATGTTCTGCGCCACCGTCAGCCAGGGCAGCAGGCGCGGCTCCTGGAACACCACGCCGATGCCACCGCCACCACGGCCAGAATCGCCGCCCGGGCCGAAGCCCAGCAGCGGGTTTCGATCCAGCACCCCGCTGAACTCGGCGTCCAGCCCGGCGGCGATACGCAGCAAGGTGCTCTTGCCGCAGCCGCTGGGGCCGAGCAGGCTGACCACTTCGCCCGGAGCAAGGCTCAGGCTGACGTCGTCCAGCACCTTCACGCCGGAGAAGCTCTTGCGGATATCGCGCAGTTCCAGCAAAGCGCTCATCAGGCGTCTCCATTGCCCAGGAAGGTGTCGCGCCAAGCCAGCGCGCGGGACTCCAGCGCCTTGAGCAGGCTGTCACTGAGCTTGCCGAGCACCGCCAGCACCAGGATGGCGGCAATGACGATGTCCGGCCGCGACGTCTCCCGGCCGTCGCTGAGCAAATAGCCCAACCCCTGGGTGGCGGCGATCAGTTCGGCGGCGACAAGGAACATCCAGCTCAGGCTCAGCGCGCCGCGCAACCCGGTGAACAGGCTCGGCAGCGCCGCCGGAAGGAGAATGCGCCGCACCAGGGCGAAGGGCGACAGGTGATACAGGCGCCCCAGCTCCACCCACTTGCGGTCGACGTTACGCACGCCGGCCACCAATGCGAGATACACCGGGAAGAACGCGCCGAGGGCGATCAGCACGATCTTCGGCGTCTCGTCGATGCCCAGCCAGAGCAGCAACAGCGGTACCCAGGCGAGGCTGGGGATTGCCCGCAGCGCCTGGAAGGTCGGCTCCAGATAGGCCTCGGCACGCTGGCTGAGGCCGACCCAGGTGCCAATCAGGATGGCCGCCGCAGTACCTATGGAGAAGCCGGCGGCCACTCGAGCAAGACTCGCCGCCACATGCTTCCAGAGCTCGCCCTGGGCCAGTTGCCAGAGTGTCAGCGCGACGCTGCTGGGCGCCGGCATCTGGTGCTCGGCTAGCCAGCCGACGCGCACGGCCAGCTCCAGCGCGGCACAGAGCAGCAATGGCAGCAACCAGGCGCGCCAGCTCAAGCGGGGCCAGCGCAGTTTCAGTGCGCGGTGCTGGCGGGCGAGGCGCAGGCTCTGGGTCGGCAGGCTCTGGAGTGGCATGGATTATTGCTCCGCCTTGGCGACGGCAGGTTTGCCGATCACTTCACCGGCCAGTTGCGGAGCGATCAGCTGATCGACCACGGCAGTGACGTCGGTCCCCGGACGCACCAGTTGCTCGTCCACCAGGATGGGCGCGGCGGCCTTCAGCGCGGCGATCTGCTCGGCGCCTGGCAGCGGCTGGCTGAAGTCGGTGCGCGAGAGTTGCAGCCTGGCCACTTCCAGCGGCAGCTTGGCTTCCTCGGCGAGCAGCTTGGCGGTCTCCTCCGGATGGGCGATGGCCCACTGGCGCGCTTCTTCATAGGCGGCGATGACCTGCCTGATCAGCTCAGGCTGCTCTTGCTCGAACTTCTCGGTGACGCTGAGCACGCCGTAGCTGTTGAAGTCGAGGTTGCGGCACAGCAGCCGCGAACCGGCCTGCAACTCGCTGGCGGCCATGTGCGGATCGAGGCCGGCCCAGGCGTCCACCCTGCCCTGCTCCAGCGCGGCGCGGCCGTCCGGGTGCTGCAGGTGGACGATCTCGACGTCGCTCTTGTCCAGCCCCGCCTGCTGCAGGCTGCGCAGCAGGAACAGGTAGGGGTCGGTGCCCTTGGTGGCGGCGATCTTCTTGCCCTTGAGGTCGGCGACGGACGTGAGCGGCGAATCCTTGGGCACCACCAGCGCGGTCCACTCCGGGCGGCTGGCGATGTAGACGGTCTTCAGCGGGCTGCCATTGGCGCGGCTGAGTACGGCGGCCAACCCTGCGGTGGAGGCGAAATCGGTACTGCCGGCGTTGAGGTATTCCAGCGAGCGGTTGCTGCCCTGGCTGAACACCCAGCGCACTTGCGTGCCTTGCGGCTTGAGGGACTTTTCCAGCCAGCCGAAATGCTTGAGCACCAGGCTGGTGGGCGCGTAGTAGGCGTAGTCCAACCGCACCTCTTTCGGTGCGTCGGCGGCTTGGGCGAAGCTGTTGCAGGCGCCGATCGGCAGGCTCGCGAGAAGAGCGACGGCCAGGCTGCGGCGCCAGGTGGAATGACCCATGGTCGTTCTCCTTGGCGTGGGCTGACGTCTTCTCCCCGTGTGGCGGGCAAGTCAGAACTGGAAGAAAAAAGCGCGGCGTGGTCCGCGTGAAAACTGAAAAGAATGGGCCGGCGAACCGGCCCCATTACCCTGCTCGAGGTTGAAACTTCGAGACCCGGAGCGCGCGAGCTGGAGCCAGGCAAGGCGCCAGCGGCAGTGAGAACGGAGTGTGCTACGGCACATGAGCATCTCGCTGTCGCTGGCAACGCAGGCTGGCCGACGCGCAGCCGCTTCGAATCACTTGTTCGGTTGCGGCGTCAGGCGCAGGTACGGCCTGACGGCACGATAGCCTTTGGGGAAGCGCTGCTTGATCTCGTCCTCGTCCTTGAGCGAGGGCACGATCACCACCTCGTCGCCGTCCTGCCAATTGCCCGGCGTGGCGACCTTGTGGTTGTCAGTCAGTTGCAGCGAGTCGATCACCCGCAGGATCTCGTTGAAGTTGCGCCCGGTGCTCGCCGGGTAGGTGATGGTCAGGCGCACCTTCTTGTTCGGATCGATGACGAACAGCGAACGCACGGTCAGGGTGTCGTTGGCGTTCGGGTGGATCAGGTCGTACAGCTCCGACACCTTGCGGTCGGCGTCGGCGATGATCGGGAAGTTGACTCGGGTGTTCTGGGTCTCGTTGATGTCGTCGATCCACTTCACGTGGGAGTCCACCGGGTCGACCGAGAGGGCGATGACCTTGACGCCGCGCTCGGCGAACTTGTCTTTCAGCTTGGCGGTGAGACCAAGCTCGGTGGTGCACACCGGGGTGAAGTCGGCCGGGTGGGAGAACAGCACGCCCCAGTTGCCACCCAACCACTCGTGGAAACGAATGCGGCCTTCGCTGGATTCCTGTTCGAAGTCGGGGGCGATGTCGCCAAGTCGCAAGCTCATAGGTATCTCCTTGTTCGTGTTGGGGTCCACTATGCACAGGGCCGATATCTATTAAAAAGAATATATTTTGATTTTATTATAACCAAATACAACACACCAACCCTACCCAAACGGCATTCTTCCCCCCGCCCTTCAACATGGACAACAGCGCTCGAACCCTCCCTGTCTGCCTGTTTCGCCCCTGACACGAAACCCTGCCGTTCGTCGCAAGCCCGGTAGTGCAAGGGTTCGCCGCATACACTCGTAAGTAATTGATCCTTTTGTACAGGAGGCGACTTCATGGTCGGCCAACGGTCCAACGACTCTCACGCGGCAACCCACTACCGCAGCGACCGTGTTACTTCGGTCAATGGCCAGTACTTCTTCTCCACCCGGGAAGGAACACTGGAAGGACCGTTTTTCACTCGCTTCGATGCAGAGCGCGAGGTAGCGAAGTACATCGAACGCATGAAGCAGGCAGCCGGTCTGTTCGTACGTGTAGCTCGCTGATCCGGTGTAGCGGGAGAGGAAACACCGGGCGTTTGCCTTGGCATCCGTCCGCCCTTTTCGTTTAGCCGGAAAAAGCCGTACACGAGCAAGCTCGCCCCTGCGGACTCTCGCCGACCAGTTCCCCCACAGAATGAAAAAAGCCCCCGGCATCTGTGCCGGGGGCTCTTTTGTCGTACCCGGCCCGCTTGCGTGGAGCGGGCCGGGAAACACGGTGTCGAACGGGGCTCAGCGCACCGCTTCGAACAGGCCGGTAGCGCCCATGCCGCCGCCCACGCACATGGTGACGATGCCGTAGCGCAGGTTGCGACGCTGCAGTTCGCGCACCAGGTGGCCGACCTGGCGCGAGCCGGTCATGCCGAAGGGGTGGCCGATGGAGATGGAGCCACCGTTGACGTTGTACTTCTCGTTGTCGATGCCCAAGCGATCACGGGCATAGAGGCACTGGGAAGCGAAAGCTTCGTTGAGCTCCCAGAGGTCGATGTCGTCGATCTGCAGGCCTTTGGCCTTGAGCAGCTTGGGCACCGAGAACACCGGGCCGATGCCCATTTCGTCCGGCTCGCAGCCAGCAACGGTGAAGCCACGGAAGAAAGCCCTGGGTTTCAGGCCCAGGTCCAGCGCCTTGTCCAGGCTCATTACCAGGGTCATGGAGGCGCCGTCGGAAAGCTGCGAAGCGTTGCCGGCGGTGACCGAGCCGTCCTCGGCGAACACCGGCTTGAGGGAGTTCAGGCCTTCGATCGTGGTATCCGGACGGTTGCAGTCGTCGCGATCCACCACGCCGTCGAGCACTTGCTTCTCGCCGGTGGCCTTGTCTTCCACCAGGTACTTCACGCTCATCGGCATGATTTCATCGTTGAACAGCCCCTCGGCCTGAGCGCGAGCGGTGCGCTGCTGGCTCTGCAGGGCGTAGAGATCCTGCTGTTCGCGGGTGACGTTGTAGCGGCGGGCGACGATCTCGGCGGTCTGACCCATGGGGTAGTAGATGCCGGGGAACTCGGCCTGCAGGCGCGGGTTCACGAAGTTGTCGCGGTTCTGCTTGCCCATGGTCAGGGTGATGGACTCGACGCCACCGGCAACCATGATGTCGCTGCACCCCGATGCCACCTGGTTGGCGGCAATGGCGATGGCCTGCAGGCCGGAGGAGCAGTAGCGGTTCAGGGTCATGCCGGCGACATGGATGCCGAGCCTGGACAGCACCGCCGCGTTGCGGCCGATGTTGTGCCCCTGGGCACCTTCGTTGGAGCCGGCGCCCACCACGCAGTCGTCCACCAGCAGCGGGTCGAGGTCGCTCCGCGCGAGCAGCGCGTCGATGCAGTGGGCAACCATGTCGTCCGGACGGGTCATGTTGAACTTGCCCCGGATGGACTTGGCCAGGCCGGTACGGACGCTGTCGACGATCACCACTTCGCGCATGGGAAACCTCGTTGCTTGTTGTTCGATGAAGAGGAAGGTGTGGCCCCGAGCATAGGTGGCAGCGAGGACACATCGCGATGATCATTCACCAGCCGTATAGGCTTGCCCCCACCCTCGTTGGGCGGGCAAAAACGAAACCGCCGCCCGGAGGCGGCGATTTCGCGGGTGAAGCGACGGCGGTCAGGCGTCCGTCTTGACCACGTGGTCGCCGAGAAGGCCGTCGAGCACCTTCTGGGTATCGCCCGCCGAGAGCACACCGCTACCCGCGTGGCCGGCGTACTTGGCGGACAGGTCGACGTTGGCCAGGTCGATGGTCTGGGTCACCGGGCCGGTGCCGGTGGGCATGACGCCGATGCTGGTGGTGCCGGAGGTCACCGTGAAGTTCAGGTACTGCGCCAGGGACGCCGAGTTGGCGTGCTCGCCCTGCAGCAGGTCGGCCAGGTTCAGCGTGTCACCTTCGGCGATGCTGAAGTCCTTGATCACATCGTGACCGGTGTCGCCCGCCTTCCAGACGAACTGATCCGCGCCGGTACCGCCGAACATGATGTCGTCGCCGGGGCCGCCGATCAGCGTGTCATTACCACCCTGGCCGAACAGCAGGTCGTTGCCGGCGCCCCCTTCGAGGATGTCATTGCCGCCACGGGGATCGCCGGCGACGTTGAGCTCCTGGGCATGGGCGGCGATGTAGTTGAGCAACTGTCCGGTGCTGGGCGCCGTCCCGCCGTTGGTGGCGGTCAGATAGTCCACCAGGGATTGGAGCCCACCGCCGTTGTGAGTGCCCGCGGCATGGCCCGCCCAGGCCAGATTATCGGTGTTGATGGAGTCGCCGAAGAGGATGTCATTGCCCGCGCCACCGATCAGATGGTCATTGCCGACCGGTTGTCCGACACCACCTTTATCCCCTACCAGCACGTCACTGCCACTGCCGGGGCCGCCCACGATATCGCCGCTCTTGTCGGCATCGAGCGGGTTCGGAATGGTGTGCGGGGTGGTCGAGGAGCCACTGTCGTCGGCATTGCTGCCCACCACCAGCAAGGTCGGCGTGTTCATTTCCAGGCCGAGATTCACCGTGGCATGGTCACCATCGCCGTCAGTCGCGCCAACGCCGAAGTGGAGCGCCAGATCAGGCGGCAGGATGGAGCGATCGGCGGAAACGGTCTGAACCCGGTAGTCGCCACTGCTGCTGCTCAGGATCACCGTGCTGAAGCCACTATCGGCCAGTTGGGCGGCCGACCCGGTGAGGAAGTGCCCATTGGTCAGCAGGTTCCAGGTCGTGGTGTCGCCCTCGCCGGTGCCGGTTGGCGGTACGTAGGTGCCAGTAGCCAACACCACCCCGGCGGTACTCAGCACACTCCAGGTAAGGGTGTCCTTGCTGGAGAGCTTCTGGACCTGGAAGGAGGCGTTGTAGACCGTATCGCTGAATGCAATGTTGAGGTGCTCGCCGGCATCGATGGTGTTATTCCCGACCCCCATGCCGTTGGAGGACGGGTTCACCAGAGCATCGGGACTGGTGAAGGTTGCCGCGAGTCCGGACGAGGTCAGGGTGAACGACGGTCCCGGCCCGCTCGCATTGATCTGGGTCAGGTCATAACCCACCGAAGCAGTAGGCCGCGAGTTGAGCACATCGAAGCTGTAGCTACCGTCGCCGTTGACCTGGAGGGTGAAGAAGATCTTGTTGTTACCGTCCAGGGCGGTCAACAGGGAGCCGCCACCCGTCAGGCTGGAGACCTCGTAGTGCAGGCCAGTGGGTGCGGTATTGCCGCTCAGGTCGAAGCCTCCGGAGCCGTCGGCGCCAAAATTGACATCCAGGGTGCCCGCCAGGTGGAAGCCCTTGGCATCGAAGACGTTCTGGATGGGCGGCTGGATGTTCACCACCGGGCCATCGTCGGCGAAGGCCACCTTGCCACCGAGGTCGAGGCTCGCCGAAGAGGTGGCCTTGTCACCGTCGAAGTCGGTGATGCTGGCTGTGCCCTGCAACTGCACCAGGCCCGCGTTGAGCACGGCCTGCTGGGTGTCATAGTTGCTATAGCTGCCCGGCAGTGCATGGTCGATCGCGCCGTACTGGTTCAAGGTGACGTCACCGGTACTGCTGTTCGCCGACAGCGCGAAGATGGTGTTGCCGGCGCCCACCAGACCGACGCTACTGGCCGTGCTGCCAACGACCTGGCCACTGATGGTGTACAGGTAGATGGCATGCCCGCCGCTGCTCAACCCGGAGAAACTTCCCTGCGCCACCCCCGTGCTCAGCTGCAGGGCATAGGTCCAGGTCACCGCCGATGCCGGGGTGTCGGCGCCAGCGCTCACCTGCATGATGTTGAAGGCACCGGAGAAGTTTGCGGTGGCGCTGTCGGAGATCGGATTGTTGCCGACAGGAATGGTCAGGTGATCATAGGTCAACAGGCTTCCCAGCTGCGCGCCGCTGAGGCCGATCGTGATGCTCGGGCCGTCGTCGTCGAAGGTCACCTTGCTGCCCAGATCGACGCTCGCCGTGGAGCTGGCCTTGTCGCCGTCGAAGTCGGTGATGCTGGCGGTGCCTTGCAGGCTCACCAGGCCAGCCCCCAGGGAGACCTGCAGGTCATGGCCTGGCTGGGTATGGTCGAGTTCGGCGTACTGGGTCAGGGTGACCTTGCCGCTGCCATCGACGCTCAGGCCGAAGATAGTGTTGCTGGCGTTCACCGCACCCTGGGTGCTGGCGGTGCTGCCCACGACCTGGCCGCCGATCTGGTACAGGTAGATCGCCTGGCCGGCGCTGGACAGCCCGGAAGCGCTGCCACCGGCAACGTCCAGGTGCACGGCGTAGCTCCAGCTCACCGCTGAAGCCGGGGCGTCGGCGCCGGCACTCTGCTGGGTGATGTTGAAGGCCCCGGAGAAGTCCACCGTGGCCTGGTCGGAGTTGTTGCCGATGGTCAGGGCGTCATGGGTCTCCAGCGCACCGATCTGGGCGCCGCTCGCGCCAACGGTGATGCTCGGGCCGTCGTCGTCGAAGGTGACCTTGCCACCGAGATCGAGGCTCGCCGTGGAGCTGGCCTTGTCGCCATCGAAGTCGGTGATGCTGGCCGTGCCTTGCAGGCTCACCAGGCCGCTGCCCAGGGAAACCTGCAGGTCATTGGCCGGCTGGGTATGGTCGAGCTCGGCGTACTGGGTCAGGGTGACCTTGCCGCTGCCGTCGACGCTCAGGCCGAACACGGTGTTGCTGGCGTTCACCGCACCCTGAGTGCTGGCGGTGCTGCCCACCACCTGCGTACCCATCTGGTACAGGTAGATCGCCTGGCCGGCGCTGGACAATCCGGAGGCGCTGCCGCCGGCAACGTCCAGATGCACCGCGTAGCTCCAGCTCACGGCAGAAGCCGGGGTATCGGCGCCCGCACTCTGACTGGTGACGCTGAAGGCGCCGGAGAAGTCCACCGTGGAGTGATCGGAGGCGTTGCCAATGGTCAGCGCGTCATGGGTTTCCAGAGCGGCGATCTGGGCGCCGCTCAGCCCCACGCTGATGCTCGGGCCATCGTCGTCGAAGGTGACCTTGCTACCCAGATCGACGCTTGCCGTGGAGCTGGCCGTGTCGCCGTCGAAGTCCGTGATGCTGGCGGTACCCTGCAGGCTGACCAGACCGCTGTCCAGGGAGATCTGCTGATCATGGCCCGGCTGGGTATGGTCGAGTTCGTGGTACTGGGTCAGGGTCACCTTGCCGCTGCCGTCGACGCTCAGGCCGAACACGGTATTGCTGGCGTTCACCGCCCCCTGGGTGCTGGCGGTGCTACCCACGACCTGGTCGCCGATCTGGTACAGGAAGATTGCCTGTCCGGCGCTGGACAACCCGGAAGCGCTGCCACCGGCAACGTCCAGATGCACGGCATAGCTCCAGCTCACGGCCGAAGCCGGGGTGTCGGCGCCCGCGCTCTGATTGGTGATGGTGAAGGCCGCGGAGAAGTCCGCCGAGGCGCTGTCGGAGTTACCGCCAATGGTCAGGGCGTCATGGGTTTCCAGAGCACCGATCTGGGCGCCGCTCGCGCCAATGGTGATGCTCGGACCGTCGTCGTCGAAGGTGACCTTGCCGCCGAGGTCGAGGCTCGCGGTGGAGCTGGCCTTGTCGCCGTCGAAATCGGTGATGCTGGCGGTGCCTTGCAGGCTCACCAGGCCGCCGCCGAGGGAGACCTGCAGGTCATGGCCCGGCTGGGTGTGGTCGAGCTCAGAGTACTGGGTCAGGGTGACCTTGCCGCTGCCATCGACACTCAGGCCGAACACCGTGTTGCTGGGGTCCACCGCCCCCTGGGTGCTCGCGGTGCTGCCCACGACCTGGTCACCCACCTGGTACAGGTAGATGGTCTGGCCGCCACTGGTCAGGCCGGAGGCCGTGCCCGCGCTCACATCCAGGTGTACGGCGTAGCTCCAGCTCACGGCGGACGCCGGTGCATCGGCACCCGCACTCTGACTGTTAATGCTGAAGGCGCCGGAGAAGTCCACCGTGGCGCTGTCGGAGTTGGCGCCGATGGTCAGGGCGTCATGGGTTTCCAGACCGCCCACCTGGGCGCCGCTGAGACCCACGCTGATGCTCGGGCCATCATCGTCGAAGGTGACCTTGCCGCCGAGATCGAGGCTCGCCGTGGAGCTGGCCTTGTCACCGTCGAAGTCAGTGATGCTGGCGGTGCCCTGCAAGCTGACCAGGCCGCTGTCCAGGGAGATCTGTTGGTCATGGCCCGGTTGGATATGGTCGAGCTCGTGGTACTGGGTCAGGGTCACCTTGCCGCTGCCGTCGACGCTCAGACCGAAGATGGTGTTGCTGCCATCCACGCCGGCCTGGGTACTCGCGGTACTGCCCACGACCTGGTTGCCAATCTGGTACAGGAAGATCGCCTGGCCGGCGCTGGACAGCCCGGAGGCGGTGCCGCCGGCAACGTCCAGGTGCACGGAGTAGCTCCAGCTCACCGCTGAAGCCGGGGCGTCGGCACCCGCACTCTGATTGGTGATGCTGAAGGCACCGGAGAAGTCCGCCGAGGAGCTGTCGGAGGCGCCGCCGATGGTCAGCGCGTCATGGGTTTCCAACCCACCGAGCTGGGCACCGCTCAAGCCAATGGTAATGCTCGGGCCGTCATCGTCGAAGGTGACCTTGCCACCCAGATCGAGGCTCGCCGTGGAGCTGGCCTTGTCGCCGTCGAAGTCGGTGATGCTGGCGGTGCCCTGCAGGCTGACCAGGCCAGTGCCCAGGGAGACCTGCAGGTCATTGCCCGGCTGGGTGTGGTCGAGTTCGGCGTACTGGGTCAGGGTGACCTTGCCGCTGCCGTCGACACTCAGGCCGAACACGGTGTTGCTGGCGTTCACCGCACCCTGGGTACTGGCGGTGCTGCCCACAACCTGATCGCCAATCTGGTACAGGAAGATTGCCTGTCCGGCGCTGGACAACCCGGAAGCGCTGCCACCGGCAACATCCAGGTGCACGGTGTAGCTCCAGCTCACGGCCGAAGCCGGCGTGTCGGCACCCGCGCTCTGATTGGTGATGCTGAAGGCGCCGGAGAAGTCCACCGTGGCATGGTCGGAGTTGTCACCGATGGTCAGGGCGTCATGGGTCTCCAGAGCGTCGATCTGTGCGCCGCTCAAACCCACACTGATGCTCGGGCCATCGTCGTCGAAGGTGACCTTGCCGCCCAGATCGAGGCTCGCGGTGGAGCTGGCCTTGTCACCGTCGAAGTCGGTGATGCTGGCCGTGCCCTGCAGGCTCACCAGGCCGCTGCCGAGGGAGACCTGCAGGTCATGGCCCGGCTGGGTGTGGTCGAGCTCAGAGTACTGGGTCAGGGTGACCTTGCCGCTGCCATCGACACTCAGGCCGAACACCGTGTTGCTGGGGTCCACCGCCCCCTGGGTGCTCGCGGTGCTGCCCACGACCTGGTCACCCACCTGGTACAGGTAGATGGTCTGGCCGCCGCTGGTCAGGCCGGAGGCCGTGCCCGCGCTCACATCCAGGTGTACGGCGTAGCTCCAGCTCACCGCCGAGGCCGGTGCATCGGCACCCGCACTCTGATTGGTAATGCTGAAGGCGCCGGAGAAGTCCACCGTGGCGCTGTCGGAGTTGTCGCCAATGGTCAGCGCATCATGGGTTTCCAGACCGCCCACCTGGGCGCCGCTGAGGCCCACGCTGATGCTCGGACCATCGTCGTCGAAGGTCACCTTGCCGCCCAGGTCGAGGCTTGCAGTGGAGCTGGCCTTGTCACCATCGAAGTCGACGATGGTTGCAGTGCCCTGCAGGCTCACCAGACCGCTGTCGAGGGAGACCTGCTGGTCATGACCCGGTTGGATATGGTCAAGCTCGTGGTACTGGGTCAGGGTGACCTTGCCGCTGCCATCGACGCTCAGGCCGAACACGGTGTTGCCGGCATCCACACCGGCCAGGGTGCTGGCGGTGCTGCCCACTACCTGTGAGCCAATCTGGTACAGGTAGATCGCCTGGCCGGCACTGGAGAGTCCGGAGGCCGTGCCGCCGGGCACATCCAGGTGCACGGCGTAGCTCCAGTTCACCGACGAGGCCGGAGTATCGGCGCCCGCGATCTGCTGGGTGACGACGAAGGCGCCGGAGAAGTCCACTGTGGCGCTATCGGAGGCGCCACCGATGGTCAGGGCGTCATGGGTCTCCAGATTGCCCACCTGGGCATCGCTGAGGCTGATGTTGCTGCTCGGGGTGTCGTCGTCGAAGGTGACCTTGCCGCCGAGATCGAGGCTCGCCGTGGAGCTGGCCTTGTCGCCGTCGAAGTCGGTGATGCTCGCCGTGCCATGCAGGCTCACCAGGCCGCTGTCCAGGGAGACCTGCTGATCATGGGCGGGCTGAATGTGGTCGAGTGCGGCGTACTGGCTCAGGGTGACCTTGCCACTGCCGTCGACGCTCAGGCCGAACACGGTGTTGCTGGCGTTCACAGCCGCCTGGGTGCTCGCGGTGCTGCCCACAACCTGGTCGCCGATCTGGTACAGGTAGATGGCATGGCCGCCGCTGGACAACCCGGAAGCGCTGCCGCCGGGAACGTCCAGGTGCACGGTGTAGCTCCAGCTCACGGCCGAAGCCGGGGTGTCGGCGCCAGTGCTTTGCTGGGTGATGCTGAAGACGCCGGAGAAGTCCACCGTGGAATGGTCGACGGCTCCGCCGATGGTCAGGTGATCATGGGTTTCCAGACCGCCCACCTCACCACCGCTGAGGCCGACACTGATGCTCGGGCCGTCATCGTCGAAGGTGACCTTGCCGCCCAGATCGAAGCTCGCCGTGGACGTGGCCTTGTCACCGTCGAAGTCGGTGATGCTGGCGGTGCCCTGCAGGCTCACCAGGCCGCTGCCCAGGGATATCTGCTGGTCATGGCCCGGCTGGGTATGGTCGAGCTCGGCGTACTGGGTCAGGGTGACCTTGCCGCTGCCATCGACGTTCAGGCCGAAGATGGTGTTGCCGGCGTTCACTCCCGCCTGGGTGCTCGCGGTGCTGCCCACGACCTGAGAACCGATCTGGTACAGGTAGATCGCCTGGCCGGCGCTGGACAGCCCGGAAGCGGTGCCGCCGGCAACATCCAGGTGTACGGCGTAGCTCCAGCTCACCGCTGAAGCCGGCGTATCGGCGCCGGTGCTCTGCTGGGTGATGCTGAAGGCGCCGGAGAAGTCGACCGTGGCGCTGTCGGAATTATCGCCGATGGTCAGCGCGTCATGGGTTTCCAGGCTGCCCACCTGGGCACCGCTGAGCCCCACGCTGATGCTCGGACCATCGTCGTCGAAGGTCACCTTGCCGCCCAGGTCGAGGCTTGCAGTGGAGCTGGCCTTGTCACCATCGAAGTCGACGATGGTTGCAGTGCCCTGCAGGCTCACCAGACCGCTGTCGAGGGAGACCTGCTGGTCATGACCCGGTTGGATATGGTCAAGCTCGTGGTACTGGGTCAGGGTGACCTTGCCGCTGCCATCGACGCTCAGGCCGAACACGGTGTTGCCGGCATCCACACCGGCCAGGGTGCTGGCGGTGCTGCCCACTACCTGTGAGCCAATCTGGTACAGGTAGATCGCCTGGCCGGCACTGGAGAGTCCGGAGGCCGTGCCGCCGGGCACATCCAGGTGCACGGCGTAGCTCCAGTTCACCGACGAGGCCGGAGTATCGGCGCCCGCGATCTGCTGGGTGACGACGAAGGCGCCGGAGAAGTCCACTGTGGCGCTATCGGAGGCGCCACCGATGGTCAGGGCGTCATGGGTCTCCAGATTGCCCACCTGGGCATCGCTGAGGCTGATGTTGCTGCTCGGGGTGTCGTCGTCGAAGGTGACCTTGCCGCCGAGATCGAGGCTCGCCGTGGAGCTGGCCTTGTCGCCGTCGAAGTCGGTGATGCTCGCCGTGCCATGCAGGCTCACCAGGCCGCTGTCCAGGGAGACCTGCTGATCATGGGCGGGCTGAATGTGGTCGAGTGCGGCGTACTGGCTCAGGGTGACCTTGCCACTGCCGTCGACGCTCAGGCCGAACACGGTGTTGCTGGCGTTCACAGCCGCCTGGGTGCTCGCGGTGCTGCCCACAACCTGGTCGCCGATCTGGTACAGGTAGATGGCATGGCCGCCGCTGGACAACCCGGAAGCGCTGCCGCCGGGAACGTCCAGGTGCACGGTGTAGCTCCAGCTCACGGCCGAAGCCGGGGTGTCGGCGCCAGTGCTTTGCTGGGTGATGCTGAAGACGCCGGAGAAGTCCACCGTGGAATGGTCGACGGCTCCGCCGATGGTCAGGTGATCATGGGTTTCCAGACCGCCCACCTCACCACCGCTGAGGCCGACACTGATGCTCGGGCCGTCATCGTCGAAGGTGACCTTGCCGCCCAGATCGAAGCTCGCCGTGGACGTGGCCTTGTCACCGTCGAAGTCGGTGATGCTGGCGGTGCCCTGCAGGCTCACCAGGCCGCTGCCCAGGGATATCTGCTGGTCATGGCCCGGCTGGGTATGGTCGAGCTCGGCGTACTGGGTCAGGGTGACCTTGCCGCTGCCATCGACGTTCAGGCCGAAGATGGTGTTGCCGGCGTTCACTCCCGCCTGGGTGCTCGCGGTGCTGCCCACGACCTGAGAACCGATCTGGTACAGGTAGATCGCCTGGCCGGCGCTGGACAGCCCGGAAGCGGTGCCGCCGGCAACATCCAGGTGTACGGCGTAGCTCCAGCTCACCGCTGAAGCCGGCGTATCGGCGCCGGTGCTCTGCTGGGTGATGCTGAAGGCGCCGGAGAAGTCGACCGTGGCGCTGTCGGAATTATCGCCGATGGTCAGCGCGTCATGGGTTTCCAGGCTGCCCACCTGGGCACCGCTGAGCCCCACGCTGATGCTCGGGCCATCGTCGTCGAAGGTGACCTTGCCGCCCAGATCGAGGCTCGCCGTGGAACTGGCCTTGTCGCCATCGAAGTCAGTGATGGTCGCCGTGCCCTGCAGGCTTACCAGTCCGCCATCGAGGGAAACCTGCTGGTCATTGCCCGGCTGGTTATGGTCGAGTTCGGCATACTGGGTCAGGGTCACCTTGCCGCCGCCGTCGACGCTCAGGCCGAACACGGTATTGCCGGCATTCACTCCCGCCTGGGTGCTGGCGGTACTGCCCACCACCTGGGAGCCGATCTGGTACAGGTAGATCGCCTGACCCGCGCTGGACAGTCCGGAGGCGGTGCCGCCCGGAACATCCAGGTGCACGGTATAGGTCCAGCTCACGGCCGAAGCCGGGGTGTCGGCGCCGGTGCTCTGCTGGGTAATGCTGAAGGCGCCGGAGAAGTCGGCCGTGGAGCTGTCGGAGTTGGCGCCGATGGTCAGCGCATCATGGGTTTCCAGACCACCGATCTGCGCGCCGCTCAGGCCGATCGTGATGCTCGGACCATCGTCGGTGAAGCTGACGCGGCCACCCAGGTCCAAGGTGCTGGAAGAGGTCGCGCTGTCGCCGTCGCGGTCGGTGACGACCACGGTCCCTTGCAACTGCACCAGGCCCAGGTCGAGCACGGCGTGCTGGCTGGCGAAGTTGGCATCGCTGCCCGGCTGCGCGTGGTCGATGGCGCTGTACTGGGTCAGCGTGACCACACCGGAGTTGCTGTTCACTGACAGCGAAAAGACGGTGTTTTGCACCGTGATGCCGGCAATGCTGGCCGAAGTGGAGGCGACGATGACGCCGCCTACGTTGTGCAGGTAGATGGCGGCGCCGCCGCTGGTCAATCCGGAGTTGCTGCCATCGGCACCGACCAGCTTGAGGCTGTAGGTGAGCGCGGTGCTGCCGGCCCCATCGGCGCCGTAGTTGGTGTTGACCTGGAAGGCCCCACTGAAATCGACGCTACTGTGATCGGAAGCCCCACCCACTGTCGCCGCGTCGTGCGTTTCCAGCGAGCCGGACACACCGCTGTTGGCGGACAGCTCAGCCTGCGGCACCGAGTCGACGATGCCGACGGCCAGGTTACTGGTGGTGCTCACCCCGGTGCCGTCCGTGACGGTGTAGGGCACGTTGATGGTCAGGGTGTCCTGCCCCGCGGTCGGATGGTCGATCGGCTGCAGCAGGGTGAGCTGGACGGCACCGGTATTGATGTCCGTCAGCGTCAGGGTGAACACCGGAGTGCCATTGGCGCTGGCCGTGAGCGTATGGCCGTCGGGGCTGACGGTGTAGGTCAGCGGCACGCCGCCGGAAGTGATAGTGGGCAGGCCGGCGGTACCCCAGGAGAAAGTACCTACCCCGTGATTGCCGAAGCTGTAGTTCAGGCTGCTGCTCTGCGTCGCGCCACCGGCGCCGCCCAGGGAGTCCTCGCCGATACTGACGGTACCGGGGCCGGAAGCGGGTTGATCATCGACCCGGCCGCCAACGCGCGGCTCCAGGAACAGAGGCCCCCATGTCAGCGGCCCGGTGGGATAGCCGATATCCGGACCGACATGCCCGGCGACTTCCGTCAGGAGTACGAAGGAATGCCCGCCACCCGGCTTGCCGTTGGCGGCGCCTGCGGCACCGGCGCTCGGGCCGGCGGCAGTGGCTTCGGCCGCCTTGGTCGGGTCCACGCCCGCCGCGATGGCCGCTTGCAGGGCCTTCACGTCAGTGACGTCCTGCTTGCTCGGTGTTGCGGGATGCTGGGCGACGGCTTGCTGCTGACCGTCCTGTGCGTGGTGAGCGGCAGACTGCAGCTGCGCGGTCATGGGGAGGGAGCTGTCGCGCCCGAGGGTGATTTCGCCGCCGCCGGCTATTTTCAGCACCACTGAGCCGTGGGCACCGGTGACCAGCTGTTCGCCGACGAACACCTTGTCTCCCTGGCTCAGAGGACGACGCGATCCATCGGCGGCTACCGCAAACACTTCGCCGACCACTTTACTGACGACACCCATCAACGTAGCCATGAGTCCTTCCTCCGCTCCACTGCCCAACCGGTCCTACCGGAAAGCAGGCGTCCGAAACAGGCCAAGGCACGCTTGTATTCGGATGTTGCGAAGAAAGTTGCGAAGGTGGCGAAAAGGACTGGTGGCGTCTCAGCATCAAAAAGCCAGCGACATTTTTTTGTCACTCTGACGACGCTTTTTCGTGTCCTTCTGCTGTAGTCCCCGCCCTAACTGCTCCAAACCGTACCTGGCTTCGTTCGCAAGCGCCGTCCAGCCCATACTCAGGAAACACCGGGGCTTGCAGGCTTAAACAATGTGCTGCTTTTCAGATGTGTCATAAGACTTTTTCAGAATAAGCCTTGTGAAAAATTCTTCTGAGCTGCCCGGAAAGTTGTTCTTAGCTGTGATGTTACAGGCGTGAAACGCTTGATAAGAGAAAAAAGCCAATAAATTGGCGCCTAAAGAGCATCGAAGGTAAGAAAACGCTAGGAGCAGAACCATGCGCAGTCGTAACGCGGCACTATGGAGCGGTGTAGTTATGGCAGCGTCATGCGCCCATGGGCAGGCCATGACACTGACCGAAGCCATACAAAGCACACTGCAATATCACCCGGAAGTCAGCCAGAGCGTGAACAGCCGCCTGACCGCCGATGAAGAACTCAAATTCGCCAGGGGCGGCTACCTGCCCACTGTCGACCTGATTGCCGACTATGGCCGGCAGAACACCGACAGCCCGACCACCCGCTCCAACAATCCCAACAATGGCGACCAGACCCTGACCCGCGGCGACTCCGAGATCCGCCTGCGGCAGATGCTGTTCGACGGCTTCGGCACGCCCAACGAGGTCCAGCGCAACGAGGCCAACGTCAACTCCAAGGCCTTCCGCATCCTCGGCACCTCGGAAACCGCCGCCCTGCGCACCGTCGAGGTCTACCTCGATGTACTCAAGCGCCGCGAGATGGTGACCCTGGCCAAGAACAACCTGCAGGCCCACGAGCGTATCGGCGACCAGATCCGCCTGCGCAGCGAGCGTGGCGTGGGCAGCACCGCCGACAACGATCAGGCCGTCGCCCGCCTGGCCCTGGCGCAGAACAACCTCTACACCGAAGAGGTGAACCTGGCCGACGCCGAGGCCAGCTTCTATAGCGCCACCGGCCGGATGCCCGACCAGTTGGAAGCCCCCTCCACCGTCAAGGCCGAAGTACCGCCGGACCTCCTGGTCGCGCGGCAGAACATGCTCAGCGACAACCCGCTGCTGAAATCCGCCCAGGCCGACGTGAACGCCGCCCAAGCCCAGTACGAAGCAGCCAAGGCGCCCTTCTACCCGCGCTTCGACGCTGAACTGGCCAAGTCGGCCAACCACAACGTCGATGGTGAAGAGGGCTACTACAACAGCTGGGAAGCCCAGGTGGTGATGCGCTACAACCTGTTCAACGGCATGCGCGACAAGGCCCACCTGAACGCCACCTCGCACCAGATTGGCGAGGCCCAGGACGTGCGCAACAACGCACTGCGCCTGATCAACGAGAACCTCTCGCTGGCCTGGGACGCGATGGAGAACGCCAAGAAGCAGACCCCGCCGGCCCGCGAATACGCCGACTACTCCCGCAAGGTACGCGAGGCGTACCAGCAACAGTTCACCCTCGGCCAGCGCACCCTGCTCGACCTGCTGGACAGCGAGAACGAACTGTTCACCGCCAACCGTCGCTACACCGAGGTCCGCTACACCGAGGAATTCTCGATGTACCGCGTGCTCGCCAGCATGGGCGGACTGCTCCGGTCCCAGCACGTGGTGGCGCCGCACGAGTCCGTGGCCCTCACGGATGTGAAGAACGAGGCACGCCTGCCTGACCTGAAATAAGAAGGTCGCTGACGACCGTCCTCCGTACCCCGTGCCATCCGGCCACGGGGTGGCGGTCGTAAAGCGATACGACAGCGTGCACGGAACCGTCGTGCGGCGAAATGCCGGGGCACCCCGCGGGGGGCGGCCAGCGGCGACTCGGTCCGGGAGGAAGTAGCGTGACCATGATCATCCAGGAGCGCGGCACACCCGCGCCCGGCGACCCACGCCTGAGCCATGACGACCCCCTGCTCGACGGCCTGCTGATCCTCTGTCGCCTGCATGGCTGCACGGTCAGCCGCAACAGCCTGTCGGCCGGTCTGCCACTGCGCGACCAACGCCTGTCGGCCAGCCTGCTGCCCCGCGCGGCGGCCCGCGCCGGATTGCAGGGGCGCCTGCTGCGCCGCGAACTGAAGAGCATCTCCAGCCTCAACCTGCCAGTCCTGCTGCTGCTCAACGACGGCCGCAGCGCCGTGCTGCGCCAGTGGCGCGACGACGGCCAGGCGCTGATCCTGCCCTGCGAGACCGACGGTGGCGAGCAGTCCGTCAGCGCCGACGAACTGGCCGCCCAGTACAGCGGCCAGGCCTTGTTCGCCCGCCCGCGCCATGAACTGGAAGCCGCGCGCAAACCGCTGGTGCCGCGTGTCGAAGCCTGGTTCCGCGACACCCTCAGGCTGTCGCGCTGGCTGTACACCGATGCAATGGTCGCCAGCCTGCTGATCAACCTGCTGGGCATGCTGGTGCCGCTGTTCGTCATGCAGACCTACGACCGCGTGGTACCCAACCAGGCGCTCTCGACGCTCTGGGTGCTGGCCGCCGGCCTGCTGCTGGGAACGATGTTCGAACTGCTGCTGCGGATACTGCGCTCCAACCTGCTGGACATGGCGGGCAAGAAGACCGACGTGGTGCTTTCGGCGACCCTGTTCGAACGCATCACCGGCATGTCGATGATCGCCAAGCCGGAGACGGTCGGCGGCTTCGCCCAGAGCATCCATGACTTCCAGGGCCTGCGCGAATTCCTCACCGCACTGACCCTGACCAGCCTGATCGACCTGCCCTTCTCTCTGCTGATGATCCTGGTCATCGGCCTGCTCGGCGGCTGGCTCATCGCGATCCCGCTGCTGGCCTTCCCAATCACCATCGTCTTCGCCCTGATCATCCAGAGCCGCCTGCGCGACACGGTGCAGAAGAGCCTGGCACTGGGTGCCGAACGCCAGGCACTGCTGATCGAGACCCTCGGCGGCCTGGAAACCCTCAAGGCCTGCGGTGCCGAGAGCGAGCGCCAGTACCGCTGGGAAAGCACCCACGGCGCCCTGGCGCGCCTGGACAACCACGCCCGCTTCCTCTCCGCGCTGGCCGCCAACGGCACCCTGTTCCTGCAGCAGTTCGCCGGCATGGCGATGATCTGCGCCGGGGTCTACAGCATCCTCGACGGCAACCTCAGCGTCGGCGCACTGGTTGCCAGCTACATGCTCAACAGCCGCGTGCTGGCGCCGCTCGGGCAGATCGCCGGACTGATCACCCGTTACCAACAGGCGCGCCTGACCATGACCAGCACCGACGCGCTCATGGCCCTGCCGCAGGAACGCCAGCCACGCCAGCGCCCGCTGGAGCGCACGCAACTGCACGGCGCCCTGGAAGTGCGCCAGCTCAGCTTCAGCTACCAGGGCCAGAGCGCCCCGGCGCTGAGCCACGTCAGCCTGCGCCTGTCCCCCGGAGAGAAGATCGGCATCATCGGCAAGAGCGGCTCCGGCAAGAGCACCTTCGGCCGCCTGCTGATGGGTTTCTACCAGCCCGAGGAAGGGCAGATCCTGGTCGACGGACTGGACCTGCGGCAGATCGATGTCGCCGACCTGCGCCAGCAGATCGGCTATGTCGCCCACGACCTGCCACTGCTGGCCGGCAGCCTGCGCGACAACCTGACCCTCGGCGCGCGCTACATCAGTGACGCACGGATGCTCGAAGTGGCCGAAATGACCGGCGTCAGCGAACTGGCCCGGCAGCATCCGGCGGGCTTCGACCGCCCGGTGGGCGAGCGCGGCCAACTGCTCTCCGGCGGCCAGCGCCAGGCCGTGCTGATGGCCCGCGCACTGCTGCTCGACCCACCGATCCTGTTGCTTGACGAACCCACCAGCGCCATGGACAACAGCAGCGAAGAAATCCTCCGCAAGCGCCTGCATGAAACCTGTCGCGACAAGACCCTGCTGCTGGTCACCCACCGTACCTCGATGCTCAGCCTGGTCGACCGCCTGCTGGTGCTCGACAGCGGCCGCATCGTCGCCGACGGCCCCAAAGACGCGGTCATCGAAGCATTGCGCAAGGGCCACGTCGGCCCGGCAGCGGGGTAATCGCCATGCAGTTCTCCCAATCGATCCGCGACTACCTCGGCGGCAACGGCGCCCGCGATACCGAGTTCATGCCGGAGGTCCAGGGCACCCTGCTGGAAGACTCGCCCAACGCCACCCGCATCACCCTGTGGGCAGCACTCGGGCTGCTGGTGGCAGCCATCACCTGGGCCTACTTCGCCAATATCGAAGAAGTGACCAAGGGCGAAGGCAAGGCCATCCCCTCCTCCAAGGTGCAGACCATCCAGAACCTGGAGGGTGGCATCATCTCGGAGATCTTCGTCCGCGAAGGCCAGGTGGTGGAAAAGAACCAGCCGCTGCTGCGTCTGGATGACACCCGCTTCGTCTCCAACAAGGGCGAAACCGAGGCCGACCGCAACTCCCTGGAGGCCCGCATCGAGCGCCTGAGCGCGGAAGCCGAAGGCCGGCCGCCGGTGTTCACCGATGCGTTGAAGAAAGACGCGCCGCAGGTGGTGGAAGACCAGTTGGCCCTCTACCAGACCCGCCAGCAGCGCCTGGCCAGCGAGCTGAACATCCTCCAGGAGCAACTGCGGCAGAAGACCCAGGAGCTCCAGGAGTTTCGCGCCAAGCAGCAGCAGTACCGCTCGAGCCTGGGCCTGGTGCAGCAGGAGATCAACATGTCCGAGCCGCTGGTCAAAAGCGGCGCCGTCTCCCCCGTGGAACTGCTGCGCCTGCGCCGCAGCTCCGTGGAGATCAGTGGCGATCTCAATGCGACCAGTCTGGCCATCCCCCGCGCGGAAGCGGCAGTCAACGAAATCCAGCGCAAGGTCGAGGAGTCGAAACTGGGCTTTCGCAGCGACGCGCTGAAAGAGCTCAACGAAGTCCGCACCGACTTCAACAAACTCACCGCCACCAGCCGCGCCATCGACGACAAGGTCAACCGCACCCTGGTGGTCTCGCCCATGCGCGGCATCGTCAAGCAACTCAAGGTCAACACCATCGGCGGCGTGGTGCAGCCGGGCAGCGACATGGTCGAGATCGTCCCGCTGGAGGACAACCTGCTGGTGGAAGCGCGGGTGCGCCCACAGGACATCGCCTTCCTCCACCCCGGCCAGAGCGCCACGGTGAAGTTCACCGCCTATGACTACACGATCTACGGCGGCCTCAAGGCCAAGCTGGAACTGATCAGCGCCGACACCATCACCGACGACAAGGGCAACAGCTTCTATCTGATCCAGGTGCGCACCGACAAGAACCACCTGGGCACCGACGCCAAGCCGTTGCTGATCATCCCCGGCATGGTGGCGACGGTGGATATCACCACGGGCGAGAAGAGCGTGCTCGATTACATCCTCAAGCCGGTGCTGAAAGCGCGGTGGGAGGCTCTGCGGGAGCGGTGAGTTCCGGGGGCTCCGTGCGCGGGCTCGCCCCTCACCCAGCCCTCTCCCGAGGAGAGGGGGCAGTATGTGCCGACTGGACGGGTGACGCTCCTCCGGGATCACGGCATCCGGCGAACTCTACGGACACACTTCACTCGGGACAGTCCCCTTTCCCCCTGGGAGAGGGTTAGGGCGAGGGGCTCTTCAACCGCCCTCCTGCTCCCCCCGCCAATGCGCCCCCGGCCCCTCCTCTGCCAGGCAATCTCCCGGATTACGCAACGGGCAAGCCTCCATCGACAGACAACCGCAACCAATACAGCCGTCCAGCTGATCGCGCAGCAACAGCAGCTTCTCGATCCGCTCGTTCAGATCGTCCCGCCAACGCGCGGACAATCGCGCCCAGTCCGCCGCCGTCGGATTGTGGCCGCTGGGCAACGAACCCAGCGCCTCGGCGATTTCGCCCAGGGGGATGCCAACTCTTTGCGCAACCTTGATCACCGCCACCCGCCGCAAGGTTTCACGGGGATAGCGGCGCTGATTGCCGGCATTGCGCGTACTGCTGATCAATCCCTTGGCTTCGTAGAAATGCAGTGCGGAGACTGCAACGCCGGAGCGCTTGGCCAGCTCGCCGACACTCAGCTCCCGGTGGAGCGAACAGATAGAAGATTCTTTCATGGGCTATTGACCTCAACTTAAGTTGAGGTTTTACCCTCGCCAGGCATTCGATTCAAGACAGGGAGCCAAGGAACATGACCCAGCCCAGCTCGATTCACGCCAAGGCCTGTGTGGACAATCCGCACTTCGTGCTGCAGATCGAAATCGGCGTGACACCTCAGCAGCGCTCGCAGATCGCGGCAAAGCTGGGGAATTACCTGGAGCATCTCCAACAGCTTTTTTCCCTGCGCCCCGGCTACCTCGCCAGCGAACTGCACGCCGAGGACGAATCGCAGCGCCTGATCGGTCGCCTGCACTGGCGCCGCCGCGAAGACTGGGAAGCCGCCTGGGATTGCCGCAGCACCGCCAGCGACCTGTTCGCCGACAGCCTGCTCAAGCTCGGCGCACGGAGCATCCGCTTCGGCAGCGGCGAGACGGAGCAAGTGCAGGCCTAGGGCGTACAACCGTTCGCGGTTGTACGCCGATGTACCCGGCTCGTCGGCGGCTCTGCGATCAAACTCGAAGCACCCTGAAATCAGGGGCAAACGGCGCATAACGTGGAACGTTATACGCCCTACGGAACTGCACCTGCAGGAGCGCCCCATGGGCGCGATCGCGGGCATGGCCCGCTCCTACAGGGGAATGCGGACTTACTCGCCATCCGGCAGGCTCATGTGCAACAGCGGGAATGGCCGCCCTTCACCATCGGTGGGCGAGCGCCCGGTCTGGACGAAGCCGTAGTGCCGATAGAACCCCACTGCCTGAGGATTCTGTTCATTGACGTCGACACTTAGCGTACCGCGCAATTCGCGCGTGAAATCGAGCAGCGCGCGGCCGAGGCCGCGCCCCCGACAGTCCGGATCGATGAAGAGCATTTCCACATGCCGTTCATTGAGCCCGATGAAACCCAGCGGGCGGTCGTCGTTGTCCACCGCCACCCAGACCTCGACGGCGGGCAGGTAGAGGTCACGGACCTGGGGTAGCAGGTCGTCGATGTCCGACGCCTGGAGGAAGTGATGGGTCGCGCGCACGGCGCGCAGCCAGATGTCGAGCAGGCGCGGGTTGTCCGCAGCAATGCGTTGGCGAATGAGCATGAATTCATCCTGAATCAGCAGATCACAAAGGGATAGCACGCCACGCAGGGTGACGGCCGTTGGAGCGTCGGCAGCATGAATGCCCGCTTCGCGATTCAACGCCTGGGCGGAGCACGGCAGAGGCAGCCGGAAAGAGAGGGACGTCGATCCTACCCAGCCCTCCCCGGCCGGTAAAGCCTCACTCGACCAGCCAGCGCCAGCCGCTCTCTCCGCACTCCAGCCGCGCATCCAGTTGCAGCCGCTCGAGAAACGCATCGTCATGGGACACCACCAGCACTGCCCCCCGGTACTGCCGCAGCAGCGTCTCCAGCGCTTCACGGGACTCCAGGTCGAGATGGTTGTCCGGTTCGTCCAGCAACAGCAGTTGCGCCGGTTGCTCCGCGTAGATTTCGCAGGCCAGCGCCGCCTTCAATCGCTCGCCGCCGCTGAGCAGCCCGCTCGGCTGATCGAGCCGCTCTGCCGGCAATCCCAGTTGCGCCAGCCTCATGCGCAGCACGGACTGATCCACCACCCGATTGCGCGCCTGCAACTGCTCCAGCACCGAGCGCTCGGGCTCCAGCGCCGTCAGATGCTGATCCAGGTAGGCGCTGCGCACCTTCACCTGGCATGAGCCGGAAGCCGGGCTCAGCTCGCCCGCGACGACCTTGAGCAAGGTCGACTTGCCGCTGCCATTTCGCCCGATCACCGCCACCCGGCGCGGCCCCGTCAGCTGCAGATCGAGCGGCGCGGCATTGCCGAACGGCAGGCGCAAGACCTCCAGCGAGAGCACGCCGCGCTGTTCGGGCATCGTGAAGTCCGGCGCGTTGAGCGTCACCTCAGCCGTCTCGCGCACCTGCTCGAACGCCTCACGCACCCCGTGCGCCAGCTGCTCGCGGCGATCGCCGTGCTGGGTGCTCAGCCGGGCGATGCTGGTCTGGCTGCGTTCCTTCTGCCGGTCGACGAGGATCTTCGCCTGGTTGGCGTCCTTCGCGTCCTTGCGCCCCTTCGCCTGGCGGTGCGCCTGGCGTTCGCGCTGCTCCTGCATGACCCGTTGCTGACAGTCGCGCTCCAGCTTGCGGCGCTGCAATTCGCGCAGCGCGTTGTCCTGCTCCTGCTGGCGAGCATCCCGATAGACGCCATAGCCGCCGGCGTAGCTGCGCAGCCCCGCAGATGACAGTTCGACGATGCGCGGCAGGTCATCCAGCAACAGCCGGTCATGGCTGACCAGGACCAGCCCACCGCGCCAGCGCCGCAACTGTTCACGGAGCGCCTCGCGCCCGGCGCGGTCGAGGTGGTTGCTCGGCTCGTCGAGGATCAGCCAGTCCGCCCCGCTGAGCCAGGCACCGAGCAACGCGACCCGCGTGCACTCGCCACCACTCAGCCGTGCGGCCGGCGTGTCCGGCTGCAGGTGCCCGAGTCCGCTGGCGGTGAGCTCGGCCTCCAGGCGCGCGCGAACATCCCAGTGGCCGTCGAGGCGCTCGAAATCGGCGGGATCGACGCCGCCCGCCTCGATCCGCGCCAGCGCATCCAGCAAGGGCTGTACGCCGGCGAGATCGGCCACACTGCGAAACGCCTGCGGCTCGATGCGCTGCGGCAGGTAATGCGCAGGCCCCGAGCGCAGGCAGCGCCCGGCGCTGGGCTGTAGATGGCCGGCGAAGATCCGCGCCAGCACGGACTTGCCCGCACCGTTGCGCCCGACCAGCGCGGTGCGGCGGTCGTCGAAGGTTTCGTTGAGATCGCTCAGCAGCGGTTCGCCGCTGGACAGATGGAAAGAGACGCCGTGCAGCGCCAGGGTGAAGGGGCTCGTCATATGCCATCCAGATTGATGCCGGAAATCCCCCAGGGCAGAACCTGGGACGGAAGCGGGCCGTGAAACCACGGCGGCATCAATTGCGCATCGGACGAACACCTCGCGAAGGGGAATGAGGGGCGCAGTATAACGGGTCGATCGCAGCAAGCGTACCCGCCGGCCTACCGGCCGGTTCGCGGGCATGGCCCGCTCCTACAAAAGACGCGCGGTGCCAGATTGCAGGAGCGTGCCATGCACGCGAAGGCGGACAAGGTCCGCCGTCAGGTGGAAGAACGCGGCCCGTGATTGCGCAGGAAGGTCTCCTCGCCCATCGCGGCGATCTGTCCTTCGATCAGGGCTTCGAACGGGCGCAGCAATTCGGCATGGGACTGCGGCGCATCCAGCGCATCGAGGGCGTGCACCACCGCCTCGATGGTCGACAGCGCGCCCTCGGCCGGCGCCTTGCGCAGGCGATAGCGGGAAGTCAGCCCTTCCGCCATGACGACTCGCGGGAGCGCCGCAAGGTTCGGATTGAGGTGCAGCAACTTGCGCGCCTTGCGCCAGGTGCCGTCGGGCACTACCAGCAGGCGGGGTTTATCCACAGGCCGCGCGGCCAGATCGGCCAGCGCCAAGGCAGACTCGCCGGGGAACAGCAGCCAGGCATCCCAGGCCGACAGGTCCAACCCGCTGAAGTCCTCGCCCACCCGCAACTCCGCATTGGCCAACCCCAACGCCGCCAGCCGCGCGGTGTTCAGCGCATGGCCGGTCTCACTCGGGTGCTGCAGCAGCAGGACGCGGGTACGGTTGTCCAGGCGCGGGATCAGCGCACACAGGCAATGCTGCAGCGGGCGCTCGCAGCGCGGGCAGCGGGCGCGGCTCATGGCGTGTTCGGCTGCGTACGCAGCAGGTCACGGAAGTTCTGGATCAGCGGCTCACGGGAGCGGCCACGGCGCAGGATCAGCGAGAACGGCGCCTGGTAGCCGAAGGTGGTCGGCAGCAGGGCGCGCAGCCGCCCTTGATCCACCCAGGGATGGGCGTAGTGCTCGGGCAGGTAACCGATGTAGCCACCGGAGAGGATCAGGATCAGCTGCGCCTCCATACTCTCCACGGTGCCGGCGCTGTGCTTGAAACCGTGCCGCGCCAGTTCCGCCTGGCTCCAGTAGCCACGGCCGACCATGCGCTGCTGGGTGATCAGCTCGGCGGGTATGCGCCGGCCATCGAACAGGGGGTGGCGATCGCTGCAGTACAGCCAGTGCTGCTCTCTATATAAAGGCTGGTAGACCAGACCGTTCATCCGGCTGAAGAAGGAGCCGATGGCCAGGTCCAGGCGGTTGTCCAGAACCGCCAGCTGCAATTCGTAGGGGCTCTGTACCTGCAGGTGCAGGTGCACCGCCGGGTGCAGGCTGCTGAAGGCGCCGATCACCTCGGCCAGCGGCAAGGCCGGGTCGCTCACCGTGGAGTCCAGCACGCCGAGGTTCAGGGTGCCGCGCAGCTCGCCCTTCAAGGTGGCCGCATAGCGCTCGAAGCCTTCCAGTTCGCCGAGAATACGCAGGGTTTCCTGGTAGAACAGCTCACCTTTGCTGGTCAGCCCGAAGCCGCCGCGCCCCCGGTGGCAGAGCACGATGCCCAGTTGGTTCTCCAACTGGCTCATGTAGGTGCTGATCGCCGAGGTCGACAGGTTCAGCTCCTGCTGGGCGGCGGCGAAGCCCTGGCTGCGTACCACGCAGGCAAAGATTCGCAGCAGCTTGACGTCGGGCAATGCGCTGGCGCTCATGAGGACTCCGTAAAACGGCGGCAAAGCCGCTCTAGTTCAGTACTTTCTGCACCAGTGAATCGAATGATAGCAAGCTGCCTATCGATCTACAGGTCACGCCCCATGCGTCCGGCAAGCCGGGCCCTGCGACGAGGTGGCGCAGTCTAGCGCTCAGGGATAGTTTAGAAAACTCTGAACTGATTATTTGTAGCCAGCGATTTTTCCCACTACCCAACCTGATGAGAATCCAGCCTCAGTATCAACAAGCCTGTTTCCAAGAAAACAGCGAACCAGCGTGAGGCGTACCCCATGGACAAGAAACTTCATCAGCCCCTGGGCGGAAACGAAATGCCGCGTTTTGGTGGTATCGCCACCATGATGCGCCTGCCGCATATCCAGTCCCCTGAAGAACTCAACAAACTGGATGCGGCCTTCGTCGGCGTACCGCTGGACATCGGCACCTCCCTGCGTTCGGGAACCCGTTTCGGGCCGCGCGAAATCCGCGCCGAATCGGTGATGATCCGTCCGTACAACATGGCCACCGGTGCCGCTCCGTTCGATTCGCTGAACATCGCCGACATCGGTGACGTGGCGATCAACACCTTCAATCTGCTGGAAGCCGTGCGCATCATCGAGGAAGCCTACGATGGCATCCTCGACCACGGCATCGTCCCGCTGACCCTGGGTGGCGACCACACCATCACCCTGCCGATCCTGCGTGCCATCCACAAGAAGCACGGCAAGGTCGGCCTGGTGCACATCGACGCCCATGCGGACGTCAACGATCACATGTTCGGCGAGAAGATCGCCCACGGCACCACCTTCCGCCGCGCGGTGGAAGAAGGCCTGCTGGACTGCGACCGCGTGGTGCAGATCGGCCTGCGCGCCCAGGGCTATACCGCCGAAGACTTCAACTGGAGCCGCAAGCAGGGCTTCCGCGTGGTTCAGGCCGAAGAGTGCTGGCACAAGTCGCTGGCTCCGCTGATGGCTGAAGTGCGCGAGAAAGTCGGTGGCGGCCCGGTTTACCTGTCCTTCGACATTGACGGTATCGACCCGGCCTGGGCGCCCGGTACCGGCACTCCGGAAATCGGTGGCCTGACCACCATCCAGGCCATGGAAATCGTGCGTGGCTGCCAGGGCCTGGACATCATCGGTTGCGATCTGGTGGAAGTCTCCCCGCCCTACGACACCACCGGCAACACCTCGCTGCTCGGCGCCAACCTGCTGTACGAAATGCTCTGCATCCTCCCGGGCGTAGAGCGCCGCTAAGCGCGCGAGTACACACATGAACAACGATGCCTGCGTAGCACAGGTGCTGGAGGCTGCCCGCGATCTCGTGGCAGCCTTCGCGCGCACCGACACCGAGGCCTACTTCGCGGCCTTCAGCGAAGACGCCAGCTTCATCTTCCACACCTGGCCGCAGCCTTTGCTGTCGCGCGCGGCGTATCGCGAGGTGTGGGAAGGCTGGCTGCGTGACGACGGCTTCGAAGTCCTCGAATGCCAGTCCAGCAATACCTTTGTCAGCCTGCAAGGCGAAGACGTGGCGGTGTTCTGCCACGACGTCGCCACGCGGCTGCGCATCCAGGGAGAGGAGAGCCTGAACCACGAACGGGAGACCATCGTCTTCCGCCGTGATCCGAAACAAGGCCGCTGGCTGGCCACGCACGAGCACCTGTCACCGTCTCCGACGCCATAAAGACAGGGCATCCCGGGAGGAAGTCATGGATAACAAGAACAACGCACACGCCATTACAACGATCGAGACATTCGGGGTCGAACAGATCCCGGATCACGAACGTAACGCCACGCCCACCGATCTGTTCCGCATGATCTTCGGCGGCGCCAACACCTTCGCCACCGCTGTGCTCGGCAGCTTCCCGGTTCTGTTCGGGCTGTCGTTCCAGGCTGGCGTCTGGGCCATCGTCCTCGGCGTCCTGGTCGGCTCGCTGATCCTCGCGCCGATGGGCCTGTTCGGCCCGCTCAACGGCACCAACAACGCGGTCTCCTCGGGCGCCCACTTCGGCGTGCACGGGCGGATCGTCGGCTCGTTCCTGTCGCTGCTCACGGCGGTCGCGTTCTTTTCCCTCTCCGTGTGGAGCTCGGGCGATGCGCTGATCGGCGGTGCCAAGCGCCTGTTCAACCTGCCGGAAACCGACCTGACCCTGGGCCTGGCCTACGGTCTGTTCGCCGTGCTGGTGCTGATCGTGTGCATCTATGGCTTCCGCTTCATGCTGATGGTCAACAAGATCGCCGTATGGGCCGCCAGCCTGCTGTTCCTGCTCGGCCTGTTCGCCTTCTCCGGCCACTTCGATGCCAGCTACGCCGGCACCGTGCAGATGGGCAGCGAAGGCTTCTGGGCCGCCTTCATCGGCGCCGCCCTGCTGGCCATGAGCAACCCGGTGTCGTTCGGCGCCTTCCTCGGTGACTGGGCGCGCTACATCCCGCGCCAGACCTCGCAGAAGCGCATCATGCTGGCGGTGATCTGCGCCCAGCTGGCGACCCTGATCCCGTTCCTGTTCGGCCTGGCCACCGCCACCATCGTCGCGGTCAACGCCCCGGATTACATCGCCCAGAACAACTACGTCGGCGGCCTGCTGGCGGTATCGCCGAGCTGGTTCTTCCTGCCGGTGTGCCTGATCGCGGTAATCGGCGGCATGTCCACCGGCACCACCTCGCTGTACGGCACCGGCCTGGACATGTCCAGCGTGTTCCCGCGCCTGCTGAACCGCGTTCAAGCGACCCTGCTGATCGGCGTGCTGTCCATCGCCTTCATCTTCATCGGCCGCTTCGCCGCCAACCTGGTGCAGAGCGTGTCCACCTTCGCCGTGCTGATCATCACCTGCACCAGCCCCTGGATGGTGATCATGATCCTCGGCCTGGTCATTCGCCGTGGCTTCTACCACGCCGACGACCTGCAGGTGTTCACCCGTGGCCAGGAAGGCGGTGCCTACTGGTTCCACAACGGCTGGAACTGGCGCGGCATGGGTGCGTGGATCCCGAGCGCGGCCCTTGGCCTGTGCTTCGTCAACCTGCCGGGCCAGTTCGTAGGTCCGATGGGCAACCTGGCCGGCGGCATCGACATCAGCCTGCCGGTCACCCTCGGCATGGCCGCCCTGCTCTACATCGCCCTGCTGCGGACCTTCCCGGAATCGGCCGGCGTGTATGGCCCCAAAGGCCCGCGCTGGGTCGGCAGCCATGATCGTCCGGTACTGGACATCAGCGAGCCGGCAGCCTGATCGACCGCCTGTCCGAGGCGGAGCAATACCCCCAAACCCCATCGGACCGACCTCCGTCGGTCCGGTGAATCACCGCACGCCACAAGCGTGCGGCAACAATGACAATGCACGCGTGAGGAGCCAGCCATGGCCTTGGATATATTCGTCGTTCTGATCTATGCCGCCGGCATGTTGGTCCTGGGCTGGTACGGCATGCGCCGCGCCAAGACCCATGAAGACTTCCTGGTGGCCGGCCGCAACCTCGGCCCGTCCTTCTATATGGGCACCATGGCTGCCACCGTACTGGGTGGCGCGTCCACCGTCGGTACCGTGCGCCTGGGCTACGTCCACGGCATCTCCGGCTTCTGGCTGTGCGCGGCCCTCGGCGCCGGGATCATCGCGCTGAACCTGTTCCTCGCCAAACCGCTGCTCAAGCTGCGCATCTTCACTGTTACCCAGGTGCTGGAGCGTCGTTATAACCCCATGGCCCGCCAGGCTTCCGCGGTGATCATGTTCGCCTACGCCCTGATGATCGGCGTGGTCTCCACCCTGGCCATCGGCACTGTCATGCAGGTGCTGTTCGGTCTGCCGTTCTGGGTCTCCGTCCTGCTGGGCGGCGGCGTGGTCGTGGTGTACTCCACCATCGGCGGCATGTGGTCGCTGACCCTGACCGACATCGTGCAGTTCATCATCAAGACCGTTGGCCTGATGTTCGTCCTGCTGCCGATCTGCCTGTACCGCGTAGGCGGCTGGGATCAGCTGGTGGCCAAGCTGCCGGCCAGCGCCTTCAGCTTCCACACCATCGGCTACGACACCATCATCACCTACTTCCTGATCTACTTCTTCGGCATCCTGATCGGCCAGGACATCTGGCAGCGCGTGTTCACCGCCCGCGACGAGAACGTGGCCAAGTACGCCGGCACCACCGCAGGCGTGTACTGCGTGATCTACGGTCTGGTCGGTGCCCTGATCGGCATGTGCGCCAAGGTACTGCTGCCTGACCTGGACAACGTCAACAACGCCTTCGCCGCCATCGTCCAGTCCGCCCTGCCGGACGGCATCCGTGGCCTGGTGATCGCCGCTGCCCTGGCCGCGATGATGTCCACCGCCAGCGCCGGCCTGCTCGCCGCTTCCACCACCATCACCGAAGACCTGCTGCCCAAGCTGCGCGGCGGCAAGGAATCGAGCCTGGGCACCAGCCGCCTGTTCACCGCCCTGACCGGTCTGGTGGTACTGGCCATCGCCCTGGTGGTGAACGACGTGATCAGCGCCCTGACCCTGGCCTATAACCTGCTGGTCGGTGGCATGCTGATCCCGCTGATCGGTGCCATCTACTGGAAGCGCGCCACCACTGCCGGCGCCATCACCAGCATGGCCCTGGGCTTCGTCACCGCGCTGGTGTTCATGCTCAAGGATGGCTTCGACGCCAATACCCCGATCTACTACAGCCTGGCCATCGGCCTGGTCAGCTTCGTCGTCGTCAGCCTGCTGTCGCGCCGCCCGGCGGCGGTCGCCAACGCAGCCTGATCAAGACCTGCACAAGGCAAAAGGGCGCGGCGAGTGATCTCCGCGCCCTTTTGCTTGATGACAACAATCTCTCTCACGAACAGTAAGGAACTGCCATGACCACCTGCGGCGAATTCCTCGTCAAGCAACTCGAAGCCTGGGGCGTCGACACCGTATTCGGCATCCCCGGCGTGCACACCGTCGAGCTGTATCGCGGGCTGCCCCACAGCGGCATCCGTCACATCACCCCACGCCACGAACAGGGCGCCGGCTTCATGGCCGACGGCTACGCCCGTGTCACCGGCAAACCGGGCACCTGCTTCATCATCACCGGCCCGGGCATGACCAACATCCTCACCGCCATGGGCCAGGCCTACGCCGACTCCATCCCCATGCTGGTGATCTCGAGCGTCAACGAGCGTTCGCGCCTGGCCCACGGCAACGGCTACCTGCACGAGCTGCCCAACCAGCGCGCCATGACCGCCGGCGTGACCGCCTTCAGCCACACCCTGATGAGCGTCGAGGAACTGCCCGCCGTGCTGGCCCGCGCCTTCGCCGTGTTCGACAGCGAGCGTCCGCGTCCGGTGCACATCGAGCTGCCGCTGGACATCATCACCGCCCCGGCCGACCACATGCAGGTGCTGCCGCGTGTGCAACTGGCCCGCCCTGCCCCGGCCCGCTCGCCGCTGCACGAGGCCGCCGCCAAGCTGGCCAAGGCGCAGAAGCCGCTGCTGCTGCTCGGTGGCGGCTGCGTCGAAGCCCAGGCCGAAGCCCGCGCCCTGGCCATCGCCCTCGACGCCCCGACCGCGCTGACCATCAACGCCAAGGGCCTGCTGCAGCCGGACCACCCGCTGCTGATCGGCAGCAACCAGTCGCTGATCCCGGTCCGTGAACTGGCGCTGGAAGCCGACGTGGTACTGGCCATCGGCACCGAGCTGGGCGAGACCGACTACGACGTGGTGTTCGACGGCAACTTCAAGATTGGCGGCGAGCTGATCCGCATCGACATCGACCCGCAGCAACTGATGCGCAACCACGCGCCGAAGATCGCCATCCACGCCGACGCCCGCACCGCCATGCGCGGCCTGCTGGAACTGCTGCCGGCCCGTGAAGCCGACACCGCCAGCCCCGGCGCCCAGCGCGCGGCCAAGGTGCGCGCACAACTGGCCGAGGACTTCAGCGGCTGGGAGCACTACCGCACCCTGTTCGGCAAGATCCTCGAAGTGCTGCCCGATGCCCGCTTCGTCGGCGACTCCACCCAGACCGTCTACAGCGGCAACCACCTGGTGGAACTGGACGGCGGCCGCCGCTGGTTCAACGCCTCCACCGGCTACGGCACCCTGGGCTACGGCCTGCCGGCGGCCATCGGCGCCAAGCTCGGTGAACCGGGTCGTCCGGTGATCAGCCTGATGGGCGACGGCGGCCTGCAGTTCACCATGACCGAACTGGCCAGCGCCGTGGAAGCCAAGGTGGGCATCATCGTGCTGCTGTGGAACAACTACGGCTACGGCGAGATCAAGCGCTACATGGAACGTCGCGACATCACTCCGCTGGGCGTGGACATCTACACCCCGGACTTCCTGGCCATCGCCAAGGGCTTCGGCTGCGCCGCCGAGCGTGCCCGCGACCATGCGCACCTGCAGGAGCTGCTGCGCAACGCGCCGAGCGATCGTCCGCTGATCGTGGAAGTGATGGAAGCGGCGCCCTTTGTGCCGTAATCCTCTGTAGGAGCGAGCTTGCTCGCGAACCACCCAGCTCGGGATTGTTCGCGAGCAAGCGAAAGCACCAAGCGCTCCGGGCTTAGCCCTGGCGTCAATGAGTGGCACGGTGTATCGGCGTACAACTGCGAAAGGTTGTACGCCCTACGCTCCCTTTTCTGGGTTCCCGCGTTCGCGGGAATGACGGCGTCGAGCGTAGTGTTTCCTGGCGTCATTCCCGCGAACGCGGGAACCCAATAGACAGCTGCTACAGCACGCACCAACGCCACAGAACAAGGACTCGCCATGAAAATAGTCACCCGTGACCGCTGGTTCGAAGTCCGCCACTGCTACGACGGCGTCAGCCTGATCCACGAGCCCTACGTCCGGCCCTTCTACCGCTGCAACCTGTGGCACATCCAGGGCCGCGACCGCGACGTGCTGGTGGACAGCGGCTCCGGCCTGGTCAGCCTGCGCGAACAACTCCCGTGGCTCACCGAGCGCCCGCTGCTGGCCGTGGCCAGTCACACCCACTTCGACCACATCGCCGGCCACCACGAGTTCGACGAGCGCCTGGTGCATCCGGCCGAAGCCGACATCCTCGCCAACCCCGACGGTGAGCGCACCCTGGCCACCGCCTTCGTCGGCGACGAGATGTTCGACGCCCATCCGGATTGCCCGCTGTGCTATGCCGAATACCGGATCAAGGCCGCGCCGGCCACCCGCACCATCGACGAAGGCGATGTGCTCGACCTGGGCGACCGCACACTGCAGGTGCTGCATACCCCCGGTCATTCGCCGGGTGGCATCAGCCTCTGGGAGGAGAAGACCCGGACGCTGTTCTCCGGCGATATCATCTACGACGGCCCGCTGATCGAGGACGCCTACCACTCCAACCTCGACGACTATGCCAGGAGCCTGGCGCGTCTGCGCGAGCTGCCGGTGCGCACCGTGCACGGCGGGCACTTCCCGAGCTTTTCCGGGGAGCGACTCAAGGCAATGATCGACGACTGGTTCAAGGCCCACGACTGACGGGCAAGAAAAAACCCGCCATCAGGCGGGTTTTTCTTTTCGCTCAGGCCAAGGCTCAATCAGTAGCGCCGGCGCTGCTCCATCAGGCGACGCTGTTCGTCGCTGCGGACGGGGATGGGTTGCAAACGTGGAGGCTGGATCAGTCCGAGCGTGACAGCCAGTTTCCACGCGATGCCTTGCAGCCAGACTTTCATGGGATGCCTCCTCATTCCAATTCGGGTCGGGCGGCCCGTTACCACCGTGGACCGCCCTGGGAAAGAATAGCTCGGCGTCCCACTCTCCGCCCGCGCTACTCATTCCTTGATACAAAGCCTATCGGTTAGCGCCGGATCGTCGCCTGACCTGAATCAACGGCGCGACACATCGCCGATCATCGACGCAGCTTTCGCCGTATCCACTGCTCGCTGCTGACCAGGGTGATACCCGCCAGCACCAGCACCGCGCCGCCGACGAAGTTCAGGCTCAGCGGCTCGCCCAGGATCAGCACGCCGAAGGCGATGCCGAACATCGGCGTCATGAAGGAAAACACCGCCAGGTTCGACGCCAGATAGCGGCGCAGCAGCCAGAACCAGCAGAAGTAGCTGAAGAACGACACCACCACGCCCTGGAACAGCACGCTGCCCACGCCGATGGCGGTGAAGCTGACCTCGTGGGTCTTGCCCAGCACCATCGCCGCCAACGGCAGCAGCAATGCGGCGACGAACATCTGGTAGAACAGCGTCAGGCTCGGCGGCGCCTCGGACAGGCGCGTCGTGCGCACCGCCACCGTGGTCATGCCCCAGGACAGCCCGGCGAGCACACCGAAGAAATCGCCCAGCAACATGCGGCTGTCCATCCCGGCGAGGTCGAAACCGCCACCGAAGCACAACAGGATGCCGCCAAAGCACACCGCGATGCCCAGCCACTGCAAGCGCCGCAGGCGTTCGCTGGGCAACAGGAAGTGCAGGGCCAGCGCGGAGAAAATCGGCGCCGTGTAGAGGAACACCGCCATGTGCGAGGCGGAGGTGTACACCAGCCCCTGAGCGATGAAGAAGAACTCCGCGGCGCACAGCACCCCGGCCACCGCCCCGCCTTTCAGGGTGCCCTGGCGCAGGCCTTCCCAACCGCCGCGCCAGCACATCCACAAGCCCAGCAGCACGGCGGCGATCAGGTTACGCCCGAAGGCCTGCATGATCGGCGCGATGTCCGGCGCCGCCAGCTTCACCGCCACTTGCTGGATGCCCCAGATCACGCACAGGCCGGTCATCGTCTGGATGGCGAACGCATCGGCGTTCCTGCGTTCGGGAATCATGGGCGCCTCCGGACAAGGGCGCATTCGTAGTTCGGACGGGACATGGCAAGGCTCGGCAGCAGAAAGGGGATGTCCAAAGAAAATCGGCGAACATGAAAGTCCGCCGATTATTCCAGTTCCAGGCAGCTCACTGCCAACGGAAACCCGCTGTCCAGCCAGCCGCGAACGACATCACTTGCCCGACTTCACCTGGCTCCAGGTACGGGTGCGGATGCGCTCAAGCTTCTGCGGCAGCGGCTCCACCGAGTACAACCGGGCCTGCACCTCGGCGTTGGGGTAGACGTTGGGGTTGTCGCGCAGCTCCGCCGAGATCAGCTTGTCGGCTTCCTGGTTGGGGTTGGCGTAAGCCACGTAGTCGGAGATCGGCGCCACCACGTCCGGGCGCAGCAGGTAGTTGAGGAAGGCGTGAGCCTCTTCGACGTTCCTGGAATCCTTCGGGATCGCCAGCACGTCGAACCAGGCCGCCGCGCCTTCCTTGGGAATGCGGTACTCGATGTGGATGCCATTCTTGGCTTCCCTGGCGCGGTTGGCCGCCTGCATCGCACCGCCCGACCAGGCCAGCGCCACGCAGACATCGCCGTTGGCCAGGTCGGTGACGAACTTCGAGGAGCTGAAGTAGGTAATGCTCGGGCGCAGCTGCATCAGCAGCGCCTCGGCCTTCTTGTAGTCCTCGGGGTTGCGGCTGTTCGGCGACAGGCCCAGGTAGTGCAGCACCTGCGGGACCACTTCGGTGGGTGAATCGAGGAAGGCGACGCCGCAGGATTTCAGCTTGGCCAGGTTTTCCGGCTTGAACACCAGGTCCCAGGAATCCACCGGCGCGTTGTCGCCGAGCACGGCCTTGACCTTGTCGACGTTGTAGGCGATGCCGTTGGTGCCCCACATGTAGGGCATCACGTACTGGTTACCCGGGTCCTTGCTCTCCAGCACCTTGAGCAGCGCCGGATTGAGGTTCTTCCAGTTCGGCAGCTTGCTCTTGTCCAGCGGCTGGAACACGCCGGCCTTCAGGTAGTTGGGCAGGAAGCCGTCGCTGGGCACCACCACGTCGTAGCCCGAATGACCGGAGAGCAGCTTGGCCTCCAGCACTTCGTTGCTGTCGTAGACGTCGTACTGCGGCTTGATGCCGGTGTCGGCCTGGAAGCCCTTCAGGGTATCCGGGCCGATATAGTCGAACCAGTTGTAGATGCGGACTTCGGGCCCGGCGCTGGCGGCGCAGGCAGTGGCGAGGGCGGAGGCGGCGAGCAGGCCGCGCAGCGCATTATTCTTGTTCATGTCCTTCCCCAGGTGATGGGCCCGCGCAAAGGTTCGCGAGCCAAAATGCAAACGGGCGGACTCTCGTCCGCCCGCTTGCGTCTGTCAACGTGCCTTGGCTTCGTAGCCTTGCAGCACGTTCACCGCGTTGACGCCGATGGCCTCCACCGCGTAACCGCCCTCCATGATGAACAGGGTCGGAATACCCATGGCGGCGATGCGCTCGCCCATCTTCAGGTAGTCCGGGCTGTCCAGCTTGAACTGGGAGATCGGGTCATCCTTGTAGGTGTCGACGCCCAGCGAGACCACCACCGCGTCCGGCGCGTAGGCGGCGATCTTGCGGCACGCGTCTTCCAGCGCGGCGGACCAGCCGTCCCAGCCGGTGCCATGGGCCAGCGGGTAGTTGTGGTTGTAGCCTTCACCGGCGCCTTCGCCGTGCTCGTCGGCGTGGCCGAGGAAGTACGGGTACTCCACCAGCGGGTCGCCGTGGATCGAGGCGAACAGCACGTCGTTGCGGCGGTAGAAGATGTCCTGGGTACCGTTGCCGTGGTGGTAGTCCACGTCGAGAATGGCCACGCGCTTGGCGCCCTGGTCGAGGAAGGCCTGGCTGACGATGGCGGCGTTGTTCAGGAAGCAGTAGCCGCCCATGAAGTCGCTGCCGGCGTGGTGGCCCGGCGGACGGCACAGCGCGAAGGCGGTGCTGGCACCCTGGCGCATGTGGTCCTGGGCAGTCAGCGCGACCTGGGCCGAGCTGTACACGGCCTGCCAGGTGCCGGCGGTGATCGGCGCCTCGGTGTCGAAGCTGTAGTGTCCCACTTCGCCCATCAGCGCAGTCGGGATCGGACCGTCACGCAGCAGGCGGCGCCCCGGGAAGGTAGTGGAGACCAGGTCGCCGGTGTGGCCTTCGGCCGCCCAGCGGGCCCAGGCGCCCTTGAGGAATTCGACGTAGCGGGCATTGTGAGTGCGCAGGATCGGCTCCATGCCGAAGTCCTTGGGCTCGATGATTTCGCCCAGGTTCTGCGACTTCACGCGGGCCAGCACGGTGTCCGCGCGGCTGGGCATTTCGAAGCAGGGCTGGAGTTTGCCGTCGACCAGTTCGGACTGGCCGAAGTGCAGGCGGTGATCGTCGCTGTAAACCGTGAGCATGAGAGTAGACCTCGCAGGATTCTTGTTCTCGGGTGACAGGATTCTGCCCAGCCTGGGCACGGCACAGAACAGCGTGAGCGGCCAAAAGGGGATCGATATGGCCATAATTTTTGACCCTTAACCAACCGTATCGATCAACAGTTCACCACGAAACCCTCCCCCAGGGCACCCTGCCTCGCTATGCTTCAGGGAATTGCCACGGCGCGAACCGGCGTATCCCCGGTATCAGGCCATGACCAGCGGATGAGGGGAAGATGCGGGAAACCATCGCACGGGCGTGCCGTCATGCCGTGATGCTACAGGTGTTGGCGCTGATGCTGTTGCTGACCGGCATCACCACTGTGCAGGCGGACGAGCCGGCCACGGCGGCGCCGGCCTCCGCCTTCGAACTGCCGGAGCTGCCCGAAGACGCCAGTCTGGACCAGTTGAGCGAGCGCCTGGAACTGATTCGCCAACGCGTCTCCGCCAACAGCGACGACAGTCTGCTCGCGGCACTGCGCCAGGCGGCGCTGCAGGTCCAGCTGCACGCCGAACAGAACGCCGGCGGCCTGGGCACCCGGCTCGCTCGCACCGAGGACCAACTCAAGGTCCTCGGTCCGGAAGTAGCCGGCGAAGCGGAAAAGCTCACCCGCCAGCGCAATGACCTGCAGGCGGAGCAGAAGCAACTGGCCTCCCAGGTACAGCGCGTCAACCAGGTGGTCAACGCCGCCCAGGACCTCGCCGCGCAGATCGTCAACCTGCGCCGCAGCCAGCTCAACTCGCAGATCGCCACGCGCTCCCCGCCGCCCTTCAGCCCGCGCTTCTGGTCCAGCCTGATCCGCCCCACCGACGATGACCTGGCGCGCCTGAGCGCCGTCCACCGCCAGGTTGCCGACAGCTTCGTCCAGGCGTGGCAGCCCGGCAATCGCGCGCCCTTCATCGTCTGCCTGATTGCCGCCACGCTGCTCTGGGTGCCGGGGCGCCGCCTGCTCGAGCGCCTGCTGACCAAGGTGATGATCCGCTGGATACCCGTCGGCCGGCTGCGGCGCAGCGCCCTGGCCCTGTCGGTGAGCCTGGCGACCATCGTCACCCTGGGCGGCGGGGCCGCCCTGGTCCGCGAAGGGTTGGACTGGCGTGAACAACTCGACGGCAACATGACCAACCTGGCGGACCAGTTGCTCGCCCTGGTGATCTTCTGCACCTTCACCGCCGGGCTCGGCCGTGGCCTGCTGGCCGTACAGCGCCCCACCTGGCGCCTGCCCGACCTGCCCGACCCGGTGGCCAGGGCCCTGTCGCCCTTCCCCTGGCTGATGGCCTGGCTGCTCCTGCTGCTGGGCACCCAGGAGCGCCTGAACAGCACCAGCGGCGCCAGCCTCGCCCTGACCGCAGCAGTCAATGGCATCACTGCACTGGCCACCTCGGCACTGTTCGCCACGGCGCTATACCGCTACCGGCGCAGTAGCCGCGACGCGGGCGACTATGAAGCTTCGCCACTGACTGGCGTGATGGTCCTGGCGATTCTGTTCACGGTGCTGCTGATCCTCCTCGCGCTGTTCAGTGGCTACCTCTCGCTGGCCTATTTCCTCGCCGGCAAGCTGCTCTGGGCCAGTGTCATCTGCGCCAGCGGCTACCTGCTGACCGCCCTCTTCGGCGACCTCTGCGTGGCCCTGCTGTCGCCCAAACACCCGATCGGCGAGCGCCTGGCACAGAGCCTCGGGGTCAATCCGCAGCACCAGGCGCAATTCACCACGCTGCTCACCGGGAGCGGCCGCACGCTGCTGGTGCTGTCGACCCTGCTGGTGGCCTTCTCCACCTCCGGCACCAGTCCGGGCGAGCTGCTGCAGGGCCTGGTGCAACTGGTGAAGAGCGGCCAGTCGCTGGGCCGCCTGAACATCGTCCCGCAGGACATCCTGCTGGCCCTGGCGACCCTGGGCGGCGGCCTGTTCGGCCTGCGCCTGCTCAAGCGCTGGCTGGCCGACGAGCTGCTGCCGGAAACCAGCATGGACGTGGGCATGCGCGCCTCGCTGGTGACCCTGGTCGGCTACCTCGGCATGGTCATCCTGGTGCTGCTGGTGCTCTCGGCGTTGCGCATCAACCTCACCAGCCTGACCTGGGTGGTCAGTGCCCTTTCGGTGGGCATCGGCTTCGGCCTGCAGGCGATCGTGCAGAACTTCATCTCCGGCCTGATCCTGCTCACCGAGCGCCCGGTGAAGGTCGGCGACTGGGTCAGCCTGACCGGGGGCGTGGAAGGCGATATCCGCCGGATCAACGTGCGCGCCACGGAAATCCAGATGTCCGACCAGTCCACGGTGATCGTCCCCAACTCGCAGTTCATTTCGCAGAACGTGCGCAACGTGACCATGAGCAACGCGCTGGGGCTGGTCAGCATCAGCCTGACGCTGCCGCTGGATACCGACGTGCTGAAGGTCCGCGAAGTGCTGCTGGCCGCCTACGCCGAGCACGAGTCGATCACCGCCACGCCTGCCACGTCGGTGACCTTCAAGGAGCTGGGCGCCACCGGGCTGACATTGTCCGTGTCGGGCTACGTGAACAGTCCGCGAGCGGTCTCGAACACGCGCAGCGACCTGCTGTTCACCATTCTCGGGCGCCTGCGCGAGCTCGGCATCCCGCTGTCCTCACCGCAGAGCCTGGTGCTGCAACAGCCCTTGCCGGCCCCGGAGGCAGCCCCGCAGAAGGCCGGTGAATGAGCCTCGACCGTGGGTCGGCGCTCACGCCCGCGCAAGTGGGCGAACCTAGACTGAACAATGGGCCCCCGCACGGGGCCACGCCCCGCTGAGTCCGTCGTCGAGCGCAACACCGTCGGTGCCGGTGCGCTCCGATTCGGCTGGCCAGCACGCAATGCTCCCGCCCGGGACGCCGCCATTGCGTGACGACGCACCGGGCCGTCGCGCCCGGTGTGCGGCGCGGCAATGGGTCATCCGGCATGCTCCCCCTCGCCGCCCTACTCCCTACCCGACCACCGTCGGGCCGACGCGTGCACGGTGGTCCAGCGCAGGAGTCGCGCCATGGACGAAGCCAAACTCAATGAATTCATGGGCAAGCTGGTCACCGACATGGGCGGGGCGGCGATGCTCGCCAACATCATCCTCGGCGACGAGCTCGGCCTTTACCGCGCCATGGCCGACAGCCAGCCGATCAGCGCCGAGACCCTGGCCGAACGCACCGGCTGCAACGCCCGCCTGGTGCGCGAATGGCTCAGCGCCCACGCCGCCTCCGGCTACATGGAGCACCACGACGGACTCTTCCGTCTGCCGGAAGAGCAGGCCCTGGCGCTGGCGGTGGAAGACTCGCCGGTCTACGTCGCCGGCGGCGCCGTGGTCGTTGCTGCGCTGTTCCATGACAAGGACAAGCTGGTGGCCGCCATGCGTGGCGACGGCGCGCTGCCCTGGGGCGATCACCATCCCTGCATGTTCTCCGGCACGGAGCGCTTCTTCCGCCCCGGCTACCGGGCGCACCTGGTCAGCGAATGGCTGCCGGCGCTCGACGGCGTGGTCGAGAAGCTCCAGCGCGGCGCGCGAGTCGCCGACATCGGCTGCGGCCATGGCGCCTCCACGGTGATCATGGCGCAGGCCTTCCCCGACTCGCGGTTCGCCGGCTTCGACTACCACGCGCCGTCGATCGACACCGCCACCCAGCGCGCCATGGATGCCGGGGTGAGCGATCGCACGCACTTCGAGCGCGCCAGCGCCAAGGACTATCCAGGCGACTACGACCTGATCTGCTTCTTCGACTGCCTGCACGACATGGGCGACCCGGTCGGCGCCGCCCGCCATGCGCGCCAGGCGCTCAGGCCGGGTGGCACGGTGCTGCTGGTTGAGCCCTTCGCCAACGACCACCTCGACCAGAATCTCAACCCGGTGGGCCGGCTGTACTACGCGGCGTCCACCTTCATCTGCACGCCCAACTCGCTGTCCCAGGAAGTGGGCCTGGGGCTGGGCGCACAAGCGGGCGAGGCACGTCTGCGCAAGGTCTTCGAGGAAGCCGGGTTCAGCCAGTTCCGCCGCGCGGCGGAGACGCCCTTCAACCTGATCCTGGAAGCTAGCGCCTGACCTTCATCGAGCGGCGGCACACCCTTGCCAAGGGGCGCGCCGCCGCGCACAAATCGTTCATCTACCAGTCATCACTCCGTTACAAACGCTGGCGAAACTCCCTGGCTTTCAACCTGGGGAGGTAAACCGATGTTCAACAACAAAGTGTACAAAGCCGCATCCATCGCCCTGCTCGTCGCCGGCCTCGGCGCCTGCGCCATGCAACCGCCGGTTGCCAGCAAGGAAGTCACCCCGAACAACGATGACTGGTACCTGGTGCGCACCGACGAAACCCTCTACCTGTTCGACGACGCCACCGTCTACCGCGACTACCTGGTGACCGGCAAGACCACCTACACCAAGGACGTGGGCGAGAAGGACAAGTTCGGCCAGAACGTCGTGCTGGTCGTACGCGCCGAGGACAAGGACAAGGACGTGAAGAAGATCGCCTCCTACCAGTTCTACAAGCAGAGCCTGCCGCCGGCAGCCGGCTTCTACGGCGAAATCCGCAAGGATGGCGTGATCTATGTGGCCCAGCGCTACGGCGACATGGTCGACATGAACGGCCTGGGCGAGCCGATCTTCCGTCACACCGAGATCGCCAGCGGCCCCAACGGCGAGCGCGTGGTCTACCTGATGCAGAAGGAAGAATCCAAGCCGGTCGCCCTGATCAGCAAGTTCCAGAAGATCTACGGCATCACCCCGGCCAAGGGCTGATCCCGCAGCCGCGTCCGGCCCGACCAAGGGCCGGATGCGGGCTTTGCCACGGCGTAGACTCTGCTCATCGGCATCCGCAATGGAGGCAACCATGAGCATCGAGCTGGATCACCTGCTGGTGCCCGCCGCCGACAAGCTGGCCGCGGCGCGGCAATTGGCGCAGCTACTGGACGTGCCTTGTGCGAGCGAGGGCGTCGACCCCTTCATACCGGTGTTCGTCAATGCGGGACTGACCCTGGACTTCGACCAGTGGCAAGAGCCCTTCCCCCGCCTGCACTTCTGCTTCCGGGTCAGCGACGCGGAATTCGATGCGATCCTCGGCCGCCTGCGCGACGCGGGAATCCCCTGGCGCAGCCGCGTGCACGGGCCGGTGGATCATCAGGTCGACACGGAAAACGGCGGACGCATCCTCTACTGGAACCAGCCGGACGGCCACCAGTGGGAAATCCTCACCGTCAGTTACGCGCGCCAGGACGGCGCGGCGTGAGGCGCTAGCTGGAAGGCTCCAGCTGCACGGGAATCTTCTCCGGCACTTCGATGCCCCAGTCGCCGAACTGGTACCAGTCCTCGCCGAGCATCTCCGACGGGTGCATGGTGCGGTCCGCACCATTGCCGCAGGCCAGGTTGGTGGACGGGCAGTAGCGGTCGCAACCCCAGCAGATGCGCTCGGGGTGCGGTGGATTGAGGGGGAATTTCTTGGCCATGGTCAGGCCCTCGGGTTTCCTTGCGGGATTCCTGAACGCTATGCCTGTCGGACTGGCCTACTCCTTGATCTGCGACAATTTCGCCCGGATTTCAGGCGCGGCTTTTACGCACGGCCTACTATGCGCGGCTTTCTATCTATGCACGGAAGTGGCTCGGCGGCTGGCCGCTCCAGCGCTGGAAGGCATGGCGCAAACTGGCCGTTTCGCTGAAGCCGAGTTCCTCGGCGATGCGGTAGATCGGCATGTCGCCGTCCTGCAGCAGCTCCTTGGCGCGGGCGAAGCGCAGCTCGTCGAGCAGCTGCTGGTAGCTGGTCTGCTGTTGCTGCAGGTGCCGGCGCAGGCTGCGCGAGGAGCAGTTGAGGCGGCGCGCCAGTTCCTCCAGGCCCGGCGGCTCCTGCAGGCGTTCGCCGAGGATCGCGCGGACCTTGTCCAGCCAGGCGCGGCGGGCGGCCAGGTCGATGTTCTGGCGGCGGCACTGTTCCAGCATCTCGCGGTGGGTCACGGCATCGGCCAGGGGCAGGCGCATGTCCAGCCAGGAAGCTGGGAAGCCGATGGCGCTGCGTTTGCTCCCGAAGCCCAGCTGGCAGCCAAACAGGGTGGCGTAGGCGGCGCGGCGATCCTCGGGGCCGTCATAGTCGAACTCGGCGCGCACCAGCGGCAGCGGCTGGCCGAGCAGGTCGGCACAGGCCACCTTCAGCGAGCCCAGGCACAGCTCGGTGTTGAACGGCCGCATCGACTCGGTTTCGCCATAGCCGGTGGCGACCAGCCAGGCCATGTCGCCGTCTACTTCCAGCACCAGGTGGAAGTAGGTGCCCAGCAACACCGGGTAGCTCAGGCCGATGCGCAATGCCTCGCCCAGAGTCGGTGCGGAAAGCAGCGCGTAGCCCAGCAGGCCGTAGGCGGTGATCCGTGTGCGGACGCCCAGGCGCAGGCCGAGCGCGGGCTCGCCGGCGAGATTCTGCACGTTGCCGAATACCTGCTGCTCCTGCCACGGGCTGACCAGCCGGCGCAGGTCGAGGAGATCGTCGCTGGTGATCCCGCTGCCTTCGAGGATCGACTCGCGGCTGTGCCCTTCGGACTCCATCAGCGCGACGGTCAGCGAGGTCATGTGCAGGGAGTTGAGCCAGGTGGAGCGGGAGAAGGTCAGCGGAGTCATGTCATGCCCAGGGTAGACGCGATGGCGTGCCCGTCGGTGTTACCGCGACGGGCGCAGCTCAAGGGCAGGCAAGTTGCGTGCCGGCCACGCCAGGTGGCCGGATCGATCCCCGCGCTACGGGGACTTCGACACAAGACGGGCTTTTTCCGTCCTGCCGAAAGGTTACCTTTGCGGACACCAGGACGGTGCGGGCGCACCGTCCTGGCGCTCAGCCGAGGGAAAGCTCAACCGCGGGAGAGGAACCGCATGCCCTCTTCCAGGCCGCTCAGGGTCAGCGGGAACATCTGCTCCTTCACCAGCTCACGGACGAGGCCCGTGGAGGCGGTGTAGTTCCAGGTGTCTTTCGGGTAGGGGTTGATCCAGATGAGCTTCTTGTACTTCTCCATGAAGCGCTGCATCCAGACGTAGCCGGCCTCCTCGTTCCAGTGCTCGACGCTGCCGCCGGCCTGGGTGATCTCGTAGGGCGCCATGGCGGCGTCGCCGACGAACACCACCTTGTAGTCCGGCCCGTACTTGTGCAGCAGGTCGAAGGTAGAGGTGCGCTCGCTGCCGCGACGCAGGTTGTTCTTCCACACCGACTCGTAGATGAAGTTGTGGAAGTAGAAATATTCCAGATGCTTGAACTCGGTCTTGCAGGCCGAGAACAGTTCCTCGCAGACCTTTACGTGGGCATCCATGGAGCCGCCGATATCCAGCAGCAGCAGGAGCTTCACGGTGTTGCGGCGCTCCGGGCGCATCTGGATGTTGAGCAGGCCGGCATCCTTCGCGGTGTGGTCGATGGTGCCGTCGATGTCCAGCTCTTCCGCTGCGCCCTCGCGGGCGAACTTGCGCAGGCGGCGCAGGGCGATCTTGACGTTGCGCGTGCCCAGCTCGACCTGGTCGTCGAGGTTCTTGTACTCGCGCTGGTCCCACACCTTGGCGGCCTTGCCCTGGCGCTTGCCGGCGTCGCCGACGCGGATGCCCTCGGGATTGAAGCCGCCGGAGCCGAACGGGCTGGTGCCGCCGGTGCCGATCCACTTGTTGCCGCCGGCATGGCGCTCCTTCTGCTCTTCCAGGCGCTTCTTGAACTCCTCGATGAGCTTGTCCAGGCCGCCGAGGGACTGGATCTGCGCGCGCTCCTCGTCGGTCAGCAGGCGCTCGAATTCCTTGCGCAGCCACTCTTCGGGGATCAGTGCCTTGAGGTGGTCGTCGAGCTTTTCCAGGCCCTTGAAGTAGGCGCCGAAGGCCCGGTCGAACTTATCGAAATGGCGCTCGTCCTTCACCATGATGGTGCGGGCGAGGTAATAGAACTCGTCCATGTCGGCGAACACGACGCGGTGCTTGAGCGCATCGATCAGGTCGAGCAGCTCGCGCACCGACACCGGCACCTTGGCCGCGCGCATTTCGTTGAACAGGTTGAGCAGCATGGCTGCGCCCTCTTGTCGTCAAACCCGCTGGAGCGGTCGTCTTCTGGGTTCCCGCGTTCGCGGGAATGACGTGGGGTGGAAACACTCTCTGGCGTCATCCCCGCGAACGCGGGGACCCAATTAACCCGCTCCGGCGAAGGAACAGGTTCAGCGCGAAGCGCGGCGGCTCATGAACGCCAGGCGTTCCAGCAGTTGCACATCCTGCTCGTTCTTCACCAGGGCGCCGGCCAGCGGCGGGATGGCCTTGGTGGGGTCGCGCTCGCGCAGCACGGCTTCGCCGATGTTGTCGGCCATCAAGAGCTTCAGCCAGTCCACCAGTTCGGAGGTGGAGGGCTTCTTCTTCAGGCCCGGCACCTTGCGCACGTCGAAGAAGATGTCCAGCGCCTCGCTGACCAGCGTGCCGCTGATCTTCGGGTAGTGCACGTCGACGATCTTCTGCAGGGTCTCGCGGTCGGGGAAGGCGATGTAGTGGAAGAAGCAGCGGCGCAGGAAGGCGTCCGGCAGCTCCTTCTCGTTGTTCGAGGTGATGATGATGATCGGGCGCTGTTTGGCCTTGATGGTCTCGTTGGTCTCGTAAACGAAGAACTCCATCTTGTCGAGTTCCTGCAGCAGGTCGTTGGGGAACTCGATGTCGGCCTTGTCGATCTCGTCGATCAGCAGGATCACGCGCTCTTCGGCCTCGAAGGCCTCCCAGAGCTTGCCCTTCTTGATGTAGTTGCGCACGTCGTGGACCTTGTCCACGCCCAGCTGCGAGTCGCGCAGGCGGCTGACCGCATCGTACTCGTAGAGGCCCTGGTGAGCCTTGGTGGTGGACTTGATGTGCCAGGTGATCAGCCTGGCGCCGAAGGACTCCGCCAGCTGCTCGGCCAGCATGGTCTTGCCGGTGCCCGGCTCGCCCTTCACCAGCAGCGGACGCTGCAGGGTGATGGCGGCGTTGACCGCCAGCTTGAGGTCGTCGGTGGCGACGTAGGACTGAGTGCCTTCGAACTTCATCGGGAAATCCTCGAACGGTAGCGGCCGGGGCTGACCCGGGCGGAGAGGTGCGTTTGGGAGACTGCGACTATAACGCGCATGGCGCTCGACTGTGAACGCAGGACGGGCATTCAGTCACTGAATGCCCGGTCATCGCGCGGACGGCCATTTCTCGCCAGCTCGCGCCTCCCGGACACTCATTTGAGGCCCGATCCAGGCGCTGCGGCGACCGATCTTTCCGCCGGTTCTGCGTCTGGACGCAGAGGCGGGCGGGGAATAGGCTTTCGGGTCTACTCAAGAGTGACAAGGACTCTCTCCCCATGAGCCGCATTTACGCAGACAACGCGCAGTCCATCGGCAACACGCCGCTGGTCCAGATCAATCGCATCGCCCCGCGCGGCGTCACCATCCTGGCCAAGATCGAAGGGCGCAACCCCGGTTACTCGGTGAAGTGCCGGATTGGCGCCAACATGATCTGGGATGCCGAGTCGAGCGGCCGCCTCAAGTCGGGCATGACCATCGTCGAGCCGACCTCCGGCAACACCGGTATCGGCCTGGCCTTCGTCGCCGCCGCCCGTGGCTACAAGTTGATCCTCACCATGCCCTCCTCCATGAGCCTGGAACGCCGCAAGGTGCTCAAGGCACTGGGCGCAGAGATCGTCCTGACCGAACCGGCCAAGGGCATGAAGGGCGCCATCGCCAAGGCCGAGGAAATCCTCGCCAGCGACCCGGCGAAGTACTTCATGCCGGTACAGTTCGACAATCCGGCCAACCCTGCGATCCACGAGAAGACCACCGGCCCGGAAATCTGGAACGACACCGATGGCGCAGTGGACGTGCTGGTGGCCGGCGTCGGCACCGGCGGCACCATCACCGGGGTCTCGCGCTTCATCAAGAACACCAAGGGCAAGCCGATCCTCTCGGTGGCCGTGGAGCCGATCAGCTCGCCGGTGATCAGCCAGACCCTGGCCGGTGAGGAAGTGAAACCCAGCCCGCACAAGATCCAGGGCATCGGTGCCGGCTTCGTGCCGAAGAACCTCGACCTGTCGCTGGTGGATCGCGTCGCCACCATCGCCGACGACGACGCCAAGGCCATGGCCCTGCGCCTGATGCAGGAAGAAGGCATCCTCTGCGGCATCTCCAGCGGTGCCGCCATGGCCGCCGCGGTGAAGCTGGCCGAGGAGCCGAACATGCAGGGCAAGACCATCGTGGTCATCCTGCCCGACTCCGGCGAGCGCTACCTGTCGAGCATGCTCTTCGACGGCCTGTTCGACGAGCAGGATCTGGTCCAGTAAGACTCCTCCGCCCCGTTCCGGGGCGGATTCCTACCTGCGATTCCGACTCAGCGCGATCCGAGTCACGCCTGGCTGTCTGCGGACCCGCAAGCAGCCAAGGCCTCTCGCCATACTCCGGCAAAATGATTAATTCTTGCCCAGCCCGTGACACCTTGCCGCCCTGAGCGGACGGCACCGGGCATCCCGCACCGCCGTCAGGAATACAAGAATGAAAATTTCCGCCCCGTTGCTCTCCACCCTCGCAATTTCCCTCGCCGTGTCCGCTGGCGCCGCCCAGGCCGACACCGTGAAGATCTACAACTGGTCCGAGTACATCGCCCCGGAAACCGTGCCGAACTTCACCAAGGAAACCGGCATCCAGGCGACCTATGACGTCTACGACAGCAACGAGACTCTCGACGGCAAGCTGATGACCGGCAAGTCCGGCTACGACGTCGTATTCCCGTCCAACCACTTCATGGCCAAGCAGATCCAGGCCGGCGCGCTGAAGAAGCTGGACAAGAGCCAGCTGCCGAACTGGAAGAACCTCAACCCGGTGCTGATGAAGGCGCTGGAAGTGAACGACCCGGGCAACGAGCACGGCTTCCCCTACCTGTGGGGCACCACCGGCATCGGCTACAACTCGGCGAAGATCAAGGAAGTGCTGGGCGACAACGCGCCGATCGATTCCTGGGACATCTTCTTCAAGCCCGAGTACATGGAGAAGCTGGCCAAGTGCGGCGTAGCGGTGCTGGACAACGGTCCGGAACTGCTGCCGATCACCCTGAACTACCTGGGCCTGCCGCACCACAGCCAGAAGCAGGAGGACTACAAGAAGGCCGAGGAAGCACTGCTCAAGGTGCGTCCGTACATCCGCTACTTCCACTCCTCCAAGTACGTCAGCGACCTGGCCAACGGCGAGATCTGCATGGTGGTCGGTTTCTCCGGCGACATCCTGCAGGCCGCCACCCGCGCCAAGGAAGCCAAGAACGGCGTGGACGTGCAGTACTCCACTCCGAAGGAAGGTTCGCCGCTGTGGTTCGACATGGTCGCCATGCCGGCAGACGCGCCCGATGAAAAGGCCGCCTACGCCTTCATGAACTACCTGCTGCGTCCGGAAGTGATGGCGGGCGTGAGCAACTCGGTGCACTACGCCAACGGCAACCTGGCCGCCGATCCGCTGGTGGACAAGGCGATCAAGGCCGACCCGGCGATCTACCCGCCGCAGGACAAGATGGCCAAGCTGTTCGCCCTCGAATCCATGCCGCAGAAGATCGACCGCCTGCGCACCCGCATCTGGAACACCATCAAGACCGGCAAGTAAGCGTCACCCTTGCCCCTGCAACGCGCGGTTTCGGCCGCGCGTTGTCATTTCTGTCGCGAGAGTCGCGCTTTGCCGCACGACTCGCGCAGGGCTCGCCTCGGGGCACGTTGCCCGCTATAGTCAGCCCACACGGCACTTCGCTGCCTCACTGAATCAGGTTTCCGTCCATGTCCCGATACCCGTTGCCCACCCAGGCAATCATCGCTGCAGCCTCCCCGGCACGCGGCGCGGGTATGGGTGCGGCCTGCCCTCCCCCTCCTGTCGTCGCCATCGCGTCGCCTCCGCCTCCCAGCGCGGCCAATCCGCCGCCCGGCGTGAGCTGCTGACGCCCACGCATCACGCGTTTTCCATCGCCCGGTTTTCCGCGCTCATCTGACGCGGCACCTGGCTTGTGGCCGGCCGCCTGAAGGCCGGTCGTGATCTGCCTGACGACAGGTGCATTGCATGATTTCGTTCAATCGTTCTTCCCTGGCCGCCCTGGCCAGTACCTCGCTGTTCGTGCTGCTGTGGAGCAGCGCCGCCATCATCAGCAAGTGGGGGCTGGCCCATGCCTCGCCCATGGTCTTCCTCATCGCCCGTTTCGGCACCGCGCTGGCGGCGCTGCTGATCCTTTCACCGCTGATCGGCCTGCGCTGGCCACGCGAGCGCCGGCAGGTGCGCCAGGCGGTACTGACCGGCCTGGTGATGCTCGGCGTCTATCCGATCTTCTACCTGCTGGCGCTGGACCAGCACGTCACCCCCGGCGTCATCGCCACGGTGCTTGGCGTGCAGCCGATGCTCACCAGCTTCCTGCTGGAGCGCCGGCACTCGGCCACGCGCCTGGGTGGCCTGGCGCTGGGGCTGGTCGGGTTGGTGATGGTGGTGTACCAGAGCATCGGGCTGTCGGGCCTGACCTTCGCAGGATTGGCCTGCTGCCTGCTGGCACTGCTGTCGATCACCGGCGGCTCGATCCTGCAGAAGAACATCCGCGAGAATCCGCTGGGCACCCTGCCCCTGCAGTACATCGCCGGCCTCACCCTGTGCCTGGCCGTGGCGCCTTTCCAGCCGCTGTACGTGGAGTGGAACACCGCGTTCATCCTCAGCGCGCTGTGGATGGGGCTGATGGTCTCGGTGCTGGCCACCGTGCTGCTCTACCGGCTGATCGCCGCGGGTGATCTGGTCAACGTCACCAGCCTGTTCTACCTGGTGCCGGCGGTTACCGCGCTGATGGACTACCTGGTGTTCGGCAATCGCCTGTCCGCGCTGGGCCTGCTGGGCATGGGATTGATCGTGGCGGGATTGATGCTGGTGTTTCGCAAGGCGGGCCCGGCGCGCACTTCAGCAGCCACACAGGCGGTCGATAGCTGATCGTCTGGTGCACAAGCCGGAGGCGGGGACTCTTCCTCGCCTCCGGCTCACTCAACTGGCCGTTTCCACTTTCGCCAACGGCGCCGGCCGCAGCACCAGCCACAGTGCCACGGCAATCAGCACCCCGCCCTGCAGGTGCGCCCAGGACAGCGACTCGTCCAGCAACAGCACCCCCCAGAGCACGCCGAACAGCGGAATGAGGAAGGTCACCGTCATGGTCTTCAGCGGGCCGACGCTGGCCAGCAGACGGAAGTACAGGACGTAGGCGAAGGAGGTGCAGAGGAAGCCCAGCCCGGCCAGGGCCAGCAGAATCTTCGGCTCGAACAGCGGCGCCAGCGGCATGTCCAGGCTGGTACCGAGAAAGGCCGGCAGCAGGCACAGGGTCGCGCCGATCTGGCTGCCGAGTGCCGAAATGCCGAAGTCCAGGCCACCTTGATCGTTGATCCAGCGCTTGGTGATGAACCCGGCAAAGCCGTAGCAGGTCGTCGCCACCAGGCAGGCAGCGGCACCCCACAGCACGGCGGCGTCCAGCGGCACCGGGCCGGCACCGGTCAGCACGGCCACCCCGGCCAGCCCCAGCAATACACCCAACGCCTTGGAGCCGGTCAGCGACTCACCGAAGAACAACGAGCCGATCAGTACGCCCATCAGCGGCGTGGTGGCATTGAAGATCGCCGAATAACCGGCCGGCAGCACCCGCGCCGCCAGGCTGTACATCAGCACCGGAATGCCCGAGCTGATCACCCCGATCACCAGCAAGCGCCCGAACTTGCCGCGAAAATCCCAGCGCGTGCGCAGCACCAGCAGGATCGCCACCAGCCCGAGGGCGGACAGGAACACCCGGAAGAATGCCGTCGGCATCACCCCGATACTTGGCACCAACTGGCGCATGAACAGGAAACTGGCACCCCAGATGGCGGCCAGGCCGAGCAGATTCAGCAGTGCTGCGGGACTCATCGCGAATAGCTCCATGGCAGGTGAGCCACCAGCCTACGCCGGTGGCCGGCAGCATCCATCCACAGCTGACTTTCAAACTCCATATTCAGCTCCTGCGCAGCCGCGCCATGCTCAGCACGTCGGCATGAACGCCATCGCGTAAGGCGAACTCACGCAGCTGCCCTTCCACTTCGAAACCGAACTTGCGGTACAGCGCGATGGCAGGCTGGTTATCGGTGTACACGGTCAGTTCGATGCGACGCAGGCCCATCCAGTTGTCGGCGACCTCCAGCAGCTCCGCCAGCAGCCGCGTGCCGAGGCCACGCCCCTGCCAGGTGACCGCCACGCCCATGCCAATGGCGCCGCAATGGCTGCGACGCGCGCGCGGGTACTGCTCCAGATTGGCGCTGCCGACCACCTCGCCCTCATGCAGCGCCACCAGGGTCACCTGGCGCTCGCTGTCCAGGGTCAGTCGCTTTCGCCACATCTCCGGCGCCTGGTAGGGCATCTGCAGCACCTGGCGCGCCACCGCGGGATGGTTGTAGAGGGCGGTCAGGCCGTTGATGTGCTGCTCCGTGCAGCGCTCGATGCGCATGTTCTCCATCGCGTCAGCTCCTTGCCGAGGTTCCTGTCGAAGAGAATGGGTGGATCAGCATACGCCCGATAACTCTCGGAATGCTGCCCGGACGCCACGCGAATTCCCACTTTCCCTCGCCGTTCACGCTGGCTAAGCTCGCTGCACAACGACTCTGCAGAGGCACTCCCATGGCTCAGCACTGGCCGGCGATCGAGATCGCGACCCTGATCCTCGAAGGCTTCGACGACTACCGCGCACGCTTCCACCAGATCACCGACGGTGCCCCGGCGCGCTTCGAACAGGCGCTCTGGCAGGAGGCGCAGCGGGCCTCGGCCGAGCGCATCAACCTGTACGAGGAAAAGGTCGCCGAAACCGTGGAGCGCCTGACCGGCGCCATGGCCCATATCGACCTGGTGGACGTGGAGCGCTGGCCCATCGCCAAGAGTGCCTACATCACCCTGATCGACCCGCGCCTGGACGACGAGCTGGCGGAAACCTGGTTCAACTCGATCTTCTGCGGCCTGTTCAGCCACGACAACATCAGCGACGGCACCATGTTCGTGCACACCACCCGGCCGTCCCTGCGTGCCCACGCGCGCGCCCCGCACACCCGCCTGTACCGCCCTGGCGGCCACCTGCGCCCTACCCTGGAGCAGATCTTCGACGACTACCGCTTCGCCGTGGACTACGACGACCGCGAGCGCGACCTGGAGCGCATGGACAGCCTGCTGCACGCCAACCTGCCGGATTGGGTGTGCAAGGACCCGACGCTGACCATCGAGCTGATCGGCTCGGTGTTCTACCGCAACAAGGGCGCCTACCTGGTGGGCCGCCTGTTCACCCCCGAGGAGCAGTGGCCGCTGGTGTTCCCGCTGGTGCACCACGAGGGGCGCGGCATCCAGTTCGACACGGTGATCACCGACGAGGCGGAAGTCTCGATCATCTTCTCCTTCACCCGCTCCTACTTCATGGTCGACGTGCCGGTTCCGGCGGAGCTGGTGGCCTTTCTCAAGCGTCTGCTGCCGGGCAAGCACATCGCCGAGCTGTACACCTCCATCGGTTTCTACAAGCAAGGCAAGAGCGAGTTCTACCGCGCGCTGATCAACCACCTGGCGACCACCGACGACCTGTTCGTCATGGCGCAGGGCGTGCGCGGCATGGTGATGAGCGTGTTCACCCTGCCCGGCTTCAACGTGGTGTTCAAGATCATCAAGGACAACTTCAACCCGGCCAAGACCGTGGACCACGCCACGGTGATCCAGAAGTACCAGTTGGTGAAGAACCACGACCGTGTCGGTCGTCTGGCCGACACCCAGCAATTCGCCGACTTCCGCTTCCCGGTAGGCAAGTTCGACCCGGACTGCCTCGCCGAACTGCTGGATGTGGCGCCCTCCACC